>NZ_JBICXU010000038.1:0-66074 GCF_043200435.1 Streptomyces sp. NPDC048416
GATAGCTCCGCTATCACGACGTTCCGGCGCCTTGCGATGCACCGCACCAGGCGCCGCACCCTGACCGACCCTGATCCACCAGACACCCCCTAGCCAAGTGGGCTCCGTGCCGTCATCGTCGGGAACGTCACGATGCCGGGCCCGGTCGTACCCGGGTATCCCAGATGGAACGTCATCACGTCCAACGTGGGGCCCTGGTTGTCATCGTGCCGGTCGTTCTCCCTACGATCGCCGCCGGTCAGATCGAGTCCGTGACCTTGGCGAGCACGGCCGTGCTCGCCGGGATGTCGTGGGTGAGACGGACCGCGCGGTGAGGCAGCGCGGCCAAGCGAGTCCCCACGACGTGGCGCACGCTCTCCCGGCCGCCGCCCTCGATGCCGTGCCACTGGTCGAAAAGGTCCGGGTAGCGGTCCTCCGTCGACCCCGACATGAAGTCGGCCTCCCCCAGCGAGCGCGGCTCGTCCAGAACGTCCGGGACGCCGCTGGGGTCCATCTCGGGGAACAGCACCGCGGCAGCGCGTCCGCTGGTGGCCAGCGGCACGCCGAACAGCTTCGGGAACTGATCCGGGAACACCTGCACCTTCCGCTCCCTCCTGGCGGACTCCCACAGCGGCTCGCTGCTGCCCCTCATGAGTGAGGTGGTGACCGCCTCGTGCTGGGTCGGGTGGAAGGAGCCGCCGGCCCGCAGGTGCTCGCGCGCGATGACGTCCCAGCCGAGCGAGTGCAGCAGGCCGAGGCCGAGCGCCGCAGCCGACGGCCACGGCACCACCTCGACGCCCTGCTCGGTCGGCCGCACCAACACCCGGTCGTTGGCCAGTAGTTCCCAGCCGTGGGATGCCAGCAGCAGCGCCGTGGTGGTCTTTCCCGCCCCCTTGTCGCCGAACGTGAGGATCGTCGCGCCGTCCCGGGGCCGCACGACCGCCGAGGCGTGGAGCACAGCCCACCCCGCGCGCAGCAGCTGACCCCGGATCGCCTCACGCGCCACGCGGGCCGCCGCCAGAGCGAGCGGCTGCACGTCCTCCATGGTGGCCATCACGAACCGCCCGTTGGCCGGGCTGCTGCGGTAGGCGACACCCTCGCTCGCGGACGTGGCGATGACGTCGTCGCCGTCCCGGGCGGCCCGAAGACGATGCTTGGCGAAGTCCACGCTCACGTTGAGCCGCCCGTCGAACACGAGACGCGTGATCGTGTCGTGCTCGCCCGGGTCGACGTCTGCGATCACCACGCCCTCGGCGCTCACTGCGGTGGGCTCGACAGGCGCGGCATTCCACCACGGGCCGAAGTAGCGCTGAGCCCAGTCCGTGACCTCCCGCCGGTTGCTGAGCACGGTGACGGCGGCGGTCGCCGGCTCAAGACGGGTTGCGGTGATCATGTAGCTGTCCTCTCGATAGGAGCGGGGAGTTGGGTGTACGCGTCGCGGAGGCTGCTCGCGGCAGCATCCAGACAACGACGCTCGGAAAGAGTGAGGGGAGGCAGGCACCCCTGGGGCGTGCCCGCCGTGAAGCGCAGCGGGATCCCGAGGAAGACGCCGGCGTACGGCACGGACAGCTCCTCTACCCCGTCGGCCAGTCCGAGGGCCTTGCGGAGCGTGGACAGCACGGCACCGGCGGGCCCGCAGCGAGTACGTCCGATGCCGTCACGGATCAGCGCCGGCCGTCGCTGAAGGTGGGCTACCAGGGACCGCACCGGCACCTCGAAGGCGCCGCCGCCCACGGTGGTTGTCGACGCGCACACCACGGCCCGGTCTCCGTGCTCACCGATCACATGGCCGTGCACCAGGTCCGGCGACACCCGGGCGTAGCGGGCCAGCAGGAGGCGGTACCGGGCCGAGTCGAGGTTCGACCCGATCCCGAAGACGCGCGAGCAGCCCGACACGTCGGCGAACAGTCGGGCCATGAGGTCCACCGGGTTCGTCACCACGAGGACCGTCCCGCCGTATCCGCGCAGCTCGCGCGCCAGTGCGGCGAGCGCGGGAGCGTTCGCCGCCGCGCCGCCGCGCCGGATGTCCCGCGCCGCGGTGTTCGTGAAATCCGTCCGCAGCGCGATCACCACCGCGTCGCAGCCGTGTAGGTCCGCTACCTCGCCGGCGTCGACCCGCGAGGACACCCCGGCGGTAAGAGCGAGGTCCTGGAGGTCGGCGGTCAGCCCCTGCACCTGGACGGCCTTCCGCGCCACGACGACGAGCCGTCCCGGCAGGCCTGCGGCGACAAGTCCCGTCGCGACGGCCTGGCCAACCGCTCCAGCGCCAACGATGCCCACAACCGGGCCGCTCACGGCAGGCCTCCAGCGACCATGTCCACCTGGTCGACCACGACGTCCAGGAGCCGGAACCCTGCCGTCGATCCGACCAGGAGCGCACTCGCCGCGTCCACCATGCGCGCGACCATGCGCGCCATCGCGAGGAGCGAGATTTGGTGGTTGGCGAGCGGCAGATCCGGCGGGGCACTGAGACAGGTGCTCAGGATGCTCACGGTGTCCATGAGCCACAGCACCAGCAGCTCCCGGAGCCGAGCGTCACGGTTTGGTCCGGCGGACAGCACGGCCACATGCCGCGACAGGGTCGAGTACACGCCGTCCACGATCTGCCGCCGGACCTCCGGGTCGGGATGCCCGAGGGCCAGGAGCAGCGTGCGGCCCGTCAACTTCGCCACGTCCGGCTCAGACCCTGCCGCCCACTGCACCGCCGGGTCGATGAAGCGGAGACAGCCGCCGCCGTCGAGAAACACGTGCTCGGGCTTGAGATCCCCGAACACCACGGTTTCCCGGCGCGACGACACCGCCCCCAGCAGCCGCGCCAGCCGGTCCACCACCCGGCGCACCAGCTCGGCCACCTCCTGGCGCTCGTCTTCCGGCAGCCCGCTGTCCTGGCCCAGCTCGCGCAGATAGCCGGCTGACCTCGGACCGAGGAACTTCCGGCGGAACACGCCGATGACGGACCGCTCCCCGATCGGCGACACCGCGCTCAGGCGCCGCGCCCCGGCGGGCCCGTGCAGATCGCGGAGCGCGGTCAGCGCCGCCTCGAGGAAGTCACTCGTGTCCGCGGGATGCGCGACCAGCTCGGCCGCGAGTGATGTCCCTTCGGCCTCCCGCGTGACCAGCACTCCGCCGTGCACACCGGCCGTGTCGCACACGCGCGGCCGGCCGAGCTTGCGGATGGCCGCCAGGTGCTGCGCCTCGCGCGTCACCAGGGACTGCGGACTTTCGGCGTAAAGGTTCTGCGCCGACCGGACGTCGTCCCACGTCCCTGCCGCGCCCCGCAGAACGGACACCAGGGACATGCCGAGCCAGCTGTGCTTGGCGATCAGCGGCTCACCGTCCACCGTGACCCGGCACACGTACGACGTGACGCTCGGGCACTGGGCGCCAAGGACGGCTGTCCTGTCCGGCCACAGCTCTTCCAGCGCTCTGCTGATGCGCCATCGGCTCGCGGTGTGCAGCGTCGCCGCACTCACCGCCTTCTTCTCGCTCGCAGCGAGGGTCACCGGCTGCCTCCTCATGAGATCCCGGTAGATGGACCCGTTCCCGGACGTAGCGCATCCGGGAACGGGGGCGTCAGGCCGAGGCGTCGACTCGGCGGTAGTGCGCGCGGACCAGGTCCTCCAGCCGGCGGATGCACGGCTCGCACGCATGGAACGGGGCGTCCCCCTCGTTCGGGCAGTGGACCGGGCCCAGCCACATCACCGGCAGGTCCACGGCGTCACAGCGCCAGCAGTCGCCGACGCTCCACTTCGTGTCAGCCACCGGCCCGGCTCCAGACACCGAGTGCGAGCGCGCCGAGCAGAGCGGATACGGACAGGACGTACAGGATCTGGGCGTTGCGGTTCACTGCTCTCCTCGATCGCCCAGTTCGGCCCACACCCGCTTGCCCCAGCCCAGGGGGTCGGCCCCCCAACGCCCGCTGCTCAGGGCGTCCACGATTGCCAGACCGCGGCCCCCTTCGTCATCGTCACCAGCGGCGGCCAAGTGCGGCATCACCCGCGACCGGTCGGTCACGGCCACGGACACCCGGTGCTCGCCGCTGCGCGTCACGGTCAGCCGGACGCTGTCGAAGCGGGCGTGACGAGCCGCGTTCGACATCAGCTCGACGGCGACGAGCTCGGCCTCCTCCTCCAGGTCGTCCAGGCCCCACCTGCGCAGCACGGAACGCACGAGACGCCGCGCGTGGTGCGCCGCCTCCGGAGTCCTCGGAAGGTTCTGGCTGTAGACGGGTTCATCGGTCGGGGATGGCAGCACCATGCGCGCACCGTTCCTCACGGGCTGGACGCCGGCGCTCACACTCCACGCCGCGACGGAATCAGCTACGGCCGTCATCGCACGTCCCCATCCGTCCGGCTGACGTTGTGCCGGCCCATGTGCACGAGCGTTTCCACCGACGGGCGCGAGCAGAACTCGCCCGCACCGTCCGGGGGACGCACCCACCAAGGGCCCTCCGCGTCCGGCTCACAGCGGTCAGGAGCGGGAACCAGGAGCAGGGCGCGCGACGGGTGAAGCACCGAACTCCGCACTCTCCAGGACCGGGCCACGCCGGCAGGTAGCAGCGCCACGAAGGCGCCCTCTCCCTGGAAGTCGGCGGGCTGGAAGAACACCGGACCGTCCAAGGCGTCGTGGATGCGCCGATCCTGCGACTGCGGGCTGTAGCCGCCGACCGCCGCGCGGACGATCGAGGCGGGGACTGTGACCGCCGCGAAGAGGAGACCCGGACGCAGCCATGCCGCCCCTTCCGTCTTCCACTCGGTCAGGGCGGCCGGGATGGACGGGGCAGCGGACACCAGGAAGTGCCCGGCCGCCAGGCGCCGCTCGGCGGCGGCCACCACGGCTTTCGCGTCCGGCTGCACGGGACTTGAGGGCCCGTCATGTCGCATACGCATGTGCGGCATTGCTCTGCACTCCCGCTCGGGTCAATGGGGCTGGTCGGCGCGTCGGCGCGCCCGACGGACGCTCCAACACCCAGGCAACTCCCGGCCGGAGCAGGCGGATAGGTTGATGTGCGGAGTACTGCGCTGTCACACTTAGGTAGATTTGACCGTCCGTTTGCCAGACAGCGCGAACGCGCCGGGTCTACCGTGCGGGCATGGACACCGCGCGCAACGTCCTTCTGGAAACGTGGATGACAGAGCACGGGCACAGCTCAAACACCATGGCGGAGGCCGTGAATCGGGCTGTTGAACGGCTGACGGGACACCCCGGCGGATGCGACGGCTCATCGGTCCGCGCTTGGAAATCCGGCCGCATCCAGTGGCCCAAGTCGCTTACCCGCCGAGCGCTGGAGGAGGTCACCAACCTCCCCATCGCCGCTCTAGGGTTTGCGCCACGGGGCCGAGCTGTGCCCGCTCCCGAACCAGAGCAGGAGGACTCCGACTTGAAGCGCCGTACTCTCGTCAGCGGCGGGCTTGCCGCCGCCGCAGCCGCTGCCGTTCCCGGCTCCACCCCGCGCCGTATCGGCATGGAGGATGTCGATCGACTCCAGCGCCGATTCACCGAGATCATCGCCAGCGACCACCGCCACGGCGGACAGCTCGGCATCGAGAGGCGCGCCGCCTCTCTGGCCGACGAAGCTCTGAACCTTCAGAACTCCGGCAGCGCCTCCCAGCGCGTACGCGCCAACCTCTACGCCGCGGCAGCCGCCTTCCGTTCCTCCGCGATGTGGGCAGCGATCGACGGCCGACGCTACGACGAGGCGAAAGCCCATATGCGCGAGGCCCAGGCCCTCGCCGAGATGTCCGGCGACCAGGCGATCAAGTTCCGCATCTGGAGCCATGCCGGCACGATGTACCGGCACATGGGGCGTCAGGCCGACGCACTCGCTGCGAACGATGTCGCCCGCAACCTGCACATCACCAGGCGAGACCCGATGTTCGCGTCCCTTGGCCTGGCTCGGCAAGCGGCCATCCTCGGCGCGTCCCAGGACCGCACCGGCACCCGCCGGTCCTTCGAGCAGGCCGGCGACGCCATGGACCGTGCCGACCCCACCGCACACCGCCCGACGTGGCTGGTCGCCTTCTACGACCGGGCCGAGCTGCACTCTCTTGCGCTCTCTGCCCACCTGGCCCTCGGGGACTACCCGGCCGCAGAACTGCACGCGAACCACTGCCTGGCCACCCTCCGCCCCCACATGCTTCGTTCGCGAGCCATCACCACCACACGCCTGGCACACGCCCAACTCGCCCAAGGCGACGCCGATGCGGCGACCAGGGCGGCCATGACCGTCCCCACCGCAGCCGCTACCCAGCACGCCCGGGTGTCCCGCATGCTTGGAGAGTTCGGGTCCGCGCTGCGTGCGAAAGCACCTCGCAGCCCGCTCGTGGACGCCTGGACAGAGCACACGGCCGCCTGGAGGATCACGGCATGACCACCGCACCGGCAATCGAGCTCCGCGAATTCACCACGCTGGACCAGGTGCGCAGCGACCTGATCGACGTCTACGCCGACGTACGCGCGCCCCTGCTCCATCTCCCGAACTACGCGGTCACCGCCTTCGGTGAACGGCTGGACCGTCACAGTGCGGAGCCCGGATTCCTGGCCGTCATGGGCTACGTGGACGACGAGCCTGTCGGGTATGCCTACGCCAACCGCATCGAGCACGGTGACCGGTACTGGCAGCGCACCCAGCCCGAACCGGACGAGGCGTACACCGGGCAGCCGGCGGCAGCGCTCAAGGAGATCGGCGTGCGTCCGCCCTGGCGCGGCACGGGCACCGCCCGCCGCATCCACGACGGACTGCTCCGTGCACGCGACGAGCAGTTCGTGACGCTGATGGTCAACGGCGCGGCTGGGGACGGCAAGGTCCATCAGCTGTACCGCTCGTGGGGATACGAGGACATCGGCCAGAGCCAGCCCTCGCCGACGTCCCCGCTCCTCACCGTCATGATCCGGCCCCGGGTCGGCATCGCCTCGTAAAGGGGGCAGACGGTCACCTATCCGGCGCAACCCAACGAAGCGCTACTACGGGGCGGGTGGGCCGCCGTTGACGGTGATCGTCAGGCCGGGGCGGCGCAGCAGGGCGGCCGGGTTCCAGGAGCCCGCCTGGACGGTGCCCACCGCGAGGTCCACCGTCGCCAGCGCGGGGAACACCGTGAGGACGGCTCCGAGGTCGCCGTCGGAGTTGGCGAGCCACAGGTCGAGGTGGCGCACGCCGGGCAGCGGTGCGACCCCGGCCAGCGCGGCCACCGAGCTGAGCGCCACCCCGAGCCGGCCGATGCCCGGGCGCCCGCGCACGTACGCGAGCAGCCGTCTGGTGGTGGCCGACGACGACGGGGCCAGCTCCAGATGGCTGAGGGCGGGCCAGCGGCTCAGCGCGTCGAAGCCGGCGACCTGGTCGGCCTCCAGGTGCAGGGTGGTGACGCCGCTCAGCACCGG
The DNA here is from genome assembly GCF_043200435.1 of Streptomyces sp. NPDC048416. Classification (NCBI taxonomy): domain Bacteria; kingdom Bacillati; phylum Actinomycetota; class Actinomycetes; order Kitasatosporales; family Streptomycetaceae; genus Streptomyces; species Streptomyces sp. NPDC048416. Next base: position 7,357 of record NZ_JBICXU010000038.1, read on the forward strand.
CAGCTGGGCGAGGTGGAGGTCGGTGCTGCTGCCGAACACCAGGGTGCGCAGCGCGGGAGCGGATCCAAGCGGCGCCAGGTCGACTTCCTGGGCGGGTGTGTCGAGCAGCCCGAGCGCCGTCAGCCGCGGCAGCCGGGCGAGCTGGGACACATCGCGCAGGCCCGACCCGCGCAGCACCTCCAGATCCTCAAGGCTCTCCGCGCTGTCCCGCAGGAAGGCGAGGTCGGGCAGGCGCTCAGTGCCGCTCAGGCGCAGGGCCCTCACGCTGCGGCCGCGCAGCGCCGCGTGGAGCTCGTCCGCGGTGAGGTCGGGCGGCATCGTGATCCACAGCCGGCGGGCGTCGGGGACGTGCGGGAGCTGGGCCAGTTGCCAGCGGGTCTCCACATGCAGCCGGACCTCGCGCAGATCGAGGTGGGCCAGGACGTCACGGGCGTAGCGCTCCGCCGGGTAGCGCGACCACTCGGTGGCGAACAGGCCGGCCGCCCCCGGACGTGCCGCCGCCCAGGCCCGGGCGTGGTCGACGGCCTCCGTGCCGCCGACGTGATTGATGAGCCCGACGACGTGGACGAGGGCTTCGCCCGCCACAGCGCCCGGGGCCGGTAAGTGGGCGAGCACCGACGGGCCGAGGCGGGCGAGGAGCGTGACCGTCTCCAGGTCGCGGGGCGGCAACAGCGCCCTGATGTGCTCGCCGACCCGGCGCGCGGTGGTCTCGTCGAGGTACGCGGCGTGCTGGGCGCAGCGCGCCGCGAGCACCTGGATCTTCGCCTTGTCCTGAGGGGCGTGCTGCCGGGAGCCGGCGTCCAGGAGCCCGTTGACCAGGACGGGCCGGTCGCGGCGGCCGCAGTGCCCGGCGGCGAGCAGGATCACGTCCTGCCACTGCTGTTCCTCCGACGCGTGCCGCAGTAGTTCGTTCAGGTGGCCGTCCTCCACGAACTCCTTGGCGGCGAGGAAGTCCTGGAAGGTGCGGTGGGTGAACTGGAAGACGTTGTCGGCGCGTTCCTGGAGCAGCCCGCTGCGGTTGAGCAGATGGCGCAGCACATCCTCGGGGGTGCCCTGGCCGCGTACGTTCTCCATGCCGGAAAGGGCCCGCTTGAGCTGGCGCAGGGCCTGCTCGCGGGTGAACTCCGACTGGCCCTCGCGCACCAGCCACACCGCGATCCGCTGGAGCAGTTCGGTGCACTCCTCGGCGCTGATCTCGATGCCTTCGGGCGCCTCCACCTTGCGCTGCTGGTCCCGGTTGCCGAGCAGCATCCGCAGCGCGGCCTCGTACAGCTTCCAGCGGGTGTCGGGCAGAAAGCCCTGGCGCAGCCGGTGCAGGGCGCAGATGACGGCGCACAGCAGCGGGGTGCGGGCCAGTCCGCGCAGGGCGCCGTTCTGCTTGAACTGCTCGGACAGGTCGCGTTCCAGCTCGTCCAGGTCCTCGTGCGGGCCGCTGTCGAGCCGGGCCGCGCGATGCCAGGCGGCGATGAACGCGGTGATGTCCTCGTCGTTCATGGGGAGCAGGCGCAGCTCTTCGAATCCGGCGTACTTCAGCCAGTCCGGCTCGACCGCCATGGGCCGCACCGTCACCACGCAGCGGGTGCGCGGATAGCGGTCCAGGAGGGCGGCCAGCCAGCGGTGTGCCTCCTCGCGGTCCTCCTGCGGCACCTCGTCCAGGCCGTCCACCAGGAGCAGCGCCTGCCCTGTCTTCAGGACGCGCCCGGCCCAGCCGTCGGGCGCCGCGTCCACCACCAGCCGTGCGGCGGAGGGGAGTTGGGCGGGCAGCGGGAACGTGGCGCCCTGGGCGCGCAGGCTGCGCAGCGGCACCACGAACGGGACGAGCGCGTTGAGATCGGCGAGGCCCGGGCCGAGCCGCCCGGCCGCCGCGTGCGCGGCGAGCCACCACACCAGCGTGGTCTTGCCCGCGCCCGCCTCGCCCCGGATCAGGACGCGGGGGCGGGAGGCGAGCAGGGCGTCGATGCGCTGCGGCGCGCTGTCCATCAGGGCCCTGCCGGCCTGCGGGGGCTCGCTGGCCTTCGGTCTTGCCTCCAGGCTGAGGTAGGCGGTGTCCAGGTCCCACTCGGAGTCCCGCTTGTTCAGCTCGTCCAGGCCGAAGATCTTCGTCTTGCGGTACGAGGCGCCGATGGCCTCCGCGTACTCGTGCTCATAGCGCTGGTCCTCCGGGGGTACGCCGGTGACCAGTTCGAGGGGCGGCACGGTGGCCAGGGCCGCGAACGCGGCGCAGAAGCCCTGCGCGGCGAAGACGGAACGCAGGGGCACGCACACCACCCTGCGGTGGCCCCGGCCGCGCGGGATCTCCTTGACCAGGCCGAGCAGGACCGCCCCCGCGAAGAGCGGCGCGCCCGACAGGCCGAGGAGCGGCGAGCTGCCGTCGGCGCGCTCGGCCGCCGGCGGCCGGTGCAGTTCGCAGACCAGGTCGTCGCGCAGACTGCCCGCGACGGGCAGGACGGTGCCCACGAACTGGTCGTAGTCCAGGTGGCGGTCCGCGCCGTAGCGCTGGATGTCGGGGAAGCCGATGATCTCGCAGCCCGGCAGCGACTGCGCGGTGTCCACGGCGCCGAGCCGTACGAGGCCGGGCAGCAGCTCCTCGTCGCTGTAGAGCAGCGCGGCATCAAACTCGGCGTCCTGCCACAGGACTTGGGCGCTCACCTCGCCGATGGAGGGGTGGGCGAGCCGCACGGGCGCGGCGCCGGCCAGATTGTGCGCGCAGGTCAGCACCAGCCAGGGGGAGACGACGATTCCGCTGCCCTGGCACCCGTCGGACAGGACGGCCACGACCCGGTCGGCGGTCGTGGGCAGCAGCGTGCTCACCGCGGCCCGCCCGCGAAGCCCCCGCCGGGCCGGTCGTTGCCGACCTTCCAGGCGGAGCCGTCGGTGGCGGTGTGCGGCTTCAGGGTGAAGGACACCTTGTGGGTACGCCCCGTCGAGCGGCCCGCGTCCGCGCCCGCGTCCACCACCCACGCCCGCACCTTGGCGCCGCCCTTCACCTCGCGGCGGAGTTCGAGGGTGAACTCCATGTGGATGTCGCCCAGTTCGAAGACCAGCGGCTGCCCGGTCGCCCGCGCGGCGGCCTCGGTGAGCTGGTCCCGTACGGATGCGATGGCGTCGGCCAGCTCGATGCCGTCCCACGCGTGATCATTGTCGTCGGTCATGGTGCGCCCCCTCGCGTTGCCTCAATTCTCGTGCTGCACACGGCAGTTGTGACAGAGGTACGAACGGATCGTGTCGCGTCGGCGGCCGGGCCGGTGCGTCACCGGCCGGGGAGGACGGGGCGGCCCGCGTGGGTCAGACGGACGCCCGGGGCGAGCGCTTCGGTCCCGGGTGGCCTTCTGGTGACCGAATGGAGGTCCACCGTCCGCAGGTCGGGGCAGGCGGCGAGCGCGCTCACGTCCAGCGCGACCGGCGCGCCGGAGGTGATCAGGTGCCGGAGGTGGGGGAAGAGCACGGGCACGCGGTCGAGTGCGGCCTGGGACGGTCCGTACAGCAGGAGGGTCCGGATCCGGTCGAGCCGGGCCGAAGGCGGCGCCGCGCCCGCGGACTGGCCGGTCACGGCCAGGGTGCACAGGTCGGGCAGCCAGGCCAGCACCGTCCAGTCGGACGCGTCGCGAGGGCTGTTGCGCGGCCCCAGGCGCAGGGTGGTGAGCGAGGTGAAGCGCGTCAGGCCGCGCAGACCGTCGCCCGGCCGCCCGGCCGCACGCAGGTGCAGCGCCCGCAACGGCGCTCCCCTCGGCAGGTCGGACAGCCGCCACCCCCAGCCGCGCTCGTCGAGGGTCAGGCTTTCGAGCTGGTCGAGGCCCGCGAGGGCGAACGGGTCGAGATGGGGGCCCGCGTCCAGGGCCAGGGTCCGCAGCGGCAGCCGGGTCAGCCGCGTGAGGTCCCTGAGGTGTCCGCAGCCGCTCAGGGTCAGATCGGTCAGCGCGTCCTGCCCGGCGAGGAACGCCAGGTCCCGCAGATCCGGGTTCCCGCGAAGGCGCAGCCCGGTCAGCCGCGCCCGCTCCGCGTACCCTCCCAGCGCGTCCGGTGACAGGCCGTTGCGAGCCTCAAGGAGCGGCCGGGTCCCCAGCTCCCGCAGGGCCGCCAGCTGTTCCTCGGACGTCACACAGAAGTACAGGTCGGTGGGGTCGAGGCGGGCGATGACCTCGTCCGCGTACTGCTGCGTGTCGAACTGCCCCCAGGACCATGCGAGTTGTGCGCGGACGCCGAGGTCTGGACACCGGGCGAAGCGGGCCATGAACGGGATCGCGCGTTCGGAGCCGGTGTGCGACGCGGCGATCACCACATGGGCGGCGCCCAGGGGGGACAGCTCCTCCGGGCCCGGCAGCAGGTCCAGGATCAGCGGGCCCGCCTTGGCCAGGACGCGGGCGGCGGCGGGGCTCGTCGGGGGGATCAAGCCGGTGGTACGCCGCTCGACCTCGGCCCGTACCGCCGGGTCGAGCTCCGCCGCGTGCTCCAGGCAGGTCGCCGCCAGCATGTGCACCCGCATGCGGACCGCGGAGGAGTCGTGGTCGTCGCCGAAGCCCAGCAACTCGCCGAACAGGTCGCGGCGTTCACGCGGCCGGCCGTGCGCGACGGCCATCCGCACGACGTCCTCCCACTGGTCGTCGCCGGCGTGCCGCACCAGCTCGCCCCAGGCGCCCTCCTCGACCGCGGCCCGCGCGCCGAGGAAGTCCTGGAAGGTGCGGTGGACGAACTCGACGGTCCCGGGCCCCGGCTCGCGGAGCAGCCCGCTGCGGTGCAGGAAGTGGGTGTAGACGGCCGCCGCATCACCGATGCGGGCGATCTCGGGGATCGCGGGAAGCACCTCGCCGATGATCTGCTCGGCGCGCGAACGGTCCATCTCGGTGCGCCCGTTGCGGATCAGCCAGTACGCGATGCGCTGGAGCAGCTGGAGCTGGGGCTCCTCGCGCAGCTCGGGCAGGTCCATGCTGCGTTCGCGGTCGCGGCGGGTCAGGAGCATGGTGAGGGCGGCGTCGTACAGGTCCTTGCGGCCATGGGGCAGAAAGCCGCGGCGGTCGCGGTGCAGGGCGCACACCAGGCCGCACATGAGCGGGTTGGTGGTGAGCCGGCCGAGGTCGGGCTTGGTGCGCACGGCGTTCAGGAGCTGCGCCTCGTACGCCGCGAGCAGGTCGTCCTCGTCCTCGGCGCCGGAGCGTGCGGCCGTGTGCCAGCGCCGGATGAACGCGGCCACGCCCGACGGGCTCATCGCGGACATCGTCAGCTCGGTGAAGTCCTCGTCGCCGAGCCAGTGCTCACGCACGGCGGAGGGCCGGGAGGTGACCAGCCAGCGGTTGCCGGGGAAGGCGCCGATCAGGTCGACGAGCCAGGCGCGGGTGCGGGCCCTTTCGACGTCGGGGATCTCGTCGAGGCCGTCCACCAGGACCAGGCCGCGGCCGGCCGTGAGCACCCGGGACTCCCAGCCGGGGGGCTGTTCACCGGCCAGCGGGGAGCCCACCGCCGCGAGGAAGTCCTTGGGCGCGGGCAGCCGTTCGCCGTGCCGGGTCAGGGTGCGCAGCGGCAGCACGAAGGGGATCCGGTCGCGCAGATACGTCATGCGGCCGTCCCCCTCCCCGGTGTCCTGCCGGGCCGCGCTGACCGCGAGCCACTGCACCAGGGTCGTCTTGCCCGAGCCGGCCTCGCCGCGCAGCAGCACGCGCTCGCGGTCGGCAAGGGCCTGGTCGGCGGGCGTGGGCACACAGGCGGCCGGGTCCTTGTCCGGGCTCGGAAGGCGGGCGGTGCGGACCCGGGATGCGAGCAGACCCGCGTGCTGTTCGTAGCGGGTGGCGGCGGCGTGCAGCCGGCCGGCGAGCTCGGCGCGCGGCTCCGTGCCGGTCGCCTCCAGGCTCAGGTACGCCGCGTCCAGCGGCCAGGTGCCGGGGGAGTTGGTCAGGTCGAGCCCGTAGATCGTCAACTTGCCGTGTTTGTGGGCGACATGGGCCAGATAGCGACGCTCGAAGGCGGTGTCGTGGCCGTCGGAGCGCGGCGTACGGCTGATCAACTCGTCCATCTTGTCGGTGAACTGGGCCTGGCGCCTGCTCTGCTGGACGATCCCGGACGCGACGAACGTCGAGCGCTGGGTGAAGAAGTGCAGGATGTGCAGGCAGGTGGCGGTCAGCAGGCGTTCGTAGAAGTAGGTGGCGTCGGCGGAGAGATGGCGCTCGGGGCGGGTGCCCGCCCGGCGCAGCTCGCGGGCCAGCGCCTCGTGGCCGAGCGCGACCGCCTCGACATCGCTGAGGCTCAACTCGCCCAGCGCGTACAGGGTGGCGGTGAGCGCGTCGACGACGGCCTGCTCCTCGTCGGGCGGCACCGCCCGCTCCCCGGCCCGCACGCCTTCCTTCACCAGCGCGGCCGCGAGCCTGCGCAGGTCGGGCTCGGTCAGGGTGCGCTTCTCGCCGCGGAAGGAGACGTACGAGGAGAGGCGGACCGGCTGGTCGGCCAGGCCTGCTCCGGGCCCGTCGGCCACGAAGAGCTTCTTCACCAGGGGGCCGACGACGCTCATCGCCAGCTTGAGGCCTATCTGCGCGGGATCCACGACGTCTGAGCCTAGCGAGGCGGCGGGTCCTTGGTCCCGAAACGGACGGACCGGGGGCCCGGCCGCGGTGACAAGGCGCACAGGCGGCGCGGGTCCTACTAGGCGCGTTAGGGGGTGTCTGGTGGATCAGGGTCGGTCAGGGTGCGGCGCCTGGTGCGGTGCATCGCAAGGCGCGGGAACGTCGTGATAGCGGAGCTATCGGGGCGTTTCGGCAACGCCGCGAGGTGCCGTGCCAGGCGCCGCACCCCCGGCCATGATCCACCAGACACCCCCTAGGGGGCGTTGGGCGGGCGCCGCCGCTATTCCCGGCCTGATCATTACGGCTTTCGTTAGTAGATGGGCGTTTTGGGCGGGGATGGGTGGGTGGGTTGCCAAGGTGAGGCCGACTCGTGTGCCGCTCTGTGCGCCGGGTCCCCGCAGTGCCGCCAGGAGCCCCGCTCGGCGGCGACCCCGTCCCCGTCATGGAAGAGCTCCCGCATGTTCCGGCGCATCCCGTCCTCCTCCGCCCGCCCGTCCGTCCCGTCGCTGCGTGCCGCGGCCGTCGCCACCGGGATGGGGGCCGTCACGCTCCTCGGTACGGGCGTCGCGGTCGCCGACCAGGTCGACGCCACCCCGCGGGCCGCGGTCACCGCCACGACGAACGCCGTCGCCGACCAGGCTAAGGCGCAGAGCAAGGCCGCCGCCGCGGCGCGCAAGGCCGCCGCCGCCAAGGCCGCCTCCTGGGTGCACCCGGTCTCGCACTACACGCTGAGCGCGAGCTTCGGCCTGGGCGGCACGATGTGGTCGCACAAGCACTCCGGGCAGGACTTCGCGGTGCCCAGCGGCACCCCCGTCGCGGCCGCGCACGGCGGGACCGTCGTCAAGGCGGGCCCGGTGGGCGCCGGTGACGGCCCGGCGTACGGCAACGCGATCGTGATCCGGCACGCGGACCGTACGTACTCGCAGTACGCCCATCTCTCGCACATCGGCGTGCACGTGGGCCAGAGCGTGGCCACCGGCCAGCGGATCGCCCTGTCGGGCAGCACCGGCAACTCCAGCGGCCCGCACCTGCACTTCGAGATCCGTACGACGCCGAACTACGGCTCGGCCGTCAACCCCGTCGCCTTCCTGCGGACGGTGGGCATCACCGTCTGAGGGGCCCCGGACAAGCGGGTGCCCGGCCCAGGGAGGGGGGCGCCGGCCGCGTTCTAGCGACCGCGCGCGTTGTGGTGGGCCTGGACGACCAGGTCGTTGGCGACTTCGAGGATGCTGGTGCGCTTCTCCTCGGGGTCGCCCTCCATGTCCTTGAGCACGAACATCCCGGCGTGCATCGAGAACAGCGCCGTGAAGCAGCGGATGCGGTCGGCCATCGAGCCGTCCGGATCCTTGAGCAGGTCGACCATGGCGTGCATGCGCTCCTTGAACGTCTCGCCGATGCTCAGCTCGCGCATGGCCGCCTGGTTCTCCTGCATGAAGCGGAACAGCGGCTCCGCCCCGACCAGGGCCTCGCTGTAGCGGCGCAGGATCTCCTGCTTGACCTCCAGGGTGTGCGGCTGCGTCTGGCCCCACTCGATCAGCTCGTCCATGGGCCTGGTGAGGTCCTGGAAGAGGCTGATGATGATGTCTTCCTTGGTCTTGAAGTGGTAGTAGAGCGCGGCCTTCGTCACATCCAGGCGCTCGGCGATCTCGCGCAACGAGGTCTTCTCGTACCCCTGCTCACCGAAGAGCTCCAGGGCAACGTCCTGGATCCGCTGGCGGGTGTTTCCTCTGGCCATGCCGCTCTCCCGAATGCATACGGCCGCCGTCCCCCGGCGGCCGTGCCGGTTGATCACTAACTTGCTTGACGCCCGGCTAGTTAGGGTCTACCTTCCCCAGTGTAGTGGTAACTAGCCGGGCGGCAAGTAAGTGCCTCACCCGGTGGACGGCAGGTTCAGGGAGTTGGGGACGATGGCGACGGGGATATCGAAGGACCAGGCGGCGGACCCGGGGGTGAACGACGGGCCACAGCCGCGCAGCGTCCGCGTGGTGCTGCTCGCGCTCATGATCGCGATGCTGCTCGCCATGCTCGACAACATGATCGTGAACACGGCGATGCCGACGATCGTGGGCGAACTCGGCGGCCTTGAACACCTGTCCTGGGTGGTCACCGCCTACACCCTGGCCACCGCGGCCTCCACCCCGATCTGGGGCAAGCTCGGCGACATGTACGGGCGCAAGGGCGCCTTCCTGACCTCCATAGTGATCTTCCTGATCGGCTCCGCGCTCAGCGGCATGGCCCAGGACATGAGCCAGCTCATCGGCTTCCGCGCGATCCAGGGTCTCGGCGCCGGCGGCCTCATGGTCGGCGTCATGGCGATCATCGGTGACCTGATCCCGCCCCGCGACCGCGGCAAGTACCAGGGCATGATGGCCGGCGTCATGGCGCTCGCCATGATCGGCGGCCCGCTGGTCGGCGGCGCCATCACCGACCACCTCGGCTGGCGCTGGACGTTCTACATCAACATCCCGCTCGGCGCGGTCGCGCTCGCCATGGTCACCGCCGTCCTGCACCTGCCCAAGAAGCGGGCCCGCGGCCGGATCGACTACCTCGGCACGATCCTGCTGACCGTCGGCATCACCTCGATCGTCCTGGTCACCACGTGGGGCGGCTCGCAGTACGCCTGGGGCTCCGCGATCATCATGGAGCTCATCGCGGTCGGCGTCGCCTCGATCGTCGGCTTCCTCTTCGTCGAGACGAAGGCCGCCGAGCCGATCGTGCCGCTGCACATCTTCCGCAACCGCAACTTCTCGCTGATGTCCGTGATCGGCTTCCTGACCGGCTTCGTGATGTTCGGCGCGATGCTCTTCCTGCCGCTGTACCAGCAGTCCGTGCAGGGCGCGTCCGCCACCAACTCCGGTCTGCTGCTCCTGCCGATGCTGCTCTCGATGATGGCCGTGTCGCTGATCGCGGGCCGGGTCACCACCAACAGCGGCAAGTACAAGATCTTCCCGATCATGGGCGGCGCGCTCGTCGTGGTCGGCTTGTTCCTCCTGTCCACGATGGACACCACCACGACCCGGTTCATGTCCGGCGTCTACATGGCGGTGCTCGGCGCGGGCATGGGCTTCCTGATGCAGATCACGATGCTGGTCGCGCAGAACAGCGTCGAGATGAAGGACATGGGCGTCGCCTCGTCCTCCACTACCCTCTTCCGTACGCTCGGCTCGTCCTTCGGCGTCTCGATCATGGGCGCGATCTTCACGAACCGGGTCGGCGACGAGATGGTGCACCGCCTCGGCGCGGCGGCGTCGGGAGCCGGCAGCCTGGCCAACGCCCAACTCGACGAGGCCAGCCTGAAGAAGCTGGCGCCGCCGGTGCGGGAGGCGTACCAGTACGCCGTCTCCTCCGGTACGCACGGGACGTTCCTGGTCGGTTCGATCATCGCGGTGGCCCTGTTCGTGGCAGCGCTCTTCGTCAAGGAGGTCCCCCTGCGGGGCTCCGCGCCGACGCCGGGCAAGGAGACCCCGCAGGACGCCCCCGCGGAGGCCCCCTTCACGGAGCCGGCCCTGTAACCGGCCGCTTCCCCTTCCCCCTTCCCCTCCCCGCTTTCCTCACCGCGCCTCCTTGTTCCTTGCCCTCGTGGGCGGGGTGGGGGGCGCGGTTTGGTGGGTGTGGTTTGGTGTGATGCGTTGTGATGCAGTGTGGTGCGGCGCGGGTGCCGGTGGGTTTCAGTGTGCGGGCCGGATGTGGCTGGCCGCGCAGTTCCCCGCGCCCCCAAAACCTTCGGTCGCGTGCGGACCGTGGTCGCTTTTCGCGCAGTTCCCCGCGCCCCTTGAGGGGCCGGTTTTCGGGTGCGGGTCGTGGGTGCTTCTCGCGCAGTTCCTCGCGTCCCTGAACCCGCTTTCGTCCGCGGGTCGTGCGTGGCTGGTTGCGCCGTTCCCCGCGCCCCTTGAGGGGCTGGCTTTCGGGTGCGGGTCGTGGGTGCTTCTCGCGCAGTTCCTCGCGCCCCTGTAGGGCATCCGGCATCGCCTCTCGTGGCCACCGCGGCAGAGACTCGCTTTCGTCCGCGGGCTGTGCGTGGCTGGTCGCGCAGTTCCCCGCGCCCCTGGCGGCGCTGGTGCAGGGGCCGTGCTGGGTTGCTCGGGCATCTTCAGCCTGTCCGGCGTTTGAGGACGAGCGCCGTTCAGGCGCGAACGGGGGTGCAGGGGGCGGAGCCCCCGCATGGGGTCTGGGGCGCAGCCCCAGGGGTCAGCTCATTCAATGCGCTGTACGGGCGGGCGGGTGGGCAAACCCGCATGGGGTCTGGGGCGCAGCCCCAGGGCGCCGCACCCTCAAGTAGCCGCACGGGCGGGCGGGTGGGAAAACCCCCCGGGGCGGAGCCCAAGGGGGTTCAGCGGGGCCCACCCCGGAGGTCAGGCGCGTTCGAGTTGCGCCTCCGGCGCATCCGACGACCCCGCCACAACGCGCCGCGCCCGCACCCCCCGGTCAGAGGAAAGCCCCACCAGAGCCACCCCCACCACCAGCACGAACGCAATCCCGGCCAGCGCGAAGGACAACGTGAACTGGCTCTCCGCCGGCAGCGGCGGCACCCCGGCCGGCAGCCCGGAGATGACCTTCGAGGCGAGCAGCGAGGTGATCACGGCACTGGCGATCGCGGAACCCACGGACCGCGAGATCGAGTTGATCCCGTTCGCGATCCCCGTCTGGTGGTGCGGGACGGACGCCACGATGAGCGCCGGCATCGCCGCGTACCCGAAGCTGATCGCGGCACCGATCAGCATGCCCGCGAGGATGACGGACGACGTCGAGTCGTGCGCCCCGGTCAGCCAGGCGAAGCCGAGCACGCCGAAGGCAGCGCCCGCCGCGAGCGTGAAGCGCGCCCCGATCCGCCCGACGAGCTGCCCGCCGAGCGGCGCGGCGATCAGCGAGACCAGCGTGGTGGGCAGCAGGTACTCGACGGAGGCGCGCAGCACGGAGGCGGTGAAGCCGTACCCGGTGAGCTTGTCGGGCATCTGCACCAGGTAGGAGACGCCGATGAACTGGGAGAACATCGCGAAGCCGAGGAGCAGCCCGGCCAGGTTGGTGAAGAGCACCGGTCGGTGCGCGAACATCCGCATGTCGACCATGGGCTCGGCGACCTTGCGCTCGACCAGGACCCAGACCCCGGCCATCACCACGGCGCCGATGAAGAGCCCGATCGTACGGCCCGACGACCAGCCCCACTCGTGGCCCTGCGAGATGGGCAGCAGGAGCATGACGAGGAAGGCGGCGAGGGTGGCCGCGCCGAGCCAGTCGGTGCGTCCGCCGGTCTTCGTACGGGAGGCGGGGACGACCACGATGACGGCGATCAGGGCGAGGACCGCGAGGATCACGGCGAGCCAGAAGACGCGGTGGTAGTCGGGGTGCGAGCCCTGCGTGAGCAGCCCGGCGCCGACGAGTGCGAGGCCGCTGCCGAACGCGAGGGTGCCGCTGACCAGCGCCATCGCGCCGTGCAGCTTCTGCGCGGGGATCTCCTCGCGGAGTACGGAAAGCGCCAGCGGGAAGATCGCGGTGGCCGCGCCCTGGAGCACTCGGCCGACGATCAGCAGCACGAGGGAGCTGGTGGTGGCGGCGAGCACGGAGCCCGCGACCATGACCACGAGCACACCGATCAGCGTCGGCTTCTTGCCGTGCATGTCGCCGAAGCGGCCGAGCAGCGGGGTGAAGACGGCCGCGGAGAGCAGGGTCGCGGTGGTGACCCAGCTGACCCCGGAGGTGGTGGTGCCGAGGTCGCTCTGGATGGTCCCGAGGATCGGCACGACCAGGGTCTGCATCATCGAGACGACCATGGCGGCGAGGCCGAGGACCAGGACGAGCCCGGTGCCGCCGCTGGGGCGTTGATTAGTGGTCACTGTTTCTTCCGTACGGCAGAGGAGGTACGTGAGCGGATGGCAGCTTGATTACCTCAAGCAACTTAATGAAGGTAAACATCAAAGGTTGAGGTAGTCAAGTTTCCCTTGAGTCGCGGGTACAGTGGCGGCATGCCCCCTGGAACCCGCCACGCCGCCGCAGGCAACCTCACGCTCATGGACGCCATCTGGGACGCCCTGGCCGGCTTCTACGGCGACTTCACCTCGGCCGCCGCCGACGAGGGCCTGACCTCCAGCCAGGCCAAGACCCTGACGGTGCTGCGCCGCGGCCCCGCCTCCATGCGCTCGCTCGCCACCACGCTGCACTGCGACGCCTCCAACGTGACGGGAATCATCGACCGGCTCGAAGCACGCGCCCTGGTGCGCCGCGAGCCGAGTCCGACCGACCGCCGCGTCAAGAACGTGGTCCTCACCGACGACGGCATGCGGACCGTGGAGACCGTCAGGACCGGCATGCTCGCCACCCACAGCGCACTCGACTCGCTGGGCGACGCCGACCGGGCCGTCCTGCACGATCTCCTCCAGCGCCTCTTCCCGGCCCCCGGGGATGGTCCTCGAACGCCCGCCTGACGCCTACGCTTGACGTATGAGTACGTGGAACGGGCGGGGGTCCGTCGAAGGCCTGCCCGAATGGGACCGCTGCGCGGTCATGGGCGTGGTCAACGTGACGCCCGACTCCTTCTCCGACGGCGGCCGCTGGTTCGACACCTCGACCGCCGTCAAGCACGGCCTCGACCTGGTCACCGCGGGCGCCGACCTGGTGGACGTCGGCGGCGAGTCGACGCGCCCCGGCGCCTCCCGCGTGGACGAGGACGAGGAGCTGCGCCGTGTCGTGCCGGTCGTGCGCGGCCTGGCATCCGAGGGCGTCACCGTCTCCGTGGACACCATGCGCGCCCGCGTCGCCGAACAGGCGATCGCCGCGGGCGCGGTCCTGGTCAACGACGTCAGCGGCGGCCTCGCCGACCCCGCGATGGTCCCCGCCGTCGCCGCCACCGGCGCCCTCTTCGTCGTCATGCACTGGCGCGGCTTCAGCCAGGACATGAACAGCCGCGCGGTGTACGGGGACGTGGTGGCCGAGGTCGTCGCGGAACTCCGCCTCCGTACGGAGGCCGTCATCGAGGGCGGTATCGCCCCCGAGCGCATCGTCATCGACCCCGGCCTCGGCTTCGCCAAGCGGGCCGAGCACGACCTCGCCCTGGTCGCCCACCTCGCCGCGCTGCGCGCGCTCGGTCGGCCCGTCCTGGTCGCCGCCTCCCGCAAGCGGTTCCTCGGCCGCGTCCTGGCCGGCGACGAGGGCGCCCCGCCGCCCGCCCGCGAGCGCGACGCGGCCACCGCCGCCGTCTCCGCCATAGCCGCCCACGAGGGCGCCTGGGCGGTCCGCGTCCACGAGGTGCGGGCCACCGCCGACGCCGTCCGCGTGGCGCGCGCCGTCGAGGGAGCCCGGTGAGCCCGCGCGCCGAGAGCGAGGCGGTCGAGCGCGCCAACACCGCGTTCTACGAGACCCTTGAGCGGGGCGACTTCGACGAGCTCTCCGAGCTGTGGCTGGACGCCACCGAGGCAGGCGACACCGGGATCTCCTGCGTCCACCCGGGCTGGCCGGTGCTCTCCGGGCGCGGCGAAGTGCTCCGTTCGTACGCGCTGATCATGGCGAACACGGAGTACATCCAGTTCTTCCTGACCGATGTGAAGGTCGTCATCCTCGGCGACACCGCCCTCGTGACCTGCACCGAGAACATCCTCAGTGGCGGCCCCGCCGAGGAGAGCGGCGAGCTGGGCCCCCTGGTCGGCCAGCTCGTGGTCGCCACCAATGTGTTCCGCCGCACATCCGGCGGCTGGCGACTGTGGTCCCACCACGGCTCACCGGTGCTCGCCGAATCGGGCGAGGACGAGCCCGAAGAGGACTGAATCCGGGCACGCCGGGGGGCTTTTCAGGATTGAACCCACAGCCATCGGGTAGGGGCGGCTACCAGGCCTGTCAGGATCTGTCCATAGCCCCCGTGGGCGAGCAGTGTCAGTGCCCGCAGGTAGATTCGATTGTGGGCACCGAGCCGCCCGCACGCGGCCGCATGTCCGTCTGACCAACGACAGCAGGAGTGATTCGCGTGGATCGTGTCGCGCTGCGCGGCCTCAAGGCCCGTGGGCACCATGGCGTCTTCCCCCGGGAGCGCGAGGAAGGCCAGACCTTCATCGTGGACCTGGTGCTCGGCCTCGACACCCGCCTCGCGGCGGCCGACGACGACCTGGCGAAGACCGTGCACTACGGCGTGGTGGCCGAGGAAGTCGTGGACGTCGTCCAGGGCGAGCCCGTCGACCTGATCGAAACGCTCGCCGAGCGGATCGCCCAGCAGTGCCTCAAGCACGAAGGCGTCCAGGAGGTGGAGGTGGTCGTCCACAAGCCCGACGCGCCGATCACCGTCCCGTTCGACGACGTGACCATCACCATCATCCGGAGCCGAGTATGAGCGTGTATCCGCAGGGGGCCGCGCAGAGCGACCCGACCGTACAGCCCGTGCCGGCCGCCGTGGTCGAGCAGGTGGACGCGGCCGATGTGACGCTCTCCAACCCGCGCCGCGCGGTGATCGCCCTCGGCTCCAACCTCGGCAACCGTCTGGAGACGCTTCAGGGCGCCATCGACGCCCTGGAGGACACCCCGGGGCTGCGCGTCAAAGCCGTCTCGCCGGTGTACGAGACCGAGCCGTGGGGCGTCGAGCCCGGCTCCCAGCCGGCGTACTTCAACGCGGTCGTCGTCGTGAAGACCACCCTGCCGCCGGCGTCCCTCCTGGAGCGCGGCCACGCCATCGAAGAGGCCTTCGACCGGGTGCGTGACGAGCGCTGGGGCCCGCGCACCATCGACGTCGACATCGTTGCCTACGCCGATGTCGTGTCCGACGACCCGGTCCTGACCCTCCCTCACCCGCGCGCCCACCAGCGGGCCTTCGTGCTCGCCCCCTGGCACGACGTGGAGCCCGAGGCCCAGCTCCCCGGCCACGGCACCATCGCCGAGCTGCTGAGCGGCGTCGGCCGCGACGGCGTACTGCCCCGCGCCGATCTGGAACTCCGGCTGCCCGAGTAGTCGTTACGCTTCTGGGAGGCCGGCCACCGGGCGCGCCGCGGGACGGGCGTCACAGCCCCGCACCCCCGGGCGCTCCGGCGCACCGGCTTCGACCAGACCACCGAGAGACGCGAAGGGCCCTACTCCGTGAAGCAACTGCGGCTTGGCGTGCTGGCCGGACTGTTCGTCATCGCCGGAGTGCTCTCCTGGGCGGGCGCCCGGCTGTGGGACGCGGTGGCCACCCTGCCGAGCGTGCCGATCGCGGCGCCCATCGTGCTCGCGGTGATCGCCGTCATCCTGCTCGCCACCGCCCTGTCCATCCGTTCCCGGCTGCGCGCCCAGCGCGAACGGCGTCCGGGCGCCAAGGGCGTGGAGCCCCTGATGGCGGCGCGCGCGGTGGTCTTCGGCCAGGCCAGCGCCCTGGTCGCGGCCCTGGTGTGCGGGATGTACGGCGGGACGGGCATCTATCTGCTGAGCTACCTCGACGTGCCGTCCCGCCGCGACCAGGCGATCTACGCCGGCTTCTCGGTCCTGGCCGGCATCGCCGTGGTGGCCGCCGCCTTCTTCCTTGAGCGCGTCTGCAAGCTCCCCGAGGACGAGGACGACACCACGGCCCCGGTCGCCTGAGACCGCCACCCCCGAAGGACGGCCCCTTGAGCCGGCCCTGACCGACCCCAACCGGCTTACCCGGCACGGGAGTTGAGCGCCACCACCACGCCGGCACGACACCGGCACCGGCACCGGCACCGGCACCGACACTGGCCGATGCCATCAGGCGGTGCCGCCGGGGCCGACGCTCCGACGGGCCGTCAGGCGGGGCCGACGGGGCCGACAGGCATCAGCCAACCTCAACCGACCTTCAGCCGACCTCAGCGAACCTCAACCGCGCCCAGCCGCGCTCAACCGCCCTCAACGGGCCTCAACGGGCCTCAACGGGCCTCAACGGGCCATGATCAGGCTCATCGCCTCGCTGCGCGTCGCCGGGGCGCGCAGTTGCCCCCGCACCGCCGAGGTCATGGTCTTCGCGCCGGGCTTGCGGATGCCACGCACCGACATGCACATGTGCTCGGCCTCGATCACCACGATGGCGCCGCGCGCGTCGAGGATGCGCATCAGCGAGTCGGCGATCTGCGTGGTCAGCCGCTCCTGCACCTGCGGCCTGCGGGCGAACACGTCCACCAGGCGGGCCAGCTTCGACAGACCGGTTATCTTCCCGGACTCGGCGGGGATGTAGCCGACGTGCGCCACTCCGTGGAACGGAAGAAGGTGGTGTTCACAGACGGAGACGATCTCGATGTCCTTCACCAGGACCATCTCGTCGTGCCCCAGGTCGAACGTCGTCGTCAGAACGTCCTCGGGCTCCTGCCGCAGTCCCGCCAGGATCTCCTTGTACGCCCGCGCCACTCGCGCCGGCGTCTCCTTCAGTCCCTCGCGGTCCGGGTTCTCGCCGACCGCTATGAGGAGCTCGCGTACGGCGTTCTCGGCCCGCTTCTCGTCGAACTCGCCGATCTGGGCCTCGCCGTCCAGCGTCACCGGGTCGGTCATCTGTGCCTCGTTCCTCGACTGTCATCATGGCGCGTGGCCGGAAAACACCCGCGCCCCCACAGGCTAAAACCTGGGGGGCGCGGCATGCATTCCGGGGCCGGTACGGCCCCCGTGCTCAGCTCTCCGGACGGTCCTCGGGGGCCGGCAGGGCCTCCGTGGGGGTGTCCAGGGGGGCGGAACCATTGGCGCTCGTGGCACCGTTGGTCAGCGCCAGCTCCTTCGGCGACAGCACCGGCGGCCTCGTCGACGGCGTACGCCGCGAGGAACCGGTCCAGGCCGGACGGGCCGGGCGCTTGACGATGCCGGAGAACACCTCGGCGATCTGCTCCTTGCTCAGAGTCTCCTTCTCCAGGAGCTCAAGGACCAGCTTGTCGAGGATGTCGCGGTTCTCGACCAGGATCTCCCAGGCCTCGTTGTGCGCCGTCTCGATGAGCTTCTTGACCTCTTCGTCGACGAGCGCCGCGACCTCTTCCGAGTAGTCGCGCTGGTGCGCCATCTCCCGGCCGAGGAACGGCTCGGTGTTGTCGCCACCGAACTTGATCGCGCCCAGACGCTCGGTCATGCCGTACTGCGTGACCATCGCTCGCGCGGTGGCCGTGGCCTTCTCGATGTCGTTGGCCGCGCCCGTCGTCGGGTCGTGGAAGACCAGCTCCTCGGCCGCGCGCCCGCCCAGCATGTACGCCAGCTGGTCAAGCATCTCGTTGCGCGTGGTCGAGTACTTGTCCTCGTCCGGCAGGACCATGGTGTAACCCAGGGCCCGGCCGCGCGACAGGATCGTGATCTTGTGGACCGGGTCCGAGTTGGGGGAAGCCGCGGCGACCAGGGCGTGACCGCCCTCGTGGTACGCGGTGATCTTCTTTTCCTTCTCGGACATGATCCGCGTCCGCTTCTGCGGACCCGCCACGACACGGTCGATCGCCTCGTCGAGCGCGTTGTTGTCGACCAGCTTGCGGTCGCTGCGCGCCGTCAGGAGCGCCGCCTCGTTCAGCACGTTCGCGAGGTCCGCGCCGGTGAAGCCCGGCGTGCGCCGCGCGACGGCCGACAGGTCGACGTCCGGAGCGACCGGCTTGCCCTTCTGGTGGACCTTCAAGATCTCCAGACGGCCCTGCATGTCCGGACGGTCGACCGCGATCTGGCGGTCGAAACGGCCGGGACGCAGCAGCGCCGGGTCGAGGATGTCGGGCCGGTTCGTGGCGGCGATCAGGATGACGCCGCCCTTCACGTCGAAGCCGTCCATCTCGACGAGCAGCTGGTTGAGCGTCTGCTCGCGCTCGTCGTGACCGCCGCCGAGGCCCGCGCCGCGGTGGCGTCCCACGGCGTCGATCTCGTCGACGAAGACGATCGCCGGGGCGTTCGCCTTGGCCTGCTCGAAGAGGTCGCGGACACGCGAGGCGCCGACACCGACGAACATCTCGACGAAGTCGGAGCCGGAGATCGAGTAGAACGGCACGCCGGCCTCACCCGCGACGGCGCGGGCGAGCAGCGTCTTGCCCGTGCCGGGCGGGCCGTAGAGCAGCACACCCTTGGGGATCTTGGCGCCGACGGCCTGGAACTTCGCCGGCTCCTGAAGGAACTCCTTGATCTCGTGGAGTTCCTCGACCGCCTCGTCGGACCCCGCCACGTCGGCGAAGGTCGTCTTCGGGGTGTCCTTGGTGATGAGCTTGGCCTTGGACTTCCCGAAGTTCATGACTCGGGAGCCGCCGCCCTGCATCTGATTCATCAGGAACAGGAAGACCACGACGATGAGGACGAAGGGGAGCAGCGAGAGCAGGATCCCGAGGAACGGGTTCTGCTTGTCGGGCGAGACGGTGTAGCCCTTGGGGATGTCACCGGCCTTGACGCTGCCCTGGAGCTGATCGGCCAGCGAGCTCGCCTGGATGTCCCCGATGTAGTTCGCCTGGACCTTGCTGCTGCCCTTGACCTTCTGGCCGTCCTTCAGGTCGATCTTGATGACCTGACTGTCACCTGTGGTGATCTTGGCCTGTTCGACCTGCTTGTTGCTGATCGCCTGAACGACATCGGATGTGTCGACCGTCTTGTAGCCGCCACCCGAGCCGACGACCTGCATCAGCACGACCACGGCGAGGACGGCCAGCACGATCCACATGACCGGCCCACGGAAGTATCGCTTCACGTCCATCCATACGGAGCGAGAACGCCCCGTCCCTCCTGCCCGTAGGTAAATGCTGCTGTGACTATGACTAAGACTGACTAAGACTCTGCGTAAAGACTGTTCTTCGGACGGTACCCCAGCATTGTCACCCGTGGTCGCACGGTACGGCTGACAAAGGGCCCTTCCCATGCTCCAACGGCGCGAGGCGGGCTGTGGTTCCCCGAAACGCGACGGGGTTGCGTCAGCCGCCGTACACGTGCGGTGCGAGCGTCCCGACAAAGGGGAGATTGCGGTACTTCTCGGCGTAGTCGAGGCCGTAGCCCACGACGAATTCATTCGGAATGTCGAAGCCGATCCACTTCACGTCGATCGCGACCTTTGCGGCATCCGGCTTACGGAGCAGCGTGCACACCTCCAGGGAGGCGGGCTCGCGCGATCCGAGGTTGGACAGGAGCCACGACAGGGTCAGACCCGAGTCGATGATGTCCTCGACGATGAGGACGTGCTTGCCCTTGATGTCGGTGTCGAGGTCCTTCAGGATCCGCACGACGCCGGAGGACTGGGTGCCCGCACCGTACGAGGAGACGGCCATCCAGTCCATGGTGACGGGGGTGGACAGCGCACGGGCCAGATCCGCCATGACCATGACGGCGCCCTTGAGGACACCGACGAGGAGCAGATCCTTGCCCGCGTACTCCGCGTCGATCTTCCCGGCCAGCTCCGCCAGCTTCGCGTCGATCTCTTCCTTGGTGATGAGCACCGACTGGAGGTCGGTGCCCATGTCCTTCTCGTTCACCCGGGCCGCTTTCTTGGGGGTTTGCCTGTGTCGTACGCGAGCCGAGTGTCGTGCGTGGGCTCAGCTCTGCCGAATGACCAGTCTGCCACCCTGGCGACGCGCGACGACGCGGCCCGGGAGATTGATGGCCCGCTGACCGCGCCAGCCGGTGATCAGCTTGTCGACCTCCTCCACGTGCCGGGCGAAGAGCGAACCGGCCGGTGAGCCCGCTTCGATGACCGCCCGGCGCACGATGCGGCGCCGCACGGCGGGCGGCAGCGCGTAGAGCTTCGCGCACTCCAGGAGCCCCGCCTCGTCCCGTACGGAGGCCTCGGCCCGGAGCGCCCAGGCGTCCAGGGCGTCGGCGTCGTCGCGGGAGAGCTGGGCGGTGCGGGCAAGCGCCTCGACGACGCCCTTGCCGAGCGCCTTCTCCAGGGCCGGCAGACCCTCCTGGCGCAGCCGGGAGCGGGTGTAGGCGGGGTCGGCGTTGTGCGGGTCGTCCCAGACGGGCAGCGCCTGGACCATGCAGGCCTTGCGGGCGGTCTGGCGGTCGAGCTCAAGGAAGGGGCGCCGGTAGCGGCCCGCCGCCCCCGAGACGGCGGCCATGCCGGACAGGGAGCGGGTGCCGGAGCCGCGGGCGAGGCCGAGGAGCACGGTCTCGGCCTGGTCGTCACGCGTGTGGCCGAGCAGGATCGCGGCGGCGCCGTGGCGCTCGGCGGCGGCATCGAGCGCGGCGTAGCGGGCATCCCGGGCGGCGGCCTCGGGTCCGCCCTCGCGGCCCACGTGGACGGCGACGGACTCGGCGGGTTCCAGGCCGAGGCCCGTCATGCGGGAGACGACTTCGGCGGCGCGCAGGTCCGAGCCGTCCTGGAGGCCGTGGTCGATGGTGATGCCGCCGGCGCGCAGCGAGAGCTTGCGGGCCTCGAAGGCGAGGGCGGAGGCGAGCGCCATGGAGTCGGCGCCACCGGAGCAGGCCACGAGCACCAGGGGCTCGGGCGCGGGGCGCGCGCCGGTCCCGGGACCGGCGGGGGCCCCCGCGGTCACGGCCGTCGCGGCGCTCTCGTGGTGGCGGGAGTGTTCGTTCAGTACGTCGTGGAGTACGCGGCGAACCGCCAGGCGTATCGCTGCGACCGCAGGATGGGGACCCATGTCCGGTGCCCTTCGGTGAAGTTGGGGGTGCCTCTTGCGCGGAGAGGAGCAGGGAGTAACAGAACGAGCAGGAGGAGCAGGAGGTACGTTCAGTCACACAGAGTGCGTAGATGGTGACAGAACAGAGCCGTTACCCGAGCATTGCACGCCTACCCATGCGCCACGGTCCCTCGGATGGGTGATTCCCGCGTTGACACCCGCCACCGGCGGTCTTCGGCTCAGGGCCGCGCTCAGGACTCCGTCTTGCGGTGCACCCGGGTGACCCAGTCCGCCGGCTTGGCGATCTCGGCCTTCGTCGGGAGTGTGTTCGGCGACGTCCACACCCGGTTGAAGCCGTCCATGCCGACCTCGTCCACCACGGCCCGCACGAAGCGCTCCCCGTCGCGGTACTGGCGCAGCTTGGCGTCGAGGCCGAGCAGTTTGCGCAGCGCCAGGTCGAGCCGGGAGGCGCCCTTGGCCCTGCGCTCCTTGAACTTCTCGCGGATCTCGCCCACCGAGGGCACGACCTGCGGCCCGACCCCGTCCATCACGTAGTCCGCGTGCCCCTCAAGGAGGGACATCACGGCGGTGAGCCGGCCCAGGATCTCGCGCTGGCGGGGCGTCTGCACCAGCTCGACCAGGGAGCGCCCGCCGTCGTCCTCCTCGCCCTCGGGCCGGCCCCCCGCCAGGGACTGGGCGGCCTCGCGCAGCCGCTCCAGGACGGTCATCGGGTCGACCTCGGTCGCGTCGAGGAACGCCTGGATCTCGCTCTCCAGGTGGTCGCGCAGCCAGGGCACGGCCGTGAACTGGGTGCGGTGGGTCTCCTCGTGGAGGCAGACCCAGAGCCTGAAGTCGTGCGGATCGACGTCGAGTTCACGCTCCACGTGCACGATGTTGGGCGCCACGAGCAGCAGCCTGCCCCCGCCGCCCGGCGCCGCCGGAAGGTCCCGGCTCGCGGGCGCGAACGTCTCGTACTGGCCCAGGACCCGCGAGGACAGGAAGCTCAGGAGCATGCCAAGCTCGACGCCGGTGACCTTGCCGCCGACCGCGCCGAACACGGCTCCGGCGGGGGTGGCGCCGCGGCGCTCCTGCATCTTGTCGAGCAGCGGCCGCAGGATCTCGCGGAAGCCCGCCACGTTGGCCTTCACCCAGCCGGCCCGGTCGACGACCAGGACCGGGGTGTCTTCGGGTTCGACGCCCTCCGGGATCATCCGGGTGAACGTCCGTACGTGTTCCTCGGCGGCCTTGGCGTGCCGACGGAGCTCGGCGACGATCTCTCGCGCCTCGTCACGGCTCACGTCGGGGCCCGGCCGCACCAGTCGGGTCGCGGTCGCGACCGCGAGGTTCCAGTCGACCATCCCAGAGGTACCTGCACCGCCGATGCCAGTCATGCGTCAACCGTACGTTGTCGTCCCCGCGAGGGAACCCGGTCGGCGGCGCTCAGTGCGCGACGAGCCGGGTGGCGAGCCGGTCGAGGGCCCGCTGCGCGGGGGCCGGGTCGGCGCCGGGCGTCCCCGTCGACAGGAAGGCGAACGCCAGGAGGTGCCCGCTCGCGTCCACGACCGTGCCGGCCAGGGTGTTGACGCCGGCCCCGCCGAGGGTGCCGGTCTTGGCCCGGACCAGGCCGGCCGCCGCGGATCCGGTGCCGTAGCGGGCGGTGAGGGTGCCGGTGAAGCCGGCGACGGGCAGGCCGGTGAGGATCGGCCGCAGTTCGGGGTGGCCCGGGGCGGCGGCCTCGGCAAGGAGGCGGGTGAGCAGTTGCGCGGTGACCTTGTCGGCGCGGTTGAGCCCGCTGCCGTCCGTGAACACGCTTGCCTTCACCGGGAGTTGGAGCCTGGCGAGCTGGGCCGACACGGCGTCGGCGCCGCCCTGGAAGCTCGCGGGCTTACCGGTGGCGATCGCGGTCTGCCGGTTCAGGGCCTCCGCGATGTCGTTGTCGCTGGTGGTCAGCATCCGCTCGACGACCTCGGTGAGCGGTGCGGACCGTGTGCTCGCCACCGGTTTGGCGTCCGCGGGCGCGGTGGCGGGCGCCGGGTCGGCCACCCGCACCCCGTGCCCGCGCAGCAGCGTGGCGAAGGCCCGCGCGGTGTCGCCCGCCGGATCCGAGGTGCGCGTGCCCGGCCCGCTCTCGACGCCCTCGCCCGTCCCGGACGTACCGGATGCACCAGACGTGCCGGATGCCCCGGATGGCCCGGCGGCGGCCGTACGCCCTTCGTCCGTCATCAGGGCGACGACCGGCGCAAGGTTCTCGTTCGGCCCGATCGGATGCACCGGGTCCCCGCTGAACAGCGAGGTGTCGTACGTCAGCCGTACCTGGTCCAGGGAGCGCCCGCGCAGCACGCGGGCGGTGTCGTCGGCGAGGGCGGCAAGCCGCGTCCGGTCCAGGGTGGGGTCGCCGCCCCCGACGAGGGTGAGGCCCGATCCGCCGGCCGGGGCCACCACGGCGGTGGTGAAGCGGTGGTCGGCCGGGAGCGCGGTGAGGACCGCGGTCGCCGTCGCGATCTTGATGGTGGAGGCGGGCGTCATGGCGGCGTCCGCGTGGGCGGCGTACAGCTCCTTGCCGGTGGCGGTGTCGAGCACCGAGGCCGCCGGGTGCGGGCCGAGCGCCGGGTCGGCGAGCAGCGGGGCGAGGGCCGCGGGCAGGGCGGCCGGCACGGGTGTGCCGCCGGGCGCCGCGAGCGCGGTGAGCACGCTGGGCGCGCTCGGGGCCGGAGCCGGAGCCTCCGGATCGACCGGGCCCTGGTGATGTGCGCCACCCCTGGCGCCCCACGATGCGGCCCGGTGACGCTCGGCCGTACGCTGACCTGAGTCCCACGGCCCCGCCAGGGCCACGGTCCCGGCCGCGAGTGCCAGGCCGACCGCCGCGGCACCCGCTGTGAGCTGCCATGTCTTGGGTCCCGGCACCGAGGACCAGCCCCTTTCGCGATCACACACCTGCGTGAGGGACACTTAATCACCAGAACTGCGTCTTGCCGCGAACATGGCAGCCGACGCAGCCCCGTCAGATGCGTCAGATGCATGTGCTGATCATGGAGGAGAGCCACCCGTGGAGTTCGACGTCACCATCGAGATCCCGAAGGGATCGCGGAACAAGTACGAGGTCGACCACGAGACCGGCCGGATCCGTCTGGACCGTCGACTCTTCACCTCGACCAGCTACCCGGCCGACTACGGCTTCGTCGAGGACACCCTCGGCGAGGACGGCGACCCGCTGGACGCCCTGGTCCTGCTGGACGAGCCGACCTTCCCCGGCTGCGTCATCAAGTGCCGCGCGATCGGCATGTTCCGTATGACCGACGAGGCCGGCGGCGACGACAAGCTGCTGTGCGTCCCCGCGTCCGACCCGCGCGTGGAGCACCTGCGCGACATCCACCACGTCTCCGAGTTCGACCGCCTGGAGATCCAGCACTTCTTCGAGGTCTACAAGGACCTGGAGCCCGGCAAGTCCGTCGAGGGTGCCAACTGGGTCGGCCGCGTCGAGGCCGAGGCCGAGGTCGAGGCCTCCTACAAGCGCCTTGAGGCGCAGGGCGGCGCGCACTGACACGCTTGTCTCCGTGACAACGGGCGGCGCACCTTCGGGGTGCGCCGCCCGTTGTCGTGCCACGTCATGGCGCCCCACATACTGGGCACACGCACCCGAAGTGGCCGGAGGGAGGCACGGGACCAGTGGTGACCGAGCAGCACGACACGGTCGAGGACCGCAAACCGCAGTCCGACGAGGCGCGCAGCGCCTTCGCGGCCCCCGAGGGCGTCGAACAGCCCCAGGTGCCCGAGGAGGACTCACCGACCTCCGAGTTCGCGCTGCCCGCCGGCCTCGCCACGCCGGTCATCGAGTCGCCCGCCGAGCAGCCGGCGTCGGCGTTCACCACGCCGAGCGGGTACACCGCGCGTGACGCCCCCAACCCCTCGACCACCACCGGCAGCCTGCCCTTGGTGCGCCTTTCCAAGGACGCCCCCTGGCAGGACCGGATGCGCACCATGCTGCGCATGCCGGTGGGCGACCGGCCGGTGGCCGAGCCGGTGCAGAAGTCCGACGACTCGGGCCCCGCGGTGCCCCGCGTGCTCGACCTGACGCTGCGTATCGGCGAGCTGCTGCTCGCGGGCGGCGAGGGCGCCGAGGACGTCGAGGCCGCGATGTTCGCGATCTGCCGCAGCTACGGCCTCGACCGCAGCGAGCCGACGGTCACCTTCACCATGCTCGGCATCACCTACCAGCCGTCCCTGGTGGACGACCCGGTGACGGCCAACCGCACGGTGCGCCGCCGCGGCACCGACTACACCCGTCTGGCGGCCGTGCACCGGCTCGTCACGGACATGACCAGCGAGGACCACGAGGTCTCCCTCGAAGAGGCCTACCGGCGCCTCGCCGAGATCCGCCGTAACCGCCACCCCTACCCCGGCTGGGTCCTGACCACCGCCTGCGGAATCCTGGCCGGAGCGGCCTCGGTGCTGCTCGGCGGCGGCGTCACGGTCTTCCTGGTGGCCGCGGTCGGCGCGGTGCTCGGCGACCGGCTCGCCTGGCTGTGCGCGGCCCGCGGGCTGCCGGAGTTCTACCAGTTCGTGGTGGCCGCCATGCCGCCCGCCGCGATGGGTGTCGCGCTCAGTCTGCTGTCCTGGAACCTCAGGCCGTCCGCCGTGATCACAGGTGGCCTGTTCGCGCTGATCCCCGGGCGGGCCCTGGTGGCCGCCGTCCAGGACGGTCTGACCGGCTTCTACGTCACCGCCTCCGCGCGGCTGCTCGAAGTCGGGTACTTCTTCGTGGCGATCGTCGTCGGCGTCCTGAGCGTCCTGTACGGCGGGCTCCAGATCCACGCCGAGCTCAACCCGGAGGGCACCTTCCAGCCCATCAACCGGCCGATCGTGCAGATCCTCGCGTCGATGGTGCTCTGTCTGACCTTCGCGATCCTGCTGCAACAGGACCGCTCGACCGTCCTGATCGTCTCCGTGAACGGCGGCGTGGCCTGGGTGGTGTACGCCGCCATCGCGGTCACGGCGAAGGGCTCGCCGATCATGGCGACGGCGATCGCGGCAGGCCTGGTCGGCCTGTTCGGCCAGCTGCTCTCGCGGTACTGGAACACCTCGGCGCTGCTGTACGTGACCGCGGCGATCGGCCCGCTGCTGCCCGGTAGCGCCACCTATTTCGGGGTCCTCTCGATCGCCCAGAACCACCTGAACACGGGCGTCGCCTCGCTCGCGAAGGCGGCGGCGCTCGCCCTGGCCATCGCGATCGGCGTGAACCTCGGCAACGAGGTCGCCCGCCTCTTCCTGCGCTCGCCCGGCGCGGGCCGCGCGGCGGCGAAGCGGACCCGCGGCTTCTGAAGCCCGCACACCGCCCGGGCCCGCGCACCGTACTGGGCGCTCAGCGCTCAGCGCTCAGCGCTTGGCGTGGCGGCCGCCGCGCTGCGGGGTCTGACCCGGGGCCCGGCCCCCGGGGCCCTCCGCCACCTGCGGGTTCTTCTTCGCCTTGGAGCGGGCCCGCAGGAACTCGATGGCGATCGGGACGACCGAGACGAGCACGATCGCAACGAGGATCAGCTCGATGTGCTGGTGCACGAACGCGACGTTCCCAAGGGCCGCGCCCAGCAGCGTCACACCCGCGCCCCACAGGCTGCCGCCGATGACGTTGAAGGTGACGAACGGCCGGTAGCTCATGCCGGAGACGCCCGCGATGATCGGTGTGAACGTCCGCACGATCGGCACGAAGCGGGCCAGGACCAGCGACTTCGGGCCGTACTTCTCGAAGAACTCGTGGGCCTTCTCGACGTTCTCCTGCTTGAAGAGCCTGGAGTCGGGCCGGCTGAAGAGCGCGGGCCCGACCTTCTTGCCGAACAGGAAGCCCACCTGGTCGCCGAGGACCGCGGCCAGCACCACCAGGACGCAGACCAGCCACAGCGGGGTGTCCAGCTTGCCGGTGGTGACGAGGAGGCCGGTGGTGAACAGGAGCGAGTCGCCCGGCAGGAAGAAACCGATGAGCAGTCCGGACTCGGCGAACACGATGATCAGCAGCCCGGCGAGGCCGAAGGTGCCCAGCAAATAGTCGGGATCCAGCCAGCTCGGTCCGAGGGCAAGGGATGTCACGGGTACCGGGCTCCTGGTGTGGGTGTCGGGCGGGCTGTCTGCCGTCGGCAGCCAAAGTTATCAACGTAACGCGCGAAAGCGTGGTTCCAGGGGCAGGCTGGAGAAGGCCGACAAGGGCTACCGGAAGGCGGAACGCATGGGCATCGAGGAGTTCGGCGGCGGACAGAGCCAGCAGTCGGACGTGCTGGTGGTGACCACGAACGACGTACCCGGCCACACCGTGCAGCAGGTCATCGGGGAGGTCTTCGGGCTGACCGTACGCTCACGCCATCTGGGCAGCCAGATCGGCGCAGGCCTCAAGTCCATGATCGGCGGCGAGCTGAAGGGCCTCACCAAGACGCTGGTCGAGACACGGAACCAGGCGATGGAACGGCTGGTGGCCCAGGCGAAGGCGCGGGGCGCGAACGCGGTTCTGATGATGCGGTTCGACGTGACGGAGGCCGCGGACGTGGGGACGGAGGTGTGCGCGTACGGGACCGCGGTGGTCCTGACCCGCACCTGACCCCAGCCGCAACGGCCCCACCTCCCCTCCCCTCCCCCCTTCCCCCTCCCGAAAGGTGTTCGACCCCCATGGCACTGCACCGCGGCGGCAGCAAGAAGGAGCATGACGAAGAAGGAGGGGAGAAGGAGTTCGGGCGGCTCGCGCTGAACCCGTTCTTCGGGGAGGCGGACCCGGTCGGTTCGATGACCTCCGCGCCGCCCCGGCACCGGCTGCCCGACCGGCCGCTGGCCCCGGCGACCGCGTACCAGCTGGTCCACGACGAGCTGATGCTCGACGGCAACGCCCGGCTCAACCTCGCGACCTTCGTCACCACCTGGATGGAGCCGCAGGCCGGGGTGCTGATGGCGGAGTGCCGGGACAAGAACATGATCGACAAGGACGAGTACCCGCGCACCGCCGAGCTGGAGCGGCGCTGCGTGGCCATGCTCGCCGATCTGTGGCACGCCCCGGACCCGAACACCGCGGTCGGCTGCTCGACGACCGGGTCGAGCGAGGCCTGCATGCTGGCGGGGATGGCACTCAAGCGGCGCTGGATGAAGCGCAACGCGGACCGCTACCCCTCGCGCGAGGCCCGCCCCAACCTCGTGATGGGCGTGAACGTGCAGGTCTGCTGGGACAAGTTCTGCACCTTCTGGGAGGTCGAGGCGCGCCAAGTGCCCATGGACGGCGACCGTTTCCACCTCGATCCGCAGGCCGCGGCGGCGCTCTGCGACGAGAACACGATCGGCGTCGTCGGGGTGCTCGGCTCCACCTTCGACGGGTCGTACGAGCCGATCGCCGAGCTGTGCGCGGCGCTGGACGATGTGCAGGAGCGTACGGGCCTGGACATCCCGGTCCATGTCGACGGGGCGTCAGGGGCGATGGTCGCGCCCTTCCTCGACGAGGACCTGGTGTGGGACTTCCGGCTGCCCCGGGTGTCCTCCATCAACACTTCGGGGCACAAGTACGGGCTCGTGTACCCCGGGGTGGGCTGGGCCCTGTGGCGCACGGCCGACGAACTCCCCGAGGAACTGGTCTTCCGGGTGAACTACCTCGGCGGCGACATGCCGACGTTCGCCCTGAACTTCTCGCGGCCCGGGGCGCAGGTGGTGGCGCAGTACTACACGTTCCTGCGGCTCGGCCGGGAGGGATACCGGGCGGTCCAGCAGACCACGCGGGACGTCGCGCGGGGTCTCGCGGAGCGGATCGAGTCGTTCGGCGACTTCCAACTCCTCACGCGGGGCGACGAGTTGCCGGTGTTCGCCTTCACGACGACGCCGGAGGTGGACCGGTACGACGTGTTCGACGTCTCGCGGCGCCTGCGCGAGCGGGGCTGGCTGGTGCCGGCGTACACCTTCCCGGCGAACCGGGAGGACCTGTCGGTGCTGCGGGTGGTGTGCCGCAACGGCTTCTCCTCCGACCTGGCCGGCCTCCTCATCGAAGACCTGGGCCGCCTACTCCCCGAACTCCGCCGACAGGCCGCGCCACTGGGCCGCGACGAGTCGGAGGCAACAGCGTTCCACCACTAGGGGGTGTCTGGTGGATCATGGCCGGGGGTGCGGCGCCTGGCACGGCACCTCGCGGCGTTGCCGAAACGCCCCGATAGCTCCGCTATCACGACGTTCCGGCGCCTTGCGATGCACCGCACCAGGCGCCGCACCCTGACCGACCCTGATCCACCAGACACCCCCTAGCCTCGCCGAGCAACGGGCCCCAGGGGCCCGGAGACCGTCACGAAAAGCGACCACGCCCGACGGACGAAGACGGGTTCCAGGGGCGCGGGGAACTGCGCGAGAAGCGACCACGCCCCGCAGCCGAAAACGGGCCCAGGGGCGCGAGGAACTGCGCAAAAAGCGACCACGACCGCAGCCGAAAACGGGCCCAGGGGCGCGAGGAACTGCGCAAAAAGCGACCACGACCGCAGCCGAAAACGGGCCCAGGGGCGCGGGGAACTGCGCGAAAAGCGACCACGTCCGCAGCCGCAAACGGGTTCAGGGGCGCGGGGAACTGCGCAAAAAGACCCGCACCTACCCCCCCTCCCCCACAAACGCATACGCCCCACCCTCAACCCGCCCGATCAACCCCCGCGTCCACTCCGCCCCCGCATCCGACGAGTGGATCCACATGTTCATGATCTCGCCGATGTGCCCCAACTGCTCCGGCTCCGCCCCCGCCAGGTAGTACTCCGTCACCGACTCGCGCCACCGGGCCAGCTTGTCCAGCCGGTCGCGCAGCAGGGCGACGACCTCGGCGCGGGGCAGGTCCACCATGAATCCCAGCGCCGCCGACAGCACGTCCGGCTTCTGGTTGTACGAGGACAGCGCGGCCCGCAGCAGCCGGAAGTACTCCTCGCGGCCCGCGTCCGTCAGCTCGTACTCCGTGCGCGGCGGCCCACCCACCGTGCTGGGCCCCACCTCATGGGCGAGGAGGGCGCCCTCCTTGGCCATCTGCTTCAACGCGTGGTAGATCGAACCCGGTTTGGCGTTGGACCACTCGTGGGCCCCCCAGTACTCCAGGTCGCTCCGCACCTGATAGCCGTGCGCCCGGCCGTGCTGACGTACCGCGCCGAGGACGAGCAGGCGGATGGTTGACATGGCCGCCAGCCTATGCCCTCAGCTCTTTGCGAGCGTCACCAGCTCGTACGCCGTCTTGCCGTCGAGCGACTCGCGGATGATGTCCGCGTGCCCGGCGTGCCGCGCGAACTCCTCGACGAGGTGCATCACCAGCCAGCGCATCGAGACCCGCCCGTCCTTCGGGAACCACGGGGCATCCGGCAGCGGAAAGGTGTCGTCGAGCGAGGGGACCTTGCGGATGAACTCCTCGGTCTCGGCGGCCACTTCGCCCCAGAAGGCCAGCATGCCCTCAACGGTCTCGTCACCGGTCAGCTGGAAGCTCTCGTGCCAGTTGGACTGGTCGCGCTGCTGCTGGTTGGGCCTCTCCTGCGCCATTCGGAGCCAGTTGAGCTCGCACTCGGCGACGTGCTTGAGCAGTCCGGACAGACACAGCCCGCTGGCGCTCGGGCGGCTCGCGGCCTGCTCCTCGGTAAGGCCGATGAGGGAACGGCGTACCGCACCGCGCTGGGCCTCCACGAAGTTGAGGAGAGCTCCGCGCTCGTCGCCGTGTGCCTCTGAGGGAACGTGCGTCACCATGATCAAACCGCCTTCGTTCGCGTCCGGTCGTCCCGGGCCGGTGGCCCGTGCGGGTGGCCCGTGCGGGTGGCCCGTGCGGGTGGCCCGTGCGGGTGGCTCGTGCCGACGGCTTCCGCCGCTCTTCCCCGTCGACAACCACCACGGTAGGCACCAAAGAGGTCAGTTCCTGACCTCTGAGCGCCGCGATCTCGGACCGGCCGGCCGACGGACGTGACATCGCAGAAGCGCCGCGCCCCGGACGGCACCGCACGCCTCCCACGCCCGCCCGGGCCCGGCCGGCTCTAGAACGGGAACGGGCTCCGCTCGTGCTGCACCGAGATCCACTTCTGTGTCGTGAACGCCTCGACCGTGGAGTCGCCGTTCAGGCGTCCGAGCCCGGAGTACTTCTCGCCGCCGAAGGCGACCAGCGGCTCGTCCTGGATCGTCGAGTCGTTGACGTGCATCATCCCGGTCTCGATCCGCTTGGCGAACCGCACCCCGCGCTCGACGTTGGCGGTGTGCACGGCGCCGCTGAGCCCGTACGGGCTGTCGTTCGCCATGCGTACGGCGTCCTCCTCCCCGTCGAAGGGGATGAGCAGCGCCACCGGCCCGAAGATCTCCTGGCGCAGTATCGAGGAGTCGGCGGGCATCCCCGCGAGCACGGTGGGCTCCACCAGGTTGCCCTGGGTGCGGCCCCGCACCAGCGCGGTGGCGCCCTCGGCCAGTGCCTGGTCGACCAGTGCGGCCAGCGCCTCCGCCTGGAAGCTGTTGATGACAGGACCGATGTCGGTGGCGGGGTCGGCCGGGTCGCCGGTCCTGAGCGAGGCCACCTTGGCGAGGAACTTCGCCGTGAACTCGGCCTGCACCGACCGGTCGACGAGGATCCGGTTGGCGGCCATGCAGACCTGGCCCTGATAGACGAAGCGGCTGAAAACCGCCGCGTCCACCGCGTAGTCGAGGTCGGCGTCGTCGAGGACGACCAGCGCGCTGTTGCCGCTCAGCTCCAAAATGACGCGTTTGAAGTGGCTGCCGGCGACCGAGGCGACATGGCGGCCGACGCGGTCCGAGCCGGCGAAGGAGATCACCTTGGGGACGGGGTGCTCTATCAGCGCGTCGCCGATCTCGGCGATGTCGGTGACCAGGACGTTCAGGAGGCCCGCGGGCAGCCCGGCGTCCTGGAAGATCTTCGCTATGAGCCCGCCGCCGACGACCGGCGCGTTCTGGTTCGGCTTGATGACGACCGCGTTGCCCAACGCCAGTGCGGGGGCGATGGACTTCATGGTGACCAGGAACGGGAAGTTGAACGGGCTGATCACCCCGATCACGCCGACCGGCAGCCGGTAGACGCGGTTCTCCTTGCCGTCCACCGGCGACGGCAGGATCCGGCCCTCCGGGCGCAGCGCCAGCTGGATCGCCTCGCGCAGGAACTCCTTGGCGAGATGGACCTCGTACACCGCCTTGAGCCGGGTGCCGCCCAGCTCGCTGATGATGGCCTGGACGATCTCGCCCTCGCGCTCCTCGGTGATGCGCAGGGCGCGCTCGAAGACGAGTCTGCGGGTGTACGGATTGGTCGCGGCCCACTCACGCTGCGCGCGCTCGGCCGCGCGGTAGGCCTCGTCGACCTCCCCGACGGTGGCGACGGTGATCGAGGCCAGCTTCTCGCCGTTGTACGGATCGAAGTCGATGATGTCCCACGACCCGCTGCCGGTGCGCCACTGGCCGTCTATGAACTGGTGGGCGAGGTCGGTGAAGAAGGACATGCCATCCCCTACTGCTGTGTCCGCCGGCTCCGCGCGGTCAACCGCGTAACTGGCCTGATGTGACGTCATCCTACTGATGAGTCAGCTGAGTTGAAGGAGTCCGCGCAGAAGATCGCGGCTTTCCTCCGGGCCGGGGCTGTCCTGTTGCAGGCGGGCCATGGCCCGTTCGTACTGCGCGACCTCTTCGGCCTTGTCCAAATACAGGGCGGAGGTGAGCTGTTCGAGATAGACGATGTCCGACAGGTCCGACTCGGGGAACCGCAGCATCGTGAAGGCACCGCTCTCACCGGCGTGCCCGCCGAAACTGAACGGCATGATCTGGAGGTTGATGTTGGGCTGCTCCGACATCTCGATCAGATGCTTCAACTGGCCGCGCATCACGTCGCGTTCGCCATAGGGCCGGCGTAGCGCGGCCTCGTCGAGAACGGCATGGAACTGCGGGGCACGCTCCGACACCAGGGCCTTCTGCCGCTCAAGGCGCAGCGCGACACGCTTTTCCACCTCGGCCGCGGGCGCGCCGTTCATGCCGCGCGAGACGACGGCGTGGGCGTACGCCTCGGTCTGCAACAGGCCGTGCACGAACTGGACTTCGTAGATGCGGATGAGCGAGGCGGCGCCCTCAAGTCCGATGTACGTCTGGAACCAGCCCGGCAGCACATCGCCGAAGCTGTGCCACCAGCCCGCGATGTTGGCCTCCTTGGCGAGGCCGAGCAGCGACATGCGCTCGGATTCGTCGCCTACGCCGTAGAGCGTGAGCAGGTCCTCGACATCCCTGGCCTTGAAGCTCACCCGCCCCAACTCCATACGACTGATCTTGGACTCGGACGCCCGGATCGAATAGCCGGCTGCTTCCCGCGTGATGCCGCGCGACTCGCGCAGGCGCCTCAGTTGAGAGCCCAGCAGAATGCGCCGGACCACCGAGCCTCCGCCGGCCTCGACTGCGCTCGGCCGGGGGGATCCCCATGCCTCCCCTGCGGTCACTTCGCCGCCCTCCCCATCCAATGGTGCGGTGCAGTCTGCCATCAAAACGCTTCACCCCGTACCCGCGCGATTACGGAAATGGTCAAGGAGTGAAATCGGCCTGAAGAACTTCTGAGGAAGAAAAGAGCAAGAAACGGCACGGGCAGGGACAGGTCGGTCGCGTGCACGTGCATCTGCCCTTGCATCGGGCCGACGCATTCGGAACCATGGTCCCCGCGCACCTGCGTGCTCAACTGCGTCTAGTCGCTTGCGTCCTGTACCGCCACGGCCGCGAACCCGGGAGTGCCTCGCATGGGGACGAATGGATCGACCATGCTGGAGCCTCATGAGCCCTTGAGGCAGGCGCTTCCCCCCTTCGACCCCTCGACCGTGGCGGGTTCCGCGTCCTGCGCGCTGCCCGCGCGCTTCGAAGCGGTGGGCGGGGCACGGAAGTTCACCAGATCCACGCTGACCCAGTGGGGCCTCGCCGAGTGTTTCGACGATGTCGCCCTTGTCGTCTCCGAACTCGTCACCAACGCCCTGCGGCACGCGCTGCCCGCCGACACCCCGCGCGAGAGCGAGGTTCCGGTACGTCTGCATCTGATGCGCTGGACCAGCCGGCTGGTGTGCGCGGTGCGCGACCCCAGCGACGACAGCCCGGTCGAGCGCGAGAGAGACGACTTCGGCGCGGAGTCGGGCCGTGGCCTGTTCCTGGTCGAGTCCTTCGCCGACAGCTGGGGCTGGCACCCGCTCACGGGGGCGATCGGCGGCAAGGTCGTGTGGGCGCTGTTCCGTCTTCAGCCGACGGACTGAAGCGTACGGAGCGGAGCTGTTCAGTCCACTATCAGGTGGTCGAACTCCCCGTCCTTGATCCCGAGCAGCATCGCCTCGATCTCCGCTCTGGTATAGACCAGAGCAGGCCCATCGGGATGGCGTGAATTGCGTACCGCCACCCCTCCCCCCGGCAGCTTGGCGAACTCGACGCAGGATCCCTGCGAGTTGCTGTGCCGGCTCTTCTGCCACGCGGCACCCTGAAGCTCCGCTGCCGCCATGCCGTTGTACGCGTGGTGCAAGGTCGCTCCCGGGATGTGCAGACGTGCAACTGTGAATGGTCAACTGTCCCGGATCATAGCTGTGTTCATGTGCGCCTGCATGGGAAGATGCACGTGCACGCGGGGTGCCCGGGCGGTTACAGACGCTCTGCCGGGCCATCCGCCCCGCGTCCCTGGTCTGCACCAGTAAGAGACGCATTCCAGGGCTCCCTGGTTCAAACGTCCGCGTGACCGTCTCGCCGGGCGGCCGTCGCCGGGGCGGGGCGCGGCCCGTCGGCTGGTAGCTTGTCGCGGTCCCAGACACCATTCACGCGGTCCCGGAGACCGTTCACAGGGGGAAGACAAACCGTGCACAGGCACATATGTACCGCGGCAATCGCGGCAGCCGGGCTCTCGGTCGCGCTCGTTCTGACCGGGTGCGCAAGCAGCGACACAAAGGCCGACCCGGCCACCAAGTCCCCGTCGGGCTCGGGCGGCTCCAGCTCCGGATCGGACAACGGCGCCCCGGCCAAGAGCAGCGATCTGCAAGGCAGTTGGACCGCGACCACGGGCGGCAAGACCGTCACGATGGTCATCGCGGGCAAGGGGGTCGGCCTGCTCTCCCCGCACGTGTGCTCCGGCGCGGTCACCGAAAGCGGGAGCATGACGATGCTCACCCTGAAGTGCGCGGACCAGAACACCGAGCGCACCCAGGGCATGGCCACGATCAAGGGGGACACCCTTCAGGTCACGTGGCAGGGCGCCGGGACGGACTCCTTCACCCGGGGCAAGACGGGATCGTCGCTCCCGAGCGGCCTGCCCACGGCTGTGCCGGCCCCGTAACGCGCTCACGCGGCGGGCGCGCCGCGTGGTGGTGCGGGCAGCAGCACGCCGAACCGCCGCGCGGCGGCGATCGTCACGGCTCCGGGGCGCTCGTCACGGCTCCGGGGCGGCCGGCACGGTCAGGGCGTCGGTCAGATCGTCCAGGCAGTGCAGGACCAGGCCGGCCCCGCTGCGCACCACCCGGTCGGGCACGCCCTCGCCGTCCCAGGCGGCCAGGGCCAGCTCGACCTCCTCCCACCGCGGAACCCGCCGCTCGCGCACGGCCTTGGCCCCCTGCTCGGTGGCCTCGCGCAGCGCCTCGGCGAGTTTCGCCGCCGCGGGCACGGGCACCGCGTCCCGTTCCGGCAGATGGGCCTCCATCAGCATGGCCGTACGCCCCAACTGGCCCAGCGCGTGGGCGGCTTCCTCGGCCGATGAACGCGAGAGGCCCCGGTGGCGCACCGGCTCGTGGGTGGCCTTGTCCAGCGCCTCCTGCCAGGCGATGCGGGCCGCGCGGGTGTCGAGCAGCGCCTGGCGGACCTCGCCGGAGCCGCGGTCCGGGTCGGCGTAGTGGGCGACGACGGCGGAGGCGTACCGTCCGCTCGCGACGAGCCAGTCGGCGAGCCGGGTGCGCAGCCGCGGGGTCTCCCACGCCGGGTAGACGGCGTAGGAGCCCATCGCGAGCGCCCCGCCGACCAGCGTGAGGAACACCCGGTCGGGCACGGTCTGCGTCCACTGGAGGCCGCCCATGCCGAGCAGGAAGACGACGTATGCGGAGACGCAGCCGCTCAGCACCGCGTATCCCGTACGCATCAGCAGGTACGCGAGGAACGCGCAGGCGACCGCGATGACCGCGGACAACGCGGTGTCGGGGTGGGTGAGCTGCACGATGCCGGTGGCGAGCGCGACACCGACGAGGGTGCCGCCGAACCGGGCGACCGCGCGGGCGTAGGTGAGGGAGAAGTCGGGGCGCATCACCATGACGGAGGCCATCGGGGCCCAGTAGCCGTGCCCGAACGGCAGGACGTGGCCGAGCAGATAGCCCACCGTCGCCACCGCGCAGACCCGGACGGCGTGCCGGAACACCGGTGACTCGTGACGGGCGAATTCGGCGCGCATGGTGCGCAGGGCGAGCGGGACCAGGCGGGGCAGGGCGGGCCGGAGCAGGGGTTCGGCTCCCGCCGCAGTGCCGCTGCCGCGGGCGGTTTCCACGACGTCCGCGAGCAGTGCGGTGAGCCGGGTGGCGGCGCGACGGGCGGGCCCGGTGAGGATGGCGCCGGTGTCGGGAGTGGCGAGCGCGGCCTCGGCGGCGGGCGGGATGGCGGGGGGCTCGCCGTGCCGGATGGCGCGGGCGGCGGCGTCCAGGACGGTGGCCGATGCGGCGAGCAGTTCCAGGACCCGGTCGCGTTCGGCGCCCTCCTCCGGTACGCCGAGCGCCGGGTCGGCGAGCGAGGCGAGCACCGGCCGGATGCGCTCGGCGACGCCGCGGGCGCCGTGCAGCTCGGCGGGGCGGCGACGGGCCTCGCGCGGGGTGACGGCGGCGGCGAGCCGGGCGGTCATGAGGGGTTCCGGGTCGAAGGGGGCCACGGGGTCGTGCCGCAGCCGGCGCGCGTAGTCGGCCTCCGCGGCGAGGGCGTCGGCGAGCGCGTCGCGCTGGGCGCCCCAGCGTCGGATGGGGAACAGGACGACGAGGGCGGCCTGGACGACCCCGCCGACCGCGATCATCGCGGCGTGCCCCGCCGCTTCGGCGAGCGAGCTGGGCAGGGTGACGGTGACCAGCATGATCGCCACGTTGGACGAGGCGATCACCCCGACGGTCGGGCCGACGGCCCAGGCCAGCCCGGCCAGAAACGTCCACAGGGCGAGCAGCAGCAGAAAGAACGGCGAGTGGGTACCGACGAGGTAGCCGAGGAAGGTGGACACCGCGAGGGAGAGCCCGGAGGCGAGGGCGAGCACGGGGCGGGGGCGCC
Source organism: Streptomyces sp. NPDC048416 (assembly GCF_043200435.1). Taxonomy (NCBI): domain Bacteria; kingdom Bacillati; phylum Actinomycetota; class Actinomycetes; order Kitasatosporales; family Streptomycetaceae; genus Streptomyces; species Streptomyces sp. NPDC048416. The sequence goes on from NZ_JBICXU010000038.1 coordinate 44,597, forward strand.
AACTGCGCTGGTACGTGGCGATGGCGCCCTGGAACGCGCCGAACGCGGAGCTCGCGGCGACGGAGGGGCCGAAGAGGGTGAGGCTGACGCCGACGACGATGGCCAGGCCTGTGGCGGCGCGCAGTGCGACCAGGGGCTCCAGTCGACGTGGCTCGACCTTCAGCCCTGAACGGGCGGTCTCCCTCAGCGCCCGGAGCCAGCTCATGATCCCGAGGGTAACGTCCCCCGCCCCCCCCGGCCCCCTCCGGCCGCAGCCCGCGCCCCTGGAGAGGCCGGCTTTCGGGTGCGGGCCGTGGTCGCTCCTCGCGCAGTTCCCCGCGCCCCTTAACCCCCTTTCGACCGCGGACCGTGGACGGTTGCTCGCGCAGTTCCCCGCGCCCCTGTAGGGCACCCGGAATCGCCTCTCGCGCCCACTGCGGCGGAGCCGCGCAATGACACAGCCCCGCGCCCCTTAACCCCCTTTCGACCGCGCGCCGTGGACGGTTGCTCGCGCAGTTCCCCGCGCCCCTGTAGGGCACCCGGAATCGCCTCTCGTGCCCACCGCGGCGGAGCCGCGCAATGACACAGCCGCGCCCCTGGCGGCACTGGTGCAGGGGCCGTGCTGGGTTGCTCGGGCATCTTCAGCCCGTCCGGCGATTGAGGACGAGCGCCGTTCAGGCGCGAACGGGGGTGCAGGGGGCGAAGCCCCCGCCCGGGGTCTGGGGCGCAGCCCCAGGGCTCAGCTCATTCAATGCGCTGTACGGGCGGGCGGGTGGGAAAACCCGCCCGGGGTCTGGGGCGCAGCCCCAGGGCGCTGCACCCCCAAGTAGCCGCACGGGCGGGAGGGTGGGAAAACGTCCCCGGGGTCTGGGGCGGAGCCCCAGGGGCCCGGGGTCAGGGGCGGAGCTCCCTGGGGTGGGCCAGGTGGGCCCGGTCCGCCGCGGCACGCCCGTCGCGCCACCCGGACTCGTCAGAAACCCCCCGCACCCGCGTAGCCACCGTCCGGGGAAACATCTCCTCCGCCCGCCCGGCAACGGCAACCGCCCGCGTGGCCAGCACCGGCAGCAGCTCACCCCCGAACTCCTCCTCCACATGCCGGGCCGTCGAGGCCAGCAGATCCCCGAGCCGCCCCGCGTACGCCAGCAGGAACGACTGCCGGAACGTCTTCGTGCGCTTGCGCCCACCCGCCCGCTGCGCGGCCTCGGCCTTCGCCATCGCGGCAGTGCCCTGCACGAGCAGAGAGGTGTGCAGCAGCTCGACCGCCTCCAGGTCGCCCTCGAAGCCGACGACCGTCGAGAAGCCGAGCTCGGAGTTCCACACCGCGCGGCAGTGGTTCGCGGACGCAACCGCGTCGAGCAGGATCGCCTTGGCCGTCTCGTACGGCGCGTCCACCCCGATCCGGCAGGCCCCCGGGACGTCGCCGCCCGGCCCGCGCCCGGCGAGCAGCGCGTCGTCCACGCTGTGCCGCGCCATCAGTTCCTGCGCCTTGGCGGTGAGCGCCTCCGCCTCCTCGGGGAAGCCGGTCGCCTCGGCCTTGGCGAGCAGCGCCCGGATGCGGGCCAGCGTCTTGGGTTCGCCGTGCACCGGCGACCCGAGCACCGAGTCGCCCGGCGCGGGCCCGGCCGGCTCGATGGCGGGCAGCGCGAGCAGCAGCCGGTAGAGCTCAAGCACGGCAGTGGCGTACGAGAAGCGGTCGGCCCGCCATGTCTCGCGCGGCAGCTCGTCGAGCTGCCCCTGCCACCGCGCGGGCAGCCGCTCGTAACGGGCCAGCTCGTCACGGATCAGCCCGCTGAGGATGCGTACCTGCGGCTCGTCCAGATCACGCCGTACGATCCGCACGACGTCGGCGGGCTGCCAGCCGCGGTCCCAGGCGCGCCGCACGAACTCCCGCCCCCGCACGGCTAGTTCGGCGTCCGAGTCCGGCGACGCGGCGAGCAGCGACGCACCGGTGTCGAGGGCCGCGTCGCCCTCGATGTACAGCGCCGCGGCGAAGGCGCGGTCCACGGCCTCCATCACCGCACCCCGCGTCCACGTACCCGGGTCACCGCGCTGAACCCCACCGCCACGAGCCGGCCTCCTCACCCATCAGGGTCCGCGTGCACCGCCGCACGCCCCGGCCCCGATGGTCCCAGCAACCGCCCCGAACCACGAAACGAGAGCCGCCCCGGCCGCCGCCCCGCCTCCACCCACAGCCTGTGGACGGATGGCCGGAGACAGGACGACCGGAACAGGACGACCGGCGCGCCGTTACGGCCGTGGCAGATGTGCGGTGAAACCGTCTGGCGGTGCGGGACGTCCGAAAGGTGCTCGGCTCCTAGGACGTCCCGTCTGGGCCCGCCCCCCAGGGGCACCCAGCGGACAACGCCCCAACGAACACCGAAAACGAGACCGAAAACGAACAACCGACAACGGACACCGGACACCGGACACCGGACATTGGACACCAAACGAAAGGACCGCCGTGTTGCGCCTACGCACCTCCTCCCTGGCCGCCACCGCCGTACTCGCCGCCGGCCTGACCCTGACCGCCTGCGGCAGCGACAGCGGCGGCTCGACCCAGATCGCCACCGACACCCCGAGCAGCACCGGATCGAACAACGCCAGTACCGGCACCGGCACCGGATCGAGCTCCCCCGGCGCCGACGGCGGCCGCACGATGGCCCCCTCCGGCGGCAGCTCAGGGGGCGGCACAAATGCAGGGACCGGCACCGGAACCGGAACCGGCGCCGGCGCCTCCTGCCCGACCTCCCAGCTCGCCTTCGCCGTGGCCCCCGGCAGCGGCGCCCAGTCGGAGGGCTCCCAGGGCGCCGTCACCATCACGCTCACCAACAAGGGCGCCAAGTCCTGCGTGATGAAGGGCTACCCCGGGGTCGACCTGGTGGGTGGCGCCACGAAGTGGTCGCTGACGCGCGGCACCGCCGAGTCGCCCGCGGCGGTCACCGTACGCCCCGGCGCGACGACCACCTTCAACATCTTCTACCTGCCGTTCCACCACGGCGACGGGCAGGAGTTCAAGCCGAAGAGCATCGTGATCACCCCGCCGAACGAGACCCACTCCCACACCCTGCCCTGGACCTTCTCCTCGGTCCTGCTCCAGGACGGCGCCACCCACCCGGGCACCTACATCAGCCCGGTCGGCGCCAAATGACGCAAGGACACCGGGAGTCGGCCCGTTCACGGCTCTCAGTGTCCAGCCGACGGGATCCCGGCTCTCGGCGTCCGGCCGGGGGGATCCCAGCTCCCGGCGTCCGGCCGACGGGATCCCGGCTCCCGGTGTCGGGCCGACGGAATCCCGGCTCGCGCCGCCCAGTTGACGTCCCCCACACCCTTGCTTCGAGCGCACACGAGCCCGCTTTGATGGGCCCATGAAGTACACACAGCTCGGACGCACCGGACTCCAGGTCAGCCGCCTCGTTCTCGGCACGATGAACTTCGGCAGTGAGACCGACAAGGCGGTCAGCCACGCCCTGATGGACGCCGCTCTCGACGCGGGTGTCAACTTCTTCGACACCGCCAACATCTACGGCGTGGACGGGGACAAGGGGCTCACCGAGAAGATCATCGGTTCCTGGTTCGCGCGGGGCGGCGGCCGCCGCGACAAGGTAGTCCTTGCGACCAAGATGTACGGGGACATGACCCAGGACAAGGCCTGGAGCACCAGCGAAGCCTGGCCCAATCACAACAAGCTGTCCGCGCTCAACATCCGCCGTGCCGTGGAGGCTTCACTGAAGCGCCTCGGCACCGACCACATCGACGTCTACCAGTTCCACCACGTGGACCGCGCCACCCCGTTCGAGGAGATCTGGCAGGCGGTCGACGTCCTGATCACGCAGGGCAAGATCCTGTACGCGGGAACCTCCAACTTCCCCGGCTACAAGATCGCCCAGGCCAACGAGATCGCCGCCCGCACCGGACGGCTCGGCCTGGTCAGCGAGCAGTGCCTCTACAACCTCGCCGAACGCCGCGCCGAGATGGAGATCGTCCCGGCCGCCCAGGAGTACGGGCTCGGCGTCATCCCCTGGTCCCCGCTGCACCAGGGTCTGCTCGGCGGCGCGCTGCGCAAGGAACGCGAGGGCACGGGCGCCCGCACCACCAGGACCGGCCGCTCCGCCGCGGGCCTCGCCGACCCGGCCGTACGGGCCAAGGTGCAGGCGTACGAGGACCTGCTCGCCCAGCACGACCTCGACCCCGGCGAGGTGGCGCTGGCCTGGCTCCTGTCGCGGCCCGGCGTGACCGGCCCCATCGTCGGCCCGCGCACCCCCGACCACCTCCAATCGGCGCTGCGCGCCCTGGAGTTGGAGCTGAGCGAGGAACTGCTCGGCGCCCTCGACGAGATCTTCCCCGGCCCGGGCCCCTCGCCGGAGGCTTTCGCCTGGTAGGCCGTGCGCGCGGGGGCGCGCCAGGGGGCGGGCCGGGTGAAAGCCGCGGCTCGCCCCCTTGCTTCGAGCGCGCTCGAAGACGTTGGCTTGGTGCCCATGAAGTACACGCAGCTCGGACGCACGGGTCTCCAGGTGAGCAGGATCGTCCTGGGGACGATGAACTTCGGACCGCAGACCGACGAGGCCGCGAGCCACGCGATCATGGACACCGCGCTCGGCGCGGGCATCAACTTCTTCGACACCGCCAACGTGTACGGCTGGGGCGCGAACAAGGGCCGTACCGAGGAGATCATCGGCAGCTGGTTCGCCCAGGGCGGCGACCGGCGCGACAAGACCGTCCTCGCCACCAAGCTCAACGCCAACATGGCCGAGGGCGAGCCCTGGCCCAACCACCACAAGCTGTCGGCGGTCAACATCCGCCGCTCCGTGGAGGCCTCCCTCAAGCGCCTGCGCACCGACCACATCGACCTCTACCAGTTCCACCACATCGACCGCCTGACCCCCTTCGAGGAGATCTGGCAGGCGATCGACGTCCTGATCGCCCAGGGCAAGATCCTGTACGTCGGTTCGTCCAACTTCCCCGGCTACAAGATCGCCCAGGCCAACGAGATCGCCGCCCGCACCGGACGGCTCGGCCTCGTCAGCGAGCAGTGCCTCTACAACCTCGCCGAACGCCGCGCCGAAATGGAGATCATCCCGGCGGCGCACGAGTACGGGCTCGGCGTCATCCCCTGGTCGCCACTGCACGGCGGCATGCTCGGCGGAATCCTGCGCAAGGAGCGCGAGGGTACGACGGGTCGCTCCAAGGGCGGCCTCGCGGCCCAGGCCCTCGCCGAGCCCGCGGTGCGCAAGCAGGTGGAGGCGTACGAAGAGCTCGCCGCCAAGCACGGTCTCGACCCTGCCGAGGTGGCGCTGGCCTGGCTGCTCACCCGGCCCGGCGTGGCGGGCCCGATCGTCGGCCCGCGCACGGCGGACCAGCTGGACGCGGCGGTGCGGGCGGTCGAACTGGACCTGACCGAGGAGTTCCTGAGCGCGCTGGACGACATCTTCCCCGGCCCGGGGCCCTCCCCCGAGGCCTTCGCCTGGTAGCCGTACGCGACCCGCGTACACAAGCACGCAACGGACGCAACGGACGCAACGGACTCGACGGACTCGACGGACGCGACAAGCTCGACAGGCACGACAGACGCAGCCGACGCGACCGACGTCAGGGTCGCCGGACGCGACACGTACGGGAGGTGGCGGTCGCCGCGGTCAGCCGACGGCGGCCGCCACCGCCACCACGACGAACATCAGCACGAGCACACCGGCCATGATCCGGTTCCTGGTCTTCGGGTCCACCCCTTGAGCCTAACCGCCCGGGCCGAGCGGCCAGCGGGCGACCGTCTCGTACCGGGGGCGCTCTTTGGGGGTGCCGCCACGCGGCAGGGTGCTGCGGATCAGCGCCAACTCCGCGACCTGCCACGGGCTGCCCTCGAACGCGGCGAGGCCGGCGACGTATGGCCCCAGGTCCACGGGCGTACCCGATCTGGCGAGCGTGAGGTGCGGCACATAGCGGCGGTGCTCGGTCATCGCGATGCCGGAGCGGCGGGCGGCGGCGTCCGTACGCTCGGCCAGCAGCCGCAGCGTGTCGATGCCGCCCGCGACGCCGGCCCACAGGGCGCGGCCGTCGAAGCGGCCGCCGGCGTGCAGCCGCAGCGTGAACGGGCCGGTGCGCCGGGCCGCACGGCGCAGCCGTTCGCACAGCTCCGGCAGGACCGCTTCGTCGGTCTCGCCGTAGAACGCCAGGGTGAGGTGCCAGGCCTCGCGTCCGGTCCAGCGCAGCCCCTGCGCCCCGGGAAGCTCGCCCAACTGCCTTACCGCACGGCCGAGTTCGTCCACGGCTCGCGCCGGTGGGAGTACGGCGGCCAAGAGTCGCATGGGGACAGTTAAGCAAGCGGGGCAGCCGGTGTCGCGTACACGGAAAACCACCCGGCCCCCACGTCGGGGACCGGGCGGACCGGGCGGCGTCACATCGGGCGGGCCGTAAGACGGCCAGGGCGGTGTCACATCGCGCGGGCCGCCGGGCGATCAGGCGGCCGCGATGAGTGCCGACTTCCGCGGCACGAAGGTGAGGTGCCGGTGGCCGGGGCGTACGTCGACCTTCAGACGCAGGTTGGCCGCGCGGGCCAGCATCAGGCCGACGCCGATCGCCGCCGCACCGCAGATGAGGCCGCCGAGCGCGAGGCTGACCCGGACGCCGTAGACATCGGTCAGCCAGCCGAAGAGCGGGCCGCCGAACGGGGTGCCGCCGGTGAAGACCATCATGAACAGGCTCATCACCCGGCCCCGCATCTCGGGGTCGGTGGCCATCTGCACCGAGGCGTTGGCGGTCACGTTCACCGTCAGGCCGAGGATGCCGACCGGAATGAGCAGGGCCATGAACACGCCGATGTCGGGCGCACCGGACGCGACGATTTCGAGCGCCGCGAACAGGACCGCCGCGAGCACCAGCATCCGCAGGCGCGTGCTGGAGCGACGGGCCGCGAGCAGCGCGCCGACCAGCGAGCCGATCGCCATCAGGCTGTTGAACAGGCCGTACATGCCGGAGTCGCCATGAAAGACGTCGGAGGCGAACGCGCTCAGCCAGATCGGGAAGTTGAACCCGAAGGTGCCGACGAAGCCGACCAGGACGATCGGCCAGATCAGCTCGGGCCGCTCGGAGACGTACGCGAGGCCTTCCTTCAGCTGACCCTTGCCGCGCCGGGCCAGCTTGGCGGGCTGAAGGTCCTGGGTGCGCATCAGCGACAGCATGATCAGCGGGGCGGTGAACGACAGGCCGTTGGCGAGGAACGCCCAGCCGGGTCCGACGGCCGCCATCACGACGCCCGCGACGGCGGGGCCGACGAGGCGGGCGGACTGGAAGTTCGCCGAGTTGAGGCTGACCGCGTTGCGCACCCGGTCGGGGCCGACCATCTCGGAGACGAAGGACTGCCGGGTGGGGTTGTCGACGACGGTGACCAGGCCGGTGAAGAACGCCGTCAGATAGACGTGCCACACCTGGACGTTCCCGGACAGGGTCATCACGGCGAGGAAGAGCCCGCCGAGACCCATGGCCGCCTGCGTCACGAACAGGATGTTCCGCTTGGCGAACCGGTCCGCTATGACGCCGCCGTACAGACCGAACAGGAGCATCGGCAGGAACTGCATGGCCGTGGTGATGCCCACCGCCGCCGAGGATCCGGTGATGGTCAGGACGAGCCAGTCCTGCGTGATCCGGGCCATCCAGGTGCCTATGTTGGACACGATGGCGCCCGAGAAGAACAGCCGGTAATTGCGGACCGCGAGCGAGGAGAACGTCCCCCCACCACGCTTGTTGTAGGTAGGGATAGGTGCGGGGGCGGAGTCTGCTCCGGATCCCGTACTCAAAAGGGCTCGCCTCCTAGCGATGCGCGTTTACAGATGTGCGAGCTTCTCCAGGACCGGGGCGGCCGCGCGCAGCTTCGCCCATTCGTCCTCGTCCAGACCTTCCGCGAGGGAAGCCAGCCAGGCGTTGCGCTTGCGGCGGCTCTCTTCGAGCATCGCCTCGGCCTCAACGGTCTGGCTGACCACCTTCTGGCGGCGGTCATCAGGATGCGGCTCCAGCCTGACCAGGCCTTTTGCCTCAAGCAGTGCGACGATTCGGGTCATCGACGGCGGCTGTACGTGCTCTTTGCGGGCCAGCTCACCGGGGGTGGCCGAGCCGCAGCGGGCAAGGGTGCCGAGCACCGACATCTCCGTCGGGCTGAGCGATTCGTCGACGCGCTGGTGCTTGAGGCGCCGGCTCAGCCGCATGACGGCCGAGCGCAGGGAGTTCACGGCGGCGGCGTTCTCGCCAATGCCGTGGGACAGGTCAGACATGTTCGTTAGCGTAACTCATTACTCTGGCTAAATACCACCGGGTTACGCCCAGGTGTCCAGCGCCACACCGGCGCGTTCGGGCCACACGCTGCCCGGGGGCCCCGCGAACTATCACCCGAACGAGTGAGTACGCGGCGAAAAGCGACGCACGTTCCCCTGGCGGGCGGCCACCCTCGCTCCATGGGGACCAGCGTGCTCAGCCTGCGAATAGACGGTGAGCTGCTTGAACGGCTCAAGCGCCATGCCGCGAAACGCGGCATGAGCGTCCAGGACTATGTGGTCCGGACGCTCATGCGGGACGACTTCGACGAACGCTTCAAGGCGGCGGTGGATGAGACGGAGCGGTTCTATGGGGCGGCGTAGGGGGCGCGTGCCGGACGCCACGAACCCCCTGGGCCTGCCCAGACCCCCAGGACCGGGCTTTCGGGTCGGCACGCTGCCGCTGCTCGCCGCCGCCTGCCCGGGACGCCGAACGTGGAGTACGGGCGGTCAGTCGGTGCGGAAGCCGGCCATCACCGAGGCCGGGTAGCGGCTGCCTGCGGAGCCCTGGGGAAGGACCTCCCGGACACGGGCCAGGTCGGCCTCTGTGAGTTCCACGCCGGTGGCGCCGACGTTCTCCTCCAGACGTGCCGCGCTGCGGGTGCCCGGGATCGGAACGACGTCCTCGCCCTGGGCGAGCAGCCATGCCAGGGCGAGCTGGGCGGGGGTGATGCCCTTGGTGGCGGCGAGCTCTCGTAGCTGCTCGGCTGCGTTCAGGTTGTAGGCGTAGTTCTCGCCCTGCCAGCGCTCGTCCCAGCGGCGCATGTCGTCCTCGGGATACTCGTCGGCGGGCTTGACCACGCCGGAGAGAAAGCCGCGGCCGAGCGGCGAGTAAGGCACCAGGCCGATCCCCAGCCCCCGCAGGACCGGCAGGATCTCGTCCTCCACCTCGCGCTCGAAGATCGAGTACTCGTACTGAAGGGCTGTGACCGGGGTGATGGCGTGGGCGCGGCGGATGTACTGCGGGCCGACGTTGCTCAGGCCGAAGTACCGCACCTTGCCTTCGGCGATCAGGTCACCGACAGTGCCGGCGACCTCCTCGGCCGGCACGTCGGGGTCGGAGATGTGCTGGTAGAAGAGGTCGATGCGGTCGGTCTTGAGGTAGCGCAGGCTGTTCTCGGCGACCTCGCGGATGTTCTCCGGGCGGCTGTTGGTGCCGCTCCCCAGCGCCTTGCTGGTCATGTCGAAGCCGAACTTGGTGGCCAGGACGACCTCGTCGCGGAAGTCCTTGACTGCGGTGCCGAGCAGCGTCTCGTTACTGCCGGTGCCCTGGCCGTACAGCTCGGCGGTGTCGAAGAAGTCGACTCCGAGTTCGTGGGCGCGGTGGATGGTGGCGATGCCGTCCTCGTCGTTCGAGGGGCCGTAGGCCAGGGACATCCCCATCACGCCCAGTCCGAGCGCGGAGACGCGCAGACCCTGCTGTCCCAGGGTGCGGTGCTGCATGAGATCGCTCCTCGTGTCGTATGCCGGGCCGGCAGCCGATAGCCAGCCAAACCAAACGGTTCGGTATGACCCTACGTCTGCCCGGAGTGCAGCGCAAAACCGAACGGTTCGGTCGCCTATCCTGGCCTCATGCCTCGCTCCACCAGCCGCAGCCCTGGCCAGACCCCGGACGACGCCGCCTCGGACGCCGCCGCCTCGGGCGCCGCCACCCCGGGCGCCCCCACCCCGGGCGCCCCCACCTCGGGCGCCCCCACCTCGGGCGCCCCCACCTCGGGCGCCGCCACCTCGGGCGCCGCCACGTCGGGCGAGTCCGCCGACTCCACGCGGCGGCGGATCGTCGCCGCCGCCAAGGAGGAGTTCGCCCGGCACGGGATCGCCGGCGCCCGGGTGGACCGCATCGCCAAGCAGGCCAGGACGAGCAAGGAACGCGTCTACGCCTACTTCCGCAGCAAGGAAGCCCTTTACGCGTACGTCGCCGAACGCGAGACGACCGCGCTCATCGAGGCGACTCAGCTGGATCCGGCCGACCTGCCCGGCTATGCCGGCATCCTCTTCGACCACTTCGCGGCCCATCCGGACCACTACCGCCTGATCGCGTGGGGCCGCCTGGAGCTGGCAGAGTCCGCGGACAACACCGCCGGCCCTCTCCAGGCCACGATCGCCGGCAAGCTCGACAAACTCCGCGACGCTCAGCGCATCGGGCTGCTCGACCCGGCCTGGGACCCGGTCGACGTCCTCGCCCTGATCAACCAGATCGCCATGACCTGGGCAGGTCAGCCCGAAATCGCCGCCGCCGCAGCAGCCCAGGCCGTGGACCCCGCTGTCACCGCCCGTCGCGCCGCGCTGGTGACCGCCGTCGAGCGCATGTTCCCTCGCCCGGACTGAGACCCCCTTTCGGGTGCGGGCCGTGATCGCTTGCTCACGCCCCTCACCTTTCGGGTGCGGGCCGTGGTCACTTGCTCGCGCAGTTCCCCGCGCCCCTGGCAGGGCTGGTGCCGGCCCGCATGGACATCCCCAGCCCGCTGGGCTGCCCGGTGCGGGCCGGCACGGGCATCTTCAGCCCGTCCGGCGATTGAGGACGAGCGCCGTTCAGGCGCGAACGGGTCTGGGGCGGAGCCCCAGGGTCCCTCGCCTTTCGGGTGCGGGCCGTGGTCGCTGCTCGCGCAGTTCCCCGCGCCCCTGGCGGTGCTGGTGCGGGCCAGCATGGACACCCTCAACCCGCCGGGCTGCCCGGCGCCGGCCGGCATGCGCATCTTCAGCCCGTCCGGCGATTGAGGACGAGCGCCCTTTAGGCGCGACCGGGGTCTGGGGCGGAGCCCCAGGGTCCCCCGCCTTTCGAGTGCGGACCTTGGTCGCTGCTCGCGCAGTTCCCCGCGCCCCTGGCAGGGCTGGTGCCGACCCGCATGCACATCCTCAGCCCGCCGGGCTGCCCGGCGCGGGCCCGCATGGACACCCTCAACCCGCCGGGCTGCCCGGCGCGGGCCCGCATGGACGTCCCCAGCCCGCCGGGCTGCCCGGCGCCGGCCGGCATGGACATCTTCAGCCCGTCCGGCGATTGAGGACGAGCGGCGTTCAGGCGTGAAGAGGGGGCTGGGGCGGAGCCCCAGGGGGTCAGGTCAGGCCCAGGGCCGGCATCAGGTAGTAGAAGGCGAACACCGCCGACACGAGGTACATCGCGATCGGGATGTCGCGGGCCCGGCCCGCCACCAGACGCAGCACCGTGAAGGCGATGAAGCCCATACCGATGCCGTTGGTGATCGAGTACGTGAACGGCATCATCAGCATCGTCACGAACGCCGGAATCGCAATCGTCCAGTCCGCCCAGTCGATCTCCCGGATCGAACCGGACAGGATCAGGAAGCCGACCGCGAGCAGCGCAGGAGTGGCCGCCTGCGAAGGCACCATCGTGGCGATCGGGGTGAGGAAGAGGGCGACGGTGAAGAGCCCGCCGGTCACCACGTTCGCCAGGCCGGTGCGCGCCCCCTCGCCGACACCCGCCGTGGACTCCACGAAACAGGTGGTGGCGGACGAGGACGAGGCACCGCCCACCGCGACCGCGATGCCGTCGACGAACAGCACCCGGTTCATGCCCGGCATGTTGCCGGCGGCATCGGTGAGCCCCGCCTCGTCGCTGATGCCCATGATCGTGCCCATCGCGTCGAAGAAGCACGACAGCAGCACGGTGAAGACGAAGAGAATGCCGGTCAGGACACCGACCCTGGAGAACCCGCCGAACAGGCTGACCTGGCCGACGAGGCCGAAGTCCGGGCTGGCGACCGGATTGCCCGGCCACTTCGGAGTGGTGAGACCCCAGGACGGCACCGTGGCCACCGCGTTGATGATCATCGCGAGGACCGTCATCGCGACGATGGAGATCAGGATCGCGCCCGGCACCTTGCGGACCATCAGCGCGAGCGTGAGCAGCACGCCGAGGACGAAGACCAGGACCGGCCAGCCCAGCAGGTGCCCGTTGCCGCCGAGCTGGAGCGGGACGGTGGTGTGCGCGGCGTCCGGCATGCGCGAGACGAAGCCGGAGTCGACAAGGCCGATCAGCATGATGAACAGGCCGATGCCGATCGCGATGCCCTTGCGCAGGCCGAGCGGCACCGCGTTCATGACGCGTTCACGCAGCCCGGTGGCGACGAGCAGCATCACCACGAAGCCCGCCAGGACGACCATGCCCATGGCGTCGGGCCAGCTCATCCGGGGTGCGAGCTGGAGCGCGACCACGGTGTTGACGCCGAGCCCCGCCGCGAGCGCGATCGGCACGTTGCCGATGACACCCATGAGCAGCGTGGTGAAGGCGGCGGTCAGCACGGTGGCGGTGACCAGCTGCCCGCCGTCGAGCTGGTGCCCGTACATGTCCTTCGCGCTGCCGAGGATGATCGGGTTCAGCACGATGATGTACGCCATCGCGAAGAAGGTCGCGAACCCGCCACGGATCTCGCGGGCGACGGTGGAACCCCGCTCGGAGATCTTGAAGTAGCGGTCGAGGCCGTTGGTCGGCGTGGCGGGTGCCGGCGGCTGAGCTGCGGCGTCGACCGTGTCGGGGGCCGAGGGGGGCATGCGGGACCTCAGTCGTGAAGGGGCGGGGGAACGGCACGTACCCGAACTTCTTTGGACGTTTTACCGAACAGAATGAGTCAGCCGTAAGCCGTTTCAGTATGAATACATAAGTCGAAGATCACCATCTCCGCGCGTAGATGCAAGGGCCGTCTGCGCCGCGCCGTCCGCGGGGGCCGCGCGAACGGCGCGCCCTACACTGATCCGCATGCCAGCGTTTTCCACGGGAACACCCCAGCACGAGGCCCCGGAGCCCCTTGAGGGTCCCGTGGTCGCCACCATCACCGGCGGCACGATCATCTGGTTCGTCCTCTTCCTCGTCCAGCTGCCGTTCTACGGCTGGTTCGAGGACCACGGCCACCTGTGGTGGGTGTGGACCTGCCTGGCCGGCGGCGGCCTCGGCCTCATCGGCATCTGGTACGTCCGCGGGCGCGACGCCGCTCTCAAGCGCCACGCCGCACAACAGGCTGCGGACGCACACCAGGCTGCGGGCGCCCACCAGGCTGGGGACGGGCACCAGGCTGGGGACGCACCCCAGGCGACGGACAGCGAGCGGAGCGCAAGGGACGAAGGTCGCTGACCCGCGGGACCTCCGTACAGCCAGAGGACCATTCGTCTCCTCCCAGGGTCGGATGTTCGGCCGTCCCAGCAGGTGAAGCGCCCACTCCCGCCGTACCGTCGACAGCATGACGCAGCGCGCCAACATCGACGCCGGGGCGGAACTCGACCCCGTCCACCCCATGAAGCCGCCGGAGCCCGCGCGGCGGGCGGGGGGTCTGACGACGGCCGAGGTCGCCGAGCGGGTGGCGCGCGGCGAGGTCAACGACGTTCCCGTCCGCAGCAGTCGCTCCACCGCCGAGATCGTCCGCGGCAACGTCTTCACCCGGTTCAACGCGATCATCGGCGTGCTCTGGGCCGTCATGCTCGTCGTGGCGCCGATCCAGGACAGCCTCTTCGGCTTCGTGATCATCGCCAACACCGGCATCGGCATCATCCAGGAGATGCGCGCCAAGAAGACCCTGGACAGCCTCGCGGTCATCGGGGAGGCCAAGCCGACGGTGCGGCGCGACGGGGCAGCCGCGGAGATCCCCACCTCCGAGATCGTCCTCGACGACGTCATCGAACTCGGGCCGGGCGACAAGATCGTGGTGGACGGCGAGACGGTCGAGGCCGACGGCCTTGAGGTCGATGAATCCCTCCTGACCGGCGAGGCCGACCCGGTCCTGAAGAAGCCCGGCGACAAGATGATGTCGGGCGCGTTCGTCGTCGCGGGCGGCGGCGCGTTCACCGCCACCAGGGTCGGCCGCGAGGCGTACGCGGCTCAACTGGCCGAAGAGGCAAGCCGGTTCACGCTCGTCCACTCCGAACTGCGCAGCGGCATCTCCACCATCCTCAAGTACGTCACCTGGATGATGGTCCCCACCGCGCTCGGCCTGGTCATCAGCCAGCTGGTGGTCAAGGACAACAACATCAAGGACTCCATCGCCCGCACCGTGGGCGGCATCGTCCCGATGATCCCCGAAGGGCTCGTCCTGCTGACCTCGGTCGCCTTCGCGATCGGTGTCATCCGGCTCGGCCGCCAGCAGTGCCTGGTCCAGGAACTCCCCGCGATCGAGGGGCTGGCCCGCGTCGACGTGGTGTGCCTCGACAAGACGGGCACGCTCACCGAGGGCGGCATGGACGTCACCGAGCTGCGCCCGCTGAACGGCGCGGACGAGACGTACATACGCACCGTGCTCGGCGCGCTCGGCGAATCCGACCCCCGGCCCAACGCCTCCCTCCAGGCGATCATCGACGCCTACCCGGACAGCGAGGTGTGGCGCTGCACCGAGTCGCTGCCGTTCTCCTCGGCCCGCAAGTACAGCGGCGCCGCCTTCAGCGAGGGCGACGGCGAGAACAGCGTCTGGCTGCTCGGCGCGCCCGATGTCCTGCTGGAGCCTGGTGACCCCGCGCTCTCGGAGATCGACGCGCTCAACGAGCAGGGCCTGCGCGTCCTGCTGCTCGCCCGCGCCTGCCGCGAACTCGACGACCCCGCCGTCGCGTCCGACGCCGAAGCCAGCGCGCTGGTCGTCCTCGAACAGCGGCTGCGGCCCGATGCGGCCGACACCCTGAGCTACTTCGAGGACCAGAACGTCAAGGCGAAGGTCATCTCCGGCGACAACGCGGTATCGGTCGGCGCGGTGGCCGGAAAGCTCGGCCTGCCCGGCGCGGCCGACACCGTCGACGCCCGCCGACTCCCGACCGATCAAGCCGAGATGGCCGACATGCTGGACGCCAACTCGGTCTTCGGCCGGGTCACCCCGCAGCAGAAGCGCGACATGGTGGCCGCGCTCCAGTCACGCGGCCACACGGTCGCGATGACCGGCGACGGCGTCAACGACGTACTCGCCCTCAAGGACGCCGACATCGGCGTCAGCATGGGCTCCGGCTCGGAGGCGACCCGGGCCGTGGCCCAGATCGTCCTCCTGAACAACAGCTTCTCGACGCTGCCCTCGGTGGTGGCGGAGGGGCGCCGGGTGATCGGCAACATCACGCGCGTGGCGACGCTGTTCCTGACCAAGACGGTGTACTCCGTCCTGCTCGCCGTCCTCGTGGTGTGCTCCCAGGTCGAATACCCCTTCCTGCCACGCCACTTGACCCTGCTCTCCACGTTCACGATCGGCATCCCGGCGTTCTTCCTCGCGCTGGCCCCCAACAAGGAGCGGGCGAAGCCGCACTTCGTACGGCGGGTGATGCGGTACGCGATTCCCAGCGGGGTCATCGCGGCGGTGGCCACGTTCGTGACGTACATGATCGCGCGGGCGTACTACACGGGGCCGGGCGAGCTGGACGCGGAGACCAGCGTCACGACGCTGACCCTCTTCCTCGTCTCGATGTGGGTCCTGGCCATCATCGCCCGCCCCTACACGTGGTGGCGGATCGTGCTGGTCGTCTCCATGGGCGTGGCGTTCCTGCTGGTGCTCGCGGTGCCGTGGTTGCAGCACTTCTTCGCGTTGAAGCTGGTGGGGGCGGTGTTGCCGTGGGCCGGGGTGGGGATTGCGGCCGTTGCTTCGGCGGTGCTTGAGGTTGCGTGGCGATGGGTCGGACGCCGCTGGCCGGACTGAGGCGAGGATTCACCGTGCGACGTCCGCGCAATCGCGGCCAAGGCGGAGGCACGGGCCGTCGAGGCACCCGGTCAGCTCTTACGGTCTTCCTGCCCAGCAAGCCCGCACAGGGCAGCGACTTGAGGGCGCAGGGCCTTCACGCCGTGCGTGTGGCCCGGGCCCGGGCCGTGGCGGAAGGCGCGGAGGACGAGGCACTGACCGTCCCAACCACTCCTGCCGGTCGGCCCCGGTAATCGTCGCGATCGGGCGGTCCCATCGACAACGACGCTCTGGTCGACTCCATGTTCCGGAAACCGCCTCCTCGGCCCGACCAGCAGCACGACGATGCCGGCAACCGTACGGAAGGCCCCGTGCGGTGAGCAGTGGCGACGAGCTTCGGGAGATCGTCACCGATGTCACCGGTATCGACTGGCCCGCCGGCGACGTGAGGACAACAGCGTCATTCTGCGAGGCCACGAGCGGGACGTTGCTCAGGACATCGCCGATATCGCAAGCGGTAAGAGCCAGTTCATCAAGGAAACCGGAAACTACTCGATCAACGGACGGACCTACGGCGTGGAGGGGTCAGGGAGGGTATATCCCACGAAGGCCCAGGAATCGTGAAGCTCGACCGGAACGAGTACGCCGCGCTGCAGCTGATAGCGAAAGCCAAGGGAGACCTCAGCGCGGCTTCACCCGAGCTCACCAGAGCACCCAGGTTTACGAACAATCCAGGCATTATCGAGAAAGCTCTGGCCATCTACAACGGGACGTATCCGTGACATACAACCTCCTCACCGTCGATGCCATGGCGCACGACACCGTTACCGCCGCTCTTGCCCGGTGTCTGAACGTGGCAGTGGATGAGGTGGATCTCGGCGGCCCCGGGACGGATCCCGACCTTCGACACTGGGAGGCCGCCGTGTCGTGCGAACTCCGGCTGGTCCTGGGAGACTTGGCCTGGTCGATCGACATCTACGCCCAGGAGACGGTCACCGATCAACCCTCTGAGGCGGAACTCGCCCGGAGGTTCGCGGAGGCCGTGCATACGACCGTCCTCTTCCCCGCCGACGAAGCACCGCCCAGCGCGTACTGGGCGGCCACGCCGCAGGGGTCGGTCACCCGCGCGAGACTGGAGCTCTCCGAAGACGAGCCGCCCGTCTACACCGTTACGGCCGTAGAGGCGCCCGTGGCGCAGTTTCCCCGGGCGACGGTGGAACACTTCGAGGAGATCGTGCGGGAGCAGCGGCCCCCCGGCCCCGTTGCCGACCGCTTCAAGGAGTCCTTGGAGCAACTACGAGAGTCGGCGTCGTATCTGGCACGGCTCTCCCTTGATCAGGAACTGGGCAGCCCCATCTGGTCCGCACAGGACAACCTGGTGGTGTGGGAGCGCGTCATCACGCAGATGGAATCGGGGTGGGCTCCGTCCGGCTGGTACCCCGCCGCTCTCTACCACGAACGGTTGCGGGCCCGAGACGCGCTCGTCGATCTCGCCGAACGGTTGCCTCGTGCTGTGACCGAGCTGTTGAACGAGGCCCTGGAGCAGTTGGACAGGCGTTTCATCGCTGCCACCGTCGAGGACGGGTCGGGGACTCTCCAGGGGCAGGGGTGGGGGCCCCCTTCCGACCGGCGGCCCACCGGTTGGTGGTGGCACCGCCGGCCCGATCCCGTCCCTTGGACCCAGCCGTGACGCCGCGCGATGGCCCAGCTCACGCGTGCGGCCGCAAACGGAGCCCCCGTGTGGGTCGGCGCTAGGGGGTGTCTGGTGGATCATGGCCGGGGGTGCGGCGCCTGGCACGGCACCTCGCGGCGTTGCCGAAACGCCCCGATAGCTCCGCTATCACGACGTTCCGGCGCCTTGCGATGCACCGCACCAGGCGCCGCACCCTGACCGACCCTGATCCACCAGACACCCCCTAGTCGAACCAGCGGTCCCGGGACAGTTCGGCCGTCCTGGACGGGTCCTCCAGGAGGGCGGCCACCTCGAACCGGCGGGGCCACTGCGCGGCGGCCCAGGCAAGCCCCGCCGCCACGCCCTCCAGCGTCGCCGCGTGGACCACGCCGTCGGGTGACCGGCGCCAGTCGAGCTCCACCCCGCCCGCCAGGAGCGCTTCGTGCTCGACGTAGGTCGCCGGGGTGGCGGGTCCGAGCAGGGCCCGCACCGCGTCCGGCACCTCGTGCTCGGCCCCCTCGGACGTCACCTCCGCG
Organism: Streptomyces sp. NPDC048416; assembly: GCF_043200435.1. NCBI lineage: Bacteria > Bacillati > Actinomycetota > Actinomycetes > Kitasatosporales > Streptomycetaceae > Streptomyces > Streptomyces sp. NPDC048416. The sequence continues at coordinate 62,670 of NZ_JBICXU010000038.1, forward strand.
TCCGCCGCCTCGCCGAGCCGCCCCACCTGGAGGAGTTCGGCGAGCTCGGCCGCGCGGGCCGGGGCGACGGGAAGCAGGGCAAGCCCGGCCGCGAGCGGCAGCAGATCGGGCGCGTCCGCGACGACCGCGTCCGCCGCGTCGACCACCCGCACCTCTCCGTCGACCACCGCCCGCAGCTCGTCCGGCAGCGTGACCTGCTCGGGGTCGAGATCCGCCAACGCCGTGTACAGAGCGTGGAGTTGAGGGCCCGAGACCTGCCGGTCGGGGTCGGCGAGGCGGCCGAGGAGTTCCGCCGCGCCGCCGGGCTCGTCCAGCAGGGCCGGCACCGAGGTGCGGACGCCGAGCGCCCGCAGGACCTGCGCGTCGTCGAACCCGGTCGCGTCCGCCGACTCGTACAGGCCGGAGAGGAGGGGATCGGAGCCGGCCGCGCGCAGGCCCGCGGGGCGCCGGCCGTCGAGTACCGGGTGGTCGCGCAGCCACCAGGCCGTGTAGGGGCGTACCGACTCGGTCGTGCCGTCGGGCAGCAGGACGCGTACCGGCTGGACCAGGGCGTCGCGCAGGGGCGGTTTGGCGAGCAGGGCGAGCGCCGCAGGCCAGGCGTCGTCGTCGACCAGGTCGAGGTCGCGCACGGCGACGATCTCGGTGGCCACGGGAGGGACCGGCGAGTCGGGCAGCCGGTCGAGGACGTCCTCGCACCACACGTCCACCGCGTCGAGCAGCCCCGCGTCGTCCGGCTCGGCGAAGTCGCCCTCGCGGGGCTCCAGTTCGTCCGGGTCGAGGACGACGTCGGTGGCGCGTACGAGAGCGAACGTGGCGAGCACGCCACAGGCGGTGAGCGGCTGCTCGCCCCAGCGCTCGGCCAACTCGCCGTCCACCTCGGCGAGTTCACCCTCGCGGATGACGGCGGCGAAGGGTGATCCGGGCAGGACGAGTTCACCGGCGGGCGCGAGTTCGCCGTCCTCGTCGGGCAGGGCGAGCGCGCCGAGCCAGGGTTCGTCGCCGGGCGCGAGGTTGGCCTCGCGCACCAACGTCAGGACGGTGTCGGCGAGTTCGTCGGCATCCAGGGCGTCCTCGTCCCAGATCTCGCCGCTGTCGAGCGAGGCCGCGACGGCCGCCCGCACCTGAGGGGTCGTCAGGACCGCGCGCGGGGTGGCGGGCAGCGCGCCGAGCTTTTCGAGCAGGGGGTGGGCGGCGTCGGGGTGGGCGACCTTCAGGCCGAGACGCCCCAGGTCGGCGGGGGTGTCGGCGAGCGGCAGCAGGATCTGCCGGGGCCCGATGGCGGTGCGGCCGCCCGCGAGCGGCACGGGGAGACCCGACAGCCGGTCGGGGTCGACCCCGCCGAGCGTGTCGTAGAGCCGGTGCCACCATGCGGGGGCCCGCTCGGCTCCCGCGATACGGTCGACGGCGTCGCCCAGCGTAAGCCTGCCGACCTCCAACGACCGTAGTTCCGGGCGGCGTTCGAGACCGGCGGGCAGCAGGGTGGGCAGGACTTCGGCGAGGACGCGCACCGTGTCGGCGCCGGCGCCCTCGACGACCTCCGCCTCGAAGGGACGCAACGCCAGGAGGTCTTCGGTGGGCGCGGCGGGCGCCAGGAACGCGACGCGGGGCAGCCGTTCGAGGATCGCCGCGCGCAGGGCGCCGTCCAGCTCGCCACGGCCCAGCGGCCCGGGCACCAGGCCGACAGTGCCGGTGGACACGGGCCGCCAGGCGCCGAGCAGTTCGGCGTACGCGTCGGCGGCGCGCTGCACCAGGAAGTCGGTGAGCGGTCCCGGCGCGGGGTGGCGGCGCGCGGTGTCCAGCGGGAACGAGGCGATGAGCAGCGCGGGGACGCCCAGGGGTTCGTCGGTGGGGGTCGGCGCGTGCACGACTGCCGCGGTGCGGGGCCGTTCGGGGGCGCCGTCCTCGTCCACCGGGACCGCCCAGGTCACCGTCCAGTGCGGGCGCAGGCGTTCTTCGACGGGCCGGTCGGCGAGGAGTTCCTTGGCGAGAGGGCCGTGGTGGCTGACGGTGCGCCAGCGGTGGATGGTCTCGTCCCGGCTGTCGTCGATGTGCACGTACGCCTCGTCGTGCACGGAGCGCCGCAACACCCGTGTGCCGTCCGGTGTTTCGACGACGATCTCGGTCAGGCCGGGCAGGGTGAGGAGCAGCGCGTCGTCGATGCCGTCGAGGAGGCGGCGTACGAGGTCTTCCGCCGTGCCGTCGCGCAGGGGCAGCACCACGACGGTGTCGTAGCCCTCGGGGGCGGCGCCCTCGGCGGGCAGCGGCAGCCTGAGCAGCGGTACGTGTCCGTCGCGGCGGCGCAGTTCGTCGCCGAGGCCGGGGCTGGCGAGGGCGGTCTGGGCGGCCAGCTCGCGGGCCTCTGAAAGCGACCAGCGCACCCCGCCGGTACGGCCCACCACGGCGGGCTCGTCGCTGACGGCGAGCACCGCGGCGAACCCGACGCCGAACCGGCCCACGGCCACCTCGGTGTCCGCGCGCTTGGCGCTGGCGCGCAGCGTGGACAGCGACTCGACGCCGACGGCGTCCAGGGGCGCGCCGGTGTTCGCGGCGGCCAGCACGGCGGGGTTGCCCTGCCCGGCGGGGTGCAGGGTCAGGCGGAGCCGTCCCGTGGTGTGCGCCCTGGCCGCGGCGTCGGCGGCGTTCTGGGCGAGCTCCACGACGAGGCGGTCGCGGTAGCCGCCCAGTGCCAGGTCCTCCTCGGCGTTGGCGTCCTCGCGGAATCTGGCCGGGCCCGCGCCCCAGGCATTCAGGACTCCGCGCCGCAGCCGCGCCGTCCCGAAGGGGTCGGCCCCTTCGGCCGCCATCGCCTTGACGATCACGCCGTACTCCGCTCTGTCCTGCCCCGCGTTCCGGGACTGCGGCCCGAAGGTACCGTGCGGTGGGGGTGGGGCTTGAATTTCCCCCACCCCGCCCCTTCCCAGGACCCTCCGGGGGAATCCCCCGCCCCCAGCACGCCGGCCCCCCGAGCGGGTCTCGCGCAGTTCCCCGCGCCCCCATAACCCGCCTACGGGTGCGGACCGTGGGGGCGGGTCGCGCAGTTCCCCGCGCCCCTGAAACCCGCTCTCGACTGCCGGCCGCGGTCGCTTCTCGCGCAGTTCCTCGCGCCCCCATAACCCGCTTACGGGTGCGGGCCGTGGTCGCTTCTCGCGCAGTTCCCCGCGCCCCTGAAACCCGCCCTCGACCGCGGGCCGTGGTCGCTTCCCGCGCAGTTCCCCGCGCCCCTGAAACCCGGTCTCGGCTGCCGGCCGTGGTCGCTTCTCGCGCAGTTCCTCGCGCCCCTATCAGCACTGGTGCAGGGGCCGTGCCGGCCTGCTCGGGCATCTTCAGCCTGTCCGGCGATTGAGGACGAGCGCCGTTCAGGCGCGAACCGGGGGTGCAGGGGGCGGAGCCCCCGCATGGGGTCTG
>NZ_JBICXU010000039.1:0-65728 GCF_043200435.1 Streptomyces sp. NPDC048416
GTTGCCGAAACGCCCCGATAGCTCCGCTATCACGACGTTCCGGCGCCTTGCGATGCACCGCACCAGGCGCCGCACCCTGACCGACCCTGATCCACAAGACACCCCCTAGCGCTTCTCGTCGGCCGCCCGGCCAAAATGAGTCATGAGCGACACTCCGCAAGCCGTGTCGAAGTTGGGCTGAACGGGTGAGCGGCGTCATCATGGCCGGATGCAGATACAGCACGTGGGCGAGGTGGTCCGGTGAGCAGGTACGACGTCACCGACGAACAGTGGGAGGGCCTCGCCCAGGTCGTTCCGCTGCGCGGCCGCAACGAATGGCCGTCCAGAGTCGACCACCAGACCATCCCCGGCGACTACGCGACCGTCGAACACCGGCGCTTCGTGGTCCTACGGGTGCAGATCTTCGCCGACGCCCGCGAAGTGGCCGAATACCTCATGGCCCAGATCCCGGTCCTTCTCGACCTGACCGGCGCCGACCCGGACGTCGCCAAGCGCATCCTCGACTTCAGCACCGGCGTCGTCTTCGGCCTCGGCAGCGGAATGCATCGCGTCGACCGCAATGTCTTCCTGCTCGCCCCCGTCGGCACCGAGGTGGAAGGCATCGCGGCGGCAGCCGTCCCCCACCCCTGACCCACCCCTGTCCCCCTGACCCACCTTGTCCCCCCTGGCCCACAGCGGGCGCCACTGACGCCCCGCCCGCGCCTCGCTCTCCTTCGTCCCCCCTCGCTTTGGCCGTCGTGCCGCCCCCCACCCAGGACCGTCCCGCAACGCCGTGCCGTCCCTCATTCGTAGGAAGGCCGACGAGGCGGAACGGTTCGTCAGTTTTCGGGCTGCGTACGGTCCCAGCCATGACCACCATCAGTGACAGGAACGGCCGCCCCGATCGACCCACCGTCACCGAACTGCGGCTCTCGGCCTTCAGGACGCACCGCGGCGCGACCTTCTCCCTCGGCCCCCTCACCCTGGTCACCGGGCCGAGCGGCAGCGGCAAGAGCAGTGTCCTTGAAGCATTCGAAGCCCTCGCCAGACTCGGTTCCGGCGCGGCGCTGGGAGCCGTGTTCGGCGACCCGGTCGGCTGCGTGCCCGAACGCGCCGAAGCCGACGCACAGGGGCGCCGCGGATTCCGCATCGGCTGCACCGTGGACGGCCCCGCCGGACCGGTCCATCTCGACCTCGCGATCCAGGCCGAACCGGAACTCCGCGTCGTCGGTGAACGGTTGACGAGCGAGGGCCGGACGCTCCTGAGCACCGCCCTGCGGGACCCGGGCCGCTCCACCGTCCAAGCGGCCTGGCACACCGCGGGCGCGGTCCCCGTCACCCGCGCACCCCTCCCCGACGACCGCCTCGGCACCGCACTGCTGCCCCTGCGCGTCGCGGGGAAGACAGAAGGACAACGGCGCGTCCTGGCCGCCGCCGAGCAGGTCGTCGTCGCGCTGCGCTCGGTGTTCCCCTGCGATCCGCAACCCCAGCGCATGCGCGAACCCGTCGTCCCGGCCCAAGGAGCCGGCGGCGGGCGGCTGCGGCGCGGCTGCGACAACCTCGCCGAAATCCTGCTCCGCACCCGCACCGAGTGCGCCATCCGCCACGGCCGTCTCGTCACCGCGGCGCGCGCCGGCTGCCACGGCCCCGTCACCGGCCTCACCACCGAAGAGCTCGCCGACGGTACGTTACGAGCCGTACTCGCCCGCGGCGCCGACCGGCACGGCACCCCCGTCGGCCGCCTCGGCGAAGGCGAACTGCGCTATCTCGCCCTCGCCCTTGTGCTGCTCACGGGGCCAGGCGTGCTCGCCGTCGACACCGTCGCCGAAGTCCCCCCGGCCATGCAGACCCTCACCGTGCTCGCCGACGGCCTCGACCGCGCACTCGATCCGCGCCAGGCCCGCGAACTCATCACCCTCGCAGCCGAGATGTGCGCCCGAGGCCACCTCCGGCTGCTCGCCGCAGTCGGCGACGTGGCCGGCGCACGGGAGGCCCACGGGGCGACAGTGGTAGACCTGCGAGGGTGAATCCACTCGACGTACCGGCCCTGCAACGCAGGCTCGCCGCATTCGCCGCCGCCCGCGACTGGCAGCAGTACCACACCCCGAAGAACCTCGTCGCCGCGCTCAGCGTCGAGGCGTCCGAACTCCTCGAAATCTTCCAATGGCTCACCCCCGAGCAGTCGGCCCGGGTGATGGACGACCCGGACAAGGCCCACCGCGTCACCGACGAGGTCGCCGACGTCCTCGCCTATCTCCTCCAACTCTGCGACGTCCTCGGCATCGACGCCCTCGCGGCCCTCGCGGCCAAGATCGACCGCAACGAACTCCGCTTTCCCGCACCGGGCCCCGCTTCCGGCCGTGCACCCGCCCTTGACCCGGCCCTTGATTCCGCCCTCGACTCGGCCCTCGCACCCGCCACCGACCCGCCCGCGTCCTTGCACAACTCCCCGACAGACACGGAGAGTCACACTTTCGAGTGACCGGGATACTCACAATCGCCTTGCTGTGCACAGATTTCCGATTTCCTCTGGCTTTCCGGGCCGGGGGAGCTCACTCTAGGTAGTGGACGCGAACGCCGGGTCCATCACAGGGACGGGGGCATCGGATGGATGCAGCAAGGCTCTTAAAAGTCAGCCAACACGCACTGGCCCAGAGCCGGGCCGTGCTCGACATCGTCGCCGAGGCCTGGCAGGCGCAGGCGCTGGCCCAGGCGATCGGCGGCCACCTCGCGGCCTCCGGCCCCCCGGAGCTGAGGGGCGAAGCGCGTGGCCTCAGCGAAGCCGGCGGCCGGGGCTGCGCCGTCCTGGACCACCCCGGCATGCGCCGCGCCGGCATCCGGGCCGCCCAGCTGTCCGAAGTGGCCGACGCGGCAAGCGCGTTGACCTCTCTGAGCGTCCTGCTCGGCGACGTCGCCATGGCTTTGGTCTCCGTTGCCTGCGCCACGGACGACGAGAGTCTGTACTGGCAGTGCATGGAAGCCATCGACGCCGCCGACGAATCCAGCGACCGGGTCCGCGGAATGCTGCGCCGCCTCACCCTGCGGACCCAGGAAAGATCGCCGGAAGTGCTCCGGGACTCCACGACGGGTCCGCCATGACCGCCGCGAAGGGAGCCGCACGGGATTCCGCGATCCCGGTCGACGGGAAGGTGCCGCGAAGCCGGGCGACGCCGCCCCCACTCCGGCTCTGGGTGCGGCTACAACCGCGGCTACGGCTACGGCTACGGCTACGGCTACGGCTACGTCTACAACTACCGCTACAACTACGGCTACGGCTTTGCGATCTGCCGCTAGGGGCGGCCCTCGTGCTGCTCGCGCTTCGCGTCCCCGTGCGTCTGCCGCGCGTCACGCGGCTCGTCTTCGGGCGACGTCCGGTCGGTGGTGGACTGAAGATCCGCGTCGAGCTGCGTCAGATCCGCGTTCAGCGCCGCCATCAGCTCCTCCATCTGCTGCAACAGCCCCTTCGGCGCACCCTTCCGCTCGGATACGGCCTGCGGCACCGGCTGCTGCGGCACTGTCTGTTCCGGCGCGGCTTCCTGGGACATGGCGGCCTCCTCGGCCCAAGCCCTCCCGCAGGGGCGGACAGGGCGGAGAATCGGTCGACGCACCGGCCACGGCCGCCGACACGCGGGCCGGGCGCTCCGGCTCCGCCCGAGCCAACGACCGCTCGGCCTCAAACGTCACCGGTCAGAGCGGGCGCGAACCATCAGATCGACCAATTTTCACCCGACCGGGGTTCCATGGGGCGAGTGGTGAAGGCGGGGTTGACGACGGTCCCACGGTGCAGGATGGAGGCATGGATCTTCGCATCTTCACCGAGCCCCAGCAGGGCGCCGGTTACGACACCCTCCTGACCGTCGCCAAAGCCACCGAAGACCTCGGCTTCGACGCCTTCTTCCGCTCGGACCACTACCTCCGGATGGGCACCGCCGACGGGCTCCCGGGCCCGACCGACGCCTGGATCACCCTGGCCGGGCTCGCCCGCGAAACCAAGCGCATCCGCCTCGGCACCCTCATGACCGCCGGCACCTTCCGGCTGCCCGGCGTCCTCGCCATTCAGGTCGCCCAGGTCGACCAGATGTCGGGCGGACGCGTCGAACTCGGCCTGGGCGCAGGCTGGTTCGAAGAAGAGCACAAGGCGTACGGCATCCCCTTCCCCAAGGAGAAATTCGCCAGACTGGAGGAGCAGCTGGCCATCGTCACCGGACTCTGGGCCACCGAAACAGGCCAGACCTTCGACTACCACGGCACCTACTACCAGCTCAGCGACTCACCCGCGCTGCCCAAACCCGCGCAGACCAAGGTGCCCGTCCTGATCGGCGGACACGGCGCGACCCGCACACCGCGCCTCGCCGCGCAGTACGCCGACGAGTTCAACATCCCGTTCGCCTCCGTCGAGGACAGCGAACGGCAGTTCACCAGGGTCAGGGCGGCCGCAGAAGGCGCCGGACGCAGGGCGGACGATCTCGTGTACTCCAACGCGCTGGTGGCCTGCGTGGGCAAGAACGACCAGGACGTGGCCCGCCGGGCCGCCGCCATCGGAAGGGAGGTGGAAGAACTCAAGGCCAACGGGCTCGCGGGATCGCCCGCCGAGGTCGTCGAGAAGATCGGCAAGTACGAGGCGACCGGTTCGTCCCGCATCTACCTTCAGATGCTCGACCTCCAGGACCTCGACCACCTCGAACTGATCTCCTCGCAGGTGCTGCCCCAGCTGACCGGGGCCTGACCCAGCCGGTGGACCTGGACCCGGGGCTCTGACCCCGGACCGAGGTCTCCGGTCCGCCGGCGGCCGCCCCGCCCCGGGCCGTCGTTTCGTGCGGCGGGCCGGGCCCGGCCCCGTTGCCGGCGCGCTCGCCCGTGCGGCGGTTGTGTTCACCGGGTGAGCGGGGTCGTTGCGGGACAGGATGGGGGCATGGGATTCCATGTCGATTCCGAGACCGGGCGGCTGCGCCGCGTCATACTCCACCGGCCAGATCTGGAGCTGAAGCGGCTCACGCCCAGCAACAAGGACGCGCTGCTCTTCGACGACGTGCTGTGGGTGCGCCGGGCCAGACAGGAGCACGACGGGTTCGCGGACGTGCTCCGCGACCGGGGGGTGGAGGTGCACCTCTTCGGGGATCTGTTGCGCGAGTCGCTTCAGATTCCGGTGGCCCGCACCCTCGTCCTCGACCGGGTCTTCGACGAGAAGGAGTACGGGCCGCTCGCGACGGGCCATCTGCGGGCGGCCTTCGAGGACCTGCCGGTCGCGGAGCTCGCGGAGGCGCTGGTCGGCGGGATGACCAAGCGGGAGTTCCTGGAGGGGCATCCGGAGCCGACGTCGGTGCGCTTCCACGCGATGGACCTGGACGACTTCCTGCTCGGCCCGCTGCCCAACCACCTGTTCACCCGCGACACCTCCGCGTGGATCTACGACGGTGTCTCCATCAACGCGATGCGCTGGCCCGCGCGGCAGCGCGAGACCGTGCACTTCGAGGCGATCTACCGGCACCACCCCCTGTTCACGGGCGACCAGGCGGGCCCCTTCAACATCTGGTCGCAGGGCCAGAGCGACTATCCCTCGACCATCGAGGGCGGTGACGTCCTGGTGATCGGCAACGGCGCGGTCCTGATCGGGATGAGTGAGCGGACCACTCCGCAGGCCGTGGAGATGCTGGCGCGGGGGCTGTTCGCGGCGGGCTCGGCGCGGACCATCGTGGCGCTCGACATGCCCAAGCGGCGGGCGTTCATGCACCTCGACACCGTGATGACGATGGTCGACGGAGAAACCTTCACTCAGTACGCGGGCCTCGGCATGCTCCGCTCGTACACGATCGAGCCGGGCGCGGGCGAGCAGGAGCTCAAGGTCACCGATCATCCGCCGGAGCACATGCACCGGGCGATCGCGGCGGCCCTCGGCCTCGACCGGATCCGGGTGCTCACCGCGACCCAGGACGTGCACTCCGCCGAGCGTGAGCAGTGGGACGACGGCTGCAACGTGCTGGCGGTCGAGCCGGGGGTGGTCGTCGCGTACGAGCGCAATGTCACGACCAACACGCATCTGCGCAAGGAGGGCATCGAGGTCATCGAGATCCGGGGCAACGAGCTGGGGCGGGGGAGGGGAGGCCCGCGCTGCATGAGCTGCCCGGTCGAACGCGATGCCGTATAGTGATGCGCTCGAACGTATAGACTTCCAGCGTCTGACGGTCCTGCCGGACGACGTACGCCGCCCTCTACCCGTCCCCAGGAGCAGCCATCATGGCGATAGACCTCGCAGGCCGCCACTTCCTCAAGGAGCTGGACTTCACGGCCGAGGAGTTCCTCGGGCTCGTCGCGCTCGCCGCCGAACTCAAGGCCGCCAAGAAGGCGGGCAGCGAGGTCCAGCGGCTGCGTGGCCGCAACATCGCGCTGATCTTCGAGAAGTCCTCGACCCGTACCCGCTGTTCCTTCGAGGTGGCCGCGGCCGACCAGGGCGCGTCGACCACGTACATCGACCCGGCCGGGTCGCACATCGGCAAGAAGGAGTCCCCGCGCGACACCGCCCGGGTCCTGGGCCGGATGTTCGACGCGATCGAGTTCCGCGGCGATGCGCAGGAGACGGTCGAAATCCTCGCCGCGAACGCCGGTGTGCCGGTCTACAACGGCCTGACCGACGACTGGCACCCCACCCAGATGCTCGCCGACGTGCTGACCGTCACGGAACACACGGACAAGCCGCTCGGCGAGGTCGTCTTCGCTTATCTGGGTGATGCCCGCTTCAACATGGGCAACTCCTACCTCGTCACCGGCGCCCTGCTCGGCATGGACGTACGCATAGTGGCGCCGAAGGCGTACTGGCCGGCCGAGGAGATCGTCGCGCAGGCGCGCGAGGCGGCCGCGACGAGCGGCGCCCGCATCACCCTCACCGAGTCCGTCGAGGAGGGCGTGGCCGGCGCGGACTTCGTGGCCACCGACGTATGGGTCTCGATGGGCGAGCCGCAGGAGGTCTGGGCCGAGCGGATCAAGGCGCTCGTCCCGTACGCGGTGACCATGGACGTGCTGCGCGCCACCGGCAACGCCGGCGTCAAGTTCCTGCACTGCCTGCCGGCCTTCCACGACCTCGCCACCCAGGTCGGACGGGACATCTTCGAGCAGTTCGGGCTGACCGAGCTCGAAGTGAGCGACGAGGTCTTCGAGTCGGCGCACTCGGTCGTCTTCGACGAGGCGGAGAACCGGATGCACACCATCAAGGCCGTCATGGTCGCCACGCTGGGGGACCGGGCGGCAAGCGAAGGCGCCGCATAACCAGGCGCCGAACGGCTCGGGCGTGCGGCGAGGTGACCGCCGCTCCCGCCCGGTCAGCCGTGGCGGTTGGACAGCGTGAACCAGACCGCCTTGCCGTGCGCGGTGGGACGGTGGCCGCAGCCGAGCTCAGGGTGCGGATGAGCAGCAGACCGCGCCCGTGCTCCTGCCAGGGGTCGGGGGGCCCGCCGGACGCGGGCTCACCGAGGTCGCCCGGCGTCGCCGGTGAGCCGTCGTGCACCTCGACCTGGCAGCCCCACGCAAGCAGCTCCACCACGAGCTCGATCGGCTCCTCGGCCGCCGTGTGCTCGACGGCGTTCGCGACGAGCTCCGCGGTGAGCAGTTCGGCCGTGTCGCTGTCGGCGCCCGCGTCGAGGTCCGCGAGCGCCGTGCGGATCAGGGCGCGGGCGATCGGAACCGCCGCCGTGGTGTGCGGAAGCGCGATGCGCCACGCGGTGGGCGGAGTGTCGGGGGCGGGGCCAGAAGGCTCGGGCAAAGCGGAGATTCCGTTTCGGGTCGCGGGGGGGAGTCGTCCTGTCTTCCACGGTACGAAGCCGGGGCGCCGGGCCATAGAGGAGCCCGGCCGGGCCGTGGGGCACCGGCATACGGGACTTTGGGCCCTGTACCCCGGCACCCGCCCCTATAGCCCTGCCCCCGCGCAGCTCTCCCCGTCCACGTCTCCTCGCCCGCCTCCAGCCTGCACCTCCCTCCTCCGGTACCCCCGTCCACCCGCCGAGGCGCCCCGTACTGCCGGACAGAAGCCTTATCGCGTGCTCGTGACGACAGTCACAGGAGAGTGATACCTTCGGGAGCAGGCAGCAGAAGCAGTGGCGGCGTCCGCCGCCCCTCCGAAGGAGGCCGCAGCCCAGATGAGCCCCTTTCTCAGCTCCGCGTCCCGCACCGAGGACTGGCGCCATCTGCGTCTTTCGGTGTCCGACGGGGTCGCGACGGTCACGCTCGCGCGGCCCGAAAAACTCAACGCGCTGACCTTCGGCGCCTACGCCGACCTGCGTGACCTGCTCGCCGAACTGTCCAGGGAACGCTCGGTGCGCGCCCTGGTCCTGGCCGGCGAAGGGCGCGGATTCTGCTCGGGCGGCGACGTCGACGACATCATCGGCGCCACCCTGTCGATGAACACCGCCGAACTGCTCGACTTCAACCGCATGACTGGCCAGGTCGTCCGCGCGATCCGCGAATGCCCCTTCCCGGTGATCGCGGCCCTGCACGGGGTCGCCGCGGGCGCCGGAGCGGTGCTCGCACTCGCCGCCGACTTCCGGGTCGCCGACCCTTCCACGCATTTCGCGTTCCTGTTCACCAAGGTGGGCCTCTCGGGCGGCGACATGGGCGCCGCCTATCTGCTGCCCCGTGTCGTCGGCCTCGGACACGCCACCCGGCTGCTCATGCTGGGCGAACCGGTACGCGCCGCCGAGGCCGAACGCATCGGCCTGCTCAGCGAGTTGACGGATGAGGGCCGCGCGGACGAACGCGCCGCCGAACTCGCCCGCCGCCTCGCCGACGGCCCCGCTCTCGCGTACGCGCAGACCAAGGCGCTGCTCACCGCCGAACTCGACATGCCGCTCGCGGCCTCCGTCGAACTGGACGCGGCCACGCAGGCCCTGCTGATGAACGGCGAGGACTACGCGGAATTCCATGCCGCCTTCACCGAGAAGCGGCCCCCGAAATGGCAGGGACGCTAACGATGGCGAGCCCCCGGCCCGACACCCCCGCCCCCACCCAGCGCGCCCCCCTGCGGGTCGCCGTCATCGGGGGCGGGCCTGGCGGGCTCTACGCGGCGGCCCTGCTCAAGCGGCTCGACCCGGCACGGGACATCACGCTGTGGGAGCGCAACGCACCCGATGACACCTTCGGCTTCGGTGTCGTGCTGTCCGACGAGACCCTGGGCGGGATCGAACACGCCGACCCGGCCGTCTACCGGGCGCTGCGCGCCGAGTTCGTCCGGTGGGACGACATCGACATCGTGCACCGCGGGCGCACCCTCACCTCCGGCGGCCACGGCTTCGCCGCGCTCGGGCGGCGCAGGCTCCTGGACATCCTGCACGAGCGCTGCCACGCCCTCGGCGTCCAGCTGCGCTTTCGCGCCGAGGCGCCGCCCGCGGCCGAACTCGCCGCCACGCACGACCTGGTGATCGCGGCGGACGGCGTGCACAGCCCCACCCGCGCGGCGCACGCCGACCACTTCGCGCCGCACATCACCCGGCACCGCAACCGCTACATCTGGCTCGCCGCCGACTTCGCCTTCGACGCCTTCCGGTTCGAGATCGCCGAGACCGAGCACGGCGTGATGCAACTGCACGGCTATCCGTATGCGGCCGGCTCCTCCACGGTCATCGTCGAAATGCGCGAGGAGGTGTGGGCGGCCGCCGGCTTCGACGTGCTCGACGAGAAGGCCTCCGCCGACCAGTGCGCCAAGATCTTCGGCGACGCTCTCGGCGGGCGGCCCCTGCGCGGCAACAACTCCTCATGGACCGCGTTCCGCACCGTCGTCAACGACCGCTGGTCGTACGGCAACACGGTGCTGCTCGGCGACGCGGCCCACACCGCCCACTTCTCCATCGGCTCCGGCACCAAACTCGCCGTCGAGGACGCCCTCGCCCTCGCCGCGTGCGTCCAGGAGCAGCCCGACCTGCCCGCGGCCCTCGCGGCGTACGAGAGCGAGCGCCGGCCCGTCGTGGAGTCGACGCAGCGCGCGGCCGCGGCGAGCCTGCGCTGGTTCGAGGAGCTGGGCCGCCATCTCGACCAGCCCGCGCGGCAGTTCGCGTTCAACCTCCTCACCCGCAGCCGCCGGGTCACCCACGACAACCTGCGGTTGCGCGACCCCTCGTTCACCGACACCGTCGAGCGGGAATTCGGCTGCCCGCCCGGCACGCCGCCCATGTTCACCCCCTTCCGTCTGCGCGGCCTGGAACTGAACAACCGCGTGGTCGTCTCGCCCATGGACATGTACTCAGCCGTGGACGGCGTGCCCGGCGACTTCCACCTGGTGCATCTGGGCGCCCGCGCGCTGGGCGGCGCGGGCCTGGTCATGACCGAGATGGTGTGCGTCAGCCCCGAGGGCCGCATCACCCCCGGCTGCGGCGGCCTCTACACCGCCGAACAGGCCGACGCCTGGCGCCGGATCGCCGACTTCGTGCACGCGCAGGCACCCGGCACCGCCCTCGGTGTCCAGCTCGGCCACTCCGGGCGCAAGGGCTCGACCAAGCTGATGTGGGACGGCATGGACCAGCCCCTGGACGCCGGCAACTGGCCCGTCGCCGCCGCCTCCCCGCTCCCGTACCGGCCCGGTGTCAACCAGGTCCCGCACGCGCTGGACCGCGCGGGGCTCACCGAGGTCCGCGAGCAGTTCGTGGCCGCCGCCCGGCGCGCCGCCACCTGCGGATTCGACCTCCTCGAACTGCACTGCGCCCACGGCTATCTGCTGTCCGGATTCCTCTCCCCTCTCACCAACCAACGGACGGACGCCTACGGCGGTTCCCCGGCGGCCCGTCTGCGCTTCCCCCTCGAAGTCTTCGACGCGGTGCGCGAGAACTGGCCCGCCGACCGGCCGATGACGGTGCGCGTCTCCGCCACCGACTGGGCCGACGGCGGCACCACCGCCGATGACGCCGTGGAGATCGCCCGCGCGTTCGCCGCGCACGGCGCCGACGCCATCGACGTGTCCACCGGGCAGGTCGTCCCCGACGAGCGCCCCGAGTTCGGCCGCTCCTACCAGACCCCATACGCCGACCGGATCCGCAACGAGCTGGGCATCCCGGTGATCGCGGTCGGCGCCATCTCCTCCTGGGACGACGTCAACTCCCTGCTCCTGGCCGGCCGCGCCGACCTGTGCGCCCTGGGCCGCCCCCATCTGTACGACCCGCACTGGACACTGCACGCCGCCGCCGAGCAGGGCTACACGGGCCCCGGCGCGAGCTGGCCGCTGCCCTACCGCGCGGGCAGCCGCACGCCGCCGACGGGCCGCACCGACGCACCGAGACCCCGCCTCGGCCTGAACTGACCACCGGACCCGCACCCGTCCGCGGACGCGAAGCCGCGTCCCCGCACCCTCACGCCCGCACCCTCACGCCCGCACCCGGCCGCGGACGCGAAGCCGCGCCCCCGCGCCCTCACCCCGTCGTCGTCGGGGACGAGCGGGCGCCGGAGCTCGGCAGCGCGCCGCGCACGAACGCGGCGCCCGCGTCCCGCAGCAGCTCGTGCAGCCGGCCGAACACATCGGCGGAACGGCCGCCGGGCCAGGCGCGGGGCAGGAGTTCGGCGGGCAGTCCCGGGTCGGTGTACGGCAGCCGGCGCCAGGAATCCAGCGTCAGGAGGTAGTCCCGGTAGGCGGCCTCGGCGTCGGTCCTCGCGCTGTCGGGTGCGGCGGCCAGGCGCGACTCCCAGGCCCGCAGCGCCGGTTCGTGTCGTGCGAGGAATTCCTCGTGGCTCCGGGCGATGGCCGGCAGGTCCCACCAGCGGGCTACGGCCTGCGCGGTCGGCGCGAAACCGAGGTGGTCGCCCCTGAACAGCTCGACGTAGGGCGAGAGTTGGAGGCGTTCCAGGGTGTGCCGGGTCTCGTCGTACAGCCGGGCGGGAGCGAGCCACACGCCCGGCGCCGCCGTGCCGAACCCGAGGCCGGCCAGGCGTGAACGCAGCACGTGCCGCTTGCTGCGCTCCGTCTCGGGAACGGAGAACACCGCCAGCACCCAGCCGTCGTCGGCCCGCGGCGCGGGGTGGGCGTAGATACGCCGGTCGCCGTCGTCCAGAAGCTGCCGCGCGTCGTCCGAAAGGGCGTAGCCGGCGGCGCCCGCCGTGGTGGGCCGCGCCACCAGCAGCCCGCGGCGTTTGAGCCGGGACACCGAGGAGCGCACGGAGGGCGCGTCGACGCCGGCCACCGCGAGGAGCCGGATCAGTTCGGCGACCGCGAGGGAGCCGGGGGTTTCGCGCCCGTAGGCGCCGTACAGGGTCACGATCAAGGATCGGGGAGTGTGCAGCTCGGCCACGCGATCACTCTAGTTGCCGCAGCCGGAAGCGCTGGAGCTTCCCGGTGGGTGTGCGCGGGAGTGCGTCCAGGAAGACGATCTCGCGCGGGCATTTGTACGGGACGAGCTGCGACTTCACGAAGTCGCGCAGGGCGGCCGCCGTCTCCTCGCCGTGCGGCACCCCCGGCCGCAGCACGCAGTAGGCGACGACGACATGGCCCCGCCGCTCGTCCGGACGCCCCACCACCGCGGCCTCTGTGACGTCGGGGTGGCGCAGCAGGGCGTCCTCGACCTCCGGTCCCGCGATGTTGAACCCGGCCGAAATGATCATGTCGTCGGCGCGGGCCACATATTGGAACCAGCCGTCGCTGTCCCGCACATAGGTGTCGCCGGTGATGTTCCAGCCGTCGCGTACATAGGCGCGTTGACGTTCGTCGGCGAGGTAGCGGCAGCCGACCGGGCCGCGCACGGCGAGCAGCCCGGGCTCGCCGTCGGGCAGGGTCCTGCCGTGCGCGTCGACGATGAGGGCCTGCCAGCCGGGGACGGGCCGGCCGGTGGTGCCGGGACGGATGTCCTCGTCGGCCGCGGAGATGAAGATGTGCAGCAGTTCGGTCGCGCCGATCCCGTTGATGATGCGCACCCCGGTGCGCTCCCGCCAGGCCCGCCACGTCGCCGCCGGAAGGTTCTCGCCCGCCGAGACGCAGCGCCGCAGGGCGGACAGGTCGTGGCCGGCGAGTTCGTCGAGCATCGTCCGGTACGCGGTCGGCGCGGTGAACAGGACGGAGACCCGGTGCTCGGCCAGGGCGGGCAACAGCTGCTTGGGACCGGCCTGTTCGAGCAGCAGCGCCGACGCGCCGGCCCGCAGTGG
This sequence comes from Streptomyces sp. NPDC048416, assembly GCF_043200435.1. Lineage (NCBI taxonomy): Bacteria > Bacillati > Actinomycetota > Actinomycetes > Kitasatosporales > Streptomycetaceae > Streptomyces > Streptomyces sp. NPDC048416. The sequence goes on from NZ_JBICXU010000039.1 coordinate 13,081, forward strand.
AAAGACGACGAGACCGCCGAGTCCGAAGGTGAAGCCCAGCGGGGGGCTGCCCGCGAAGACGTCGTCGGGGACCGGCTTGAGGATGTGCCGCGCGAAGGTGTCGGCGATGGCGAGCACATCGCGGTGGAAGTGCATGCAGCCCTTGGGGCGTCCCGTGGTGCCCGAGGTGAAGGCGATCAGGGCGACGTCGTCCGCCGAGGTGTCCACGGCCGTGAACCGTCCCGACGGGGCTCGCTCGGCCCGCTTCACGAGGTCGTCGGGCCCGTCTCCGCCGTACGCGGTGATGCGCAGGCCGGGGGCCTCGGCGCGCTCCAGATCGTCCAGGACGCGGGCGTCGCACAGGGCGTGGCTGATGTGCGCGATGGAGCACATGACGTTCAGCTCGTGGGCGCGCTGCTGGGCCAGTACGGTGACGGCGACCGCGCCCGCCTTCATCACCGCGAGCCAGCAGGCGGCGAGCCACGGCGTGGTCGGCCCGCGCAGCAGCACCCGGTTTCCGGGCACCACACCGAGCTCGCCGGTCAGGACGTGGGCGATCCGGTCGACCCGGTCGCGCAGCTCCCGGTAGGTCCAGATCTCACCCGCACCGGTGCGGAAGGCGGGGCGGTCCTGGCCGAAGCGCTCGATCGTGGCGTCCAGGAGTTCGGCGCCGCAGTTGAGCCGTTCGGGGTAGGACGGCCCCGGCGGGCCGAGTACCAGCTCCGGCCACTGATCGGTGGGCGGCAGGTGGTCGCGGGGAAAGGTGTCGGCGTGCGCTGAGGTCTTCAGCTCCATACGGGATCGCCCCCTTGTCGCCTCTGGAGCGTATCGTTTGGATGACGACAGTCAACAGTTCGCGATAGCGCGGTCGGGGTCGTGCCTCCGGGCCCGCCCGGCCGGGCCTTGGCGGTCTGGTGCGTCGCAGGAGCCGAGTGGGACAGTCGGAACCCGAGTGGGAAAGGGGTGGCCATGCCCGGATTCGCGCTGGAGCCGGACCAGCTGGAATGGTGCGGGGAACTGCGGGAGCTCGCCGGGGCGCGGCTGCGCCCCCTCGCGGACAAGGGTGAGCCGGGCCGAGTCAACCGGCCACTCGTAGAAGCGCTCGGCGAGCACGGGCTGCTCGCCCGCCTCTTCGGCTCCGGCGCGCTCGACCTGTGCCTGATGCGCGAGTCACTGGCGTACGCGTGCACCGAGGCGGAGACCGCGCTCGCCCTCCAGGGCCTGGGCGCGCATCCCGTCGCCGCGTACGGGACGCCGGCGCAGCGCGAGCGCTGGCTGCCCGAGGTGACGGCGGGCCGCGCCGTCGCCGCCTTCGCGCTCAGCGAGCCGGACGCCGGCTCGGACGCGGCGGCCCTGAAGCTCGACGCGGCTCCGGACGGCGGTGGCTGGCGCCTGACGGGCGAGAAGTGCTGGATCTCCAACGCCCCCGAAGCCGACTTCTACACCGTCTTCGCCCGGACCACCCCGGACGCCGGCGCCCGGGGCGTGACGGCCTTCCTGGTCCCTGCCGACCGGCCCGGCCTGACCGGTGCGGCCCTCGACCTGCTCTCCCCGCACGCCGTCGGCAGCCTCGCCTTCGACGGCGTACCCGTGAGCCCCGACGACATCCTGGGGGAGCGGGACCGCGGCTTCCGCGTCGCGATGACCACGCTCAACCTGTTCCGGCCCAGCGTCGGCGCGTTCGCCGTCGGCATGGCGCAGGCCGCCCTCGACGCGACGCTCGAACACACCGCCCGGCGCACCGCGTTCGGCGGCCCGCTCAAGGACCTCCAGGCCGTGGCCCACCAGGTGGCCGACATGGCGACCCGCACCGAGGCCGCGCGGCTCCTGGTGTACGCGGCGGCCGCCGCCCACGACCGGGGCGACGCACACATCGCCCGCGGCTCGGCCATGGCGAAGCTGTTCGCGACCGAGACCGCGCAGTACGTCGTCGACACCGCGGTCCAGCTCCACGGCGCCCGCGCGCTGCAACGCGGGCACCTGCTCGAACACCTCTACCGTGAGGTCCGCGCGCCCCGCATCTACGAAGGGGCCAGCGAAGTGCAGCGCACGATCATCGCGAAGGAGCTGTACCGGTGAGCCTGGACCGAGTGAACCCCGCCGAGCTGTCCCCGGCGACCGGCTTCAGTCACGCCGTCGTCGCCACCGGCTCGCGCGTCGTCTTCCTCGCGGGACAGACCGCGCTCGATGCCGACGGCAAGATCGCGGGCGCCACGCTGCCCGAGCAGTTCCGCACCGCGCTCACCAACCTGCTGGCGGCGCTGGCCGCGGCGGGGGGCGGCCCCCAAGACCTCGCCCGGGTCACGGTGTACGCGACGGATGTCGCGGACTACCGCGCCCGGGCGCGTGAACTCGGCGCCATCTGGCGGGAGTTGGCAGGGCGGGACTATCCGGCGATGGCGGTCGTCGGGGTGGTGCGGCTGTGGGACACCGAGGCCCTTGTCGAGCTGGACGGGTTCGCCGTCCTGGCCTGACACCGTCCACGCGCCGATGACACGCCCCCGCGCCGATGACACGCCCCCGCGCCGATGACACGCCCCCGCGCCTCACCCCTCCAGCAGTCCCCCCATCCACTCCTCGACCCCCGCGACCGACCTCGGCAGCGCTCCCGACATCAGCCGGGCGCCGTCCTCGGTGATCACCAGGTCGTCCTCGATGCGGACACCGATGCCGCGCAGTTCGGGCGGCAGGGTCTCGTCGTCGGGCTGGAGGTAGAGCCCGGGCTCGACCGTGAGGACCTGGCCTGCCTCAAGGACACCGTCCAGATAGGTCTCCTGGCGGGCCTTCGCGCAGTCGTGCAGGTCGATGCCGAGCATGTGCCCGCTGCCGCACAGCGTGTAGCGGCGGTGCAGTTCGCCCGACGCGCTCTTGAGGACGCCCCACTCGGCCAGGCCCTCCGCGATGACGCCCATCGCGGCCCGGTGGAAGTCACGGAAGGCGGCGCCCGGCCGCAGCGCCGCGATGCCCGCGTCCTGGGCGGCCAGGACGAGTTCGTACACCTGGCGCTGGACGGGCGAGAAGCGGCCGGAGAGGGGGAGCGTGCGGGTGATGTCGGCGGTGTAGAGGGTGTCCGTCTCCACACCGGCGTCGAGCAGGAGCAGATTCTTGGGGTCGAGCCGGCCGTCGTTGCGTATCCAGTGCAGCACGCAGGCATGCGCTCCGGACGCGGCGATCGTCTCGTACCCGGTGCCGTTGCCCTCGGCGCGGGCCCGCAGTCCGAACGCGCCCTCGATCACGCGCTCGCCCCTCGGGTGGAGGAGGGCGCGCGGCAGGGCGCGTACGGCATCCTCGAAAGCGGCGGTCGTGTGGTCGACGGCGAGCTGGAGCTGGGCCACCTCCCAGGCGTCCTTCACGAGCCTCAACTCGGCCAGCACGGCGCCGAGTTCGGGTTCGGTGGTGGCGTCGCGTCCGTGGCCGACCGCCCCCAGCTCGGCCACGTGGGCACAGCGGATGCCCGTCAGGCGCTCGGCCTCGGCGAGGTCGGGGCGGCGGCCCACCCAGAACTCGCCGTACCTGCGGTCGCGGTAGAACGCCTCGTCGCCGCCGGCGCGCGGCGAGCGGGGCCGCACGTAGAGCACCGCCTCGTGGCCCGACCCCGACGGTTCGAGGACCAGCACGTGCCCGGGCTGGTCCTCGCCGGTGAGGCCGGTCAGCCAGGCGTACGCGCTGTGCGGGCGGAAGCGGTGGTCGCAGTCGTTGGAGCGGACCCTCAGCTCACCCGCCGGCACGATCAGGCGTTCACCGGGGAAGTGGGCGGACAGACGCGCCCTGCGGCCCTCGGTGGCCTCGAATCCCGCCACCCGGGTATCGGCGGGCAGCGGGCTCGGGGCCCAGCCGGAGGCCATGAAGGCGGTGAGTTCGGCGCCGACGGGCAGGTCGTGGCTACCGGTGTTGAGGCGGGCGGAATGCTCGGCCATGGGGGCTCCCGAAGTGAGGGACGGGCGGAGGGTGGAGGCGCTGAAGGGCGCTGACGGGCGTTGAAGGGCGCTGACGGGCGCTGACGGTCCTGGCCCGGATCAGTGCAATGTCACATTACTATGTCACGGGTCATCAAGGCAGTACCCTGTCGCTCAATCCCCCGCCGTAGACGGCTCGTTGAGGCCTGGCGCCGCCGTGTCGTCGAGCCTCTTGTGGGCAAGCCTCGGAGGTCAGTAAAATGTCACACACCACACTAGGGAGTTCGACCATGACGTCTGTAGCAGCACCCCAGCGCATCCGGCCCTGGCACGGAATCCTCGTCGCGACCGCCCTGCCCCTGCGGCCCGACCTCTCCATCGACTTCGCGGCCTACGCCGAGCACGTCCGCTGGCTGATCTCCAACGGAAGCGACGGCGTCGTGCCGAACGGATCGCTCGGCGAATACCAGACCCTCAGCGACGAAGAGCGCGAGCGTGTCGTGCACACGGCCGTCGAGGCGGCGGGCGACGGCGACCGCGTCATGGTCGGCGTCGCCGCGTACGGCAGCACCGAGTCCCGCCGCTGGGCGGAGCGGGCCGCCGCCGCGGGCGCGGGCTCCGTACTGCTGCTCCCGCCGAACGCCTACCGCGCCGACGACCGCTCCGTACGCGCCCACTACGCGGAGGTCGCCAAGGCGGGCCTGCCCGTCGTGGCCTACAACAACCCCTACGACACCAAGGTCGACCTGACGCCCGCCCTGCTCGCCCAGCTGCACGCCGATGGCAGCATCGTCGCCGTCAAGGAGTTCAGCGGCGATGTGCGCAGGGCCTACGAACTCGCCGAACTCGCCCCCGATCTCGACCTGTTGGCGGGAGCCGACGACGTCCTGCTCGAACTGGCGCTGGCCGGCGCCGTGGGCTGGATCGCCGGATACCCCAACGCACTGCCCGCCGCCTGCTCCCAGCTCTACCACGCGGCCGTCGCGGGCGACCTCGCCACCGCCCGCCCCCTCTACCGGTCCCTGCACTCGTTGCTGCGCTGGGACTCCAAGACCGAGTTCGTCCAGGCCATCAAGCTGTCCATGGACCTGGCGGGCCGCCCCGGCGGGCCCACCCGGCCGCCCAGGGAGCCGCTGACCGCCGAGCAGGACGCGGCGGTGCGCGCCGCCACCGAAAAGGCGCTCGCCGAAGGCCACCACTAGCCCGCGAGGGAGCAACCATGCGGACCCGACACGTCTACCACGCGGTCGACTCGCACACCGAGGGCATGCCCACCCGCGTCATCACCGGCGGGATCGGCGTCGTTCCCGGCGCCACCATGGCCGAGCGCCGCCTGTACTTCCTGGACCACCTGGACCACATCCGTACGCTCCTGATGTACGAGCCGCGCGGCCACGCCGCGATGAGCGGAGCGATCCTCCAGCCACCGACCCGGCCCGACGCGGACTACGGCGTCCTCTACATCGAGGTCTCCGGACTGCTGCCGATGTGCGGGCACGGCACCATCGGGGTGGCCACCGTGCTGGTGGAGACCGGCATGGTGACGGTCACCGAGCCCGTCACCACGGTCAGGCTCGACACCCCGGCCGGTCTGGTGAGCGTGGATGTGCGGGTCGAGGACGGCGAGGCGAAGGCCGTCACGCTGACCAACGTCCCCGCGTTCTGCGCGGCGCTCGACCGCAAGGTGCGGGTGCCCGGCCTGGGCGTGGTCACCTACGACCTCGCCTACGGGGGCAACTTCTACGCCTTCGTCGAGCTCGAATCCCTTGGCCTGCCCTTCGCCCGGTCCCACAAGGACGAGCTGCTGGCCGCCGGGCTCGCCGTCATGGACGCCATCAACGCCTCCGACTCTCCGGTGCACCCGGAGGACCCGGAGATCTCCGGGGTGAAGCACGTCTACCTCGCCGCCCCCGGGTCGAACGCGTCGCGTTCGCGGCACGCCATGGCGATCCACCCCGGCTGGTTCGACCGCTCTCCGTGCGGCACCGGGACGTCCGCCCGGATGGCACAGCTGCACGCGCGGGGCGAACTCCCGCTGCACCGCGACTTCACCAACGAGTCCTTCATCGGTACGCGGTTCACCGGCCGGCTCGTGGGCGAAACCATGGTCGGGCCGTTCCCCGCGGTCGTCCCCACCGTCACCGGCCGCGCCTGGATCACCGGGACGGCCCAGTACTTCCTGGACCCGTCCGACCCGTTCCCGCAGGGCTTCCTGCTGTGATCGAGCCCGCCGCGAGCGGCCCGGCCCCGCCCCGGCGGGGACCGCATCGCGGCGGAGGCCACCTCTCGGCAGGGGCTCAGAGCCCCGTGTCGTCGGCCCGGGCCGACAGGCGCGAGGCGCGTCCTGTGGACGTGTCCCACCACCGGTCCCCGACCGCTCGCGCCAGTTCCGCGTCGTACTGTTCCGCCTCGAAGTGGAAATCGAGGGGCAGTTGATCCTGGTAGGGCCCTTCCCAGTCGGACCAGACCACCAGGCCTCCGCAGCGTTGCACGACGGCGGTCAGGAACCCGCAGCAGCCGCCCGTGCACACCGGCTCGCCCAGCCTGAGACGACGGGCTTCACCGGTGGCTGCGAGCGGACCGGGCCGGTCCGCTCGCAGCACCTGCGGGGCGAGCGGGCCGCGCCCATCCGCGTCGAGTGCCGCCTCCACCACGTCGCGGCCGTCCACCCAGAACCGCACCTGGCAGCCCCAACGGCTCCCCGGCGGCAGCACGTTCATGGCCAGTCGATTGAACACAGTGCCCCCCTGTCGAACGCCGGTCGCTGCCGATCTCCCCGTCACGATCGAGACGACCGACCCGATCCCTCCATCGAACAAGTCCTTACGGTATCCCTGCGACCCGCGTCGACAGCCCACGCGGCTTGTCGTGCAAGGACCTGCAAAGAACCGCAAGGACCCTGCAACGGCCTGTGGGAGGAAGGGGCGGCCAGGGCTCGCCGGTTACGGGGTGGGTCGCCGTCCGCGCAGTGCCGAGGCGAGCGCCGCCACCAGGGACATGACCGTGGCCGCCCCGAACACGGTGACCAGGCCGTCGTGGAAGGGGCCCGAGACCAGCTCGGGGAAGAAGCTGTGTCCGGTCAGGACCGCGACGTCGTGCGCGGGCAGGGTGTGCAGCACGCCGCTGGGCGCGAGCAGATGGCTGATCGGGTTGTCGCCGAGGAACGTGGCGAACAGGGTACTGACCGGCGGCAGCCCCGCCACCTGCTCCGCCGTCCCCGCGGGCACGCCCTGCGCCTGGAGGCCGCTGCTCAACGCGTGGGGCAGCGAAGCGGCGAGGCCGACGATCATCAGCGAGAAGGAGAGCCCCATCGACAGGGCGGTGCCGGAATTCTGGAACGTCGAGCGCATCCCCGACGCCACCCCGCGCTGCTCCGGCGCGACACTGCCCATGATCGCCGAAGTGTTCGGCGCGGAGAACATGCCCTGGCCCACCCCGCTGAGCAGCAAGAGCCCCGCGAACAGCGGATACGAGAAGTCGACCGGCAGAGCCAGCAGGCCGAGGAACGAGCAGGCCACGAGGAGCAACCCACTCGTGGAGAAGAGCCGCGCTCCGAAGCGGTCCGAAAGGTAGCCCGAGACGGGCCCGGCTATGAGGAAGCCCAGGGTGAGCGGCAGCATGAAGATGCCGGCCCACAGCGGGGTGCGCTCGAAGTCGTAGCCGTGCAGGGGCAGCCAGATGCCCTGGAGCCAGATGATCAGCATGAACTGCATGCCGCCCCGCGCGATCGCGGTGAGCAGCGCCGCCATATTGCCCGCGGCGAACGCGCGATTGCGGAACAGCCCGAGCCGGAACATCGGCTCGGGAATGCGGGTCTCCACGATGCAGAAGACCACGAGGAGCAGGACACCCGTGCCGAGGCCGCCCAGCACGAAGGGGTTGGTCCAGCCCGTCGAGTGGCCGCCGTAGGGCTGGATCCCGTACGTGATCGACGTCAGCAGGGCGCCCGCCCCCGCGGTGAAGGTCAAGTTCCCCACCCAGTCGATCCGGCCCGGCCTGCGGCTGCCGGTCTCGCGCAGACTGCGGTACGACCAGACGGTGCCGACCACACCGATCGGCACGCTGACCCAGAACACCGCCCGCCAGTCCACGGTGGCGAGGAGGCCGCCCACGATGAGGCCGAGGAACTGGCCTGCCAGGGCGGTGATCTGGTTGACGCCCAGCGCCATGCCGCGCTGCCGGGAGGGGAAGGCGTCGGTGAGGATGGCCGCCGAGTTGGCCGTCAGCATCGACCCGCCGACCGCTTGGACGACTCGGAAGCCGATCAGCCACAGCGCGCCGCTGCCGCCCTTGAACGGGTCGAGGGAGAGGGCGAGCGAGGCGCAGGCGAAGACGGCGAAGCCCCTGTTGTACATGCGGACCCGGCCGAACATGTCACCGAGGCGCCCCAGCGAGACGACGAGCACGGCGGACACCAGCAGATAGCCGAGGATCATCCACAGCAGGTAGCCGATGTTGCCCGGGGCGAGCGGGTCGAGCCCGATGCCGCGGAAGATGGCGGGCAGGGAGATGATCACGATCGAGCCGTCGATCGTGGCGATCAGCACGCCGAGGGTGGTGTTGGACAGAGCGACCCACTTGTAGCGGTCGTTCCGCTCCTGGGGGGCGCGGGTCAGGGCCGTGCCGCCCGTGCCGCCCGTGCCGGAGGGGGCGTTGCCGGGTGTGGGGCCTTTGGTCGTCACAGCCGCTCCGCGAGTCGTCCGAGCAGCGACAGCGCGGCCACGAGTTCGTGCCGCTCGGCGCTGGTGAATTCGGCCTCGATCGCGTGCGCGAGGCCCTGTACCGACTCCGAGCGCCGGTCCCTGACCACCGTGCGCCCGGCGTCGGTCACCGTCATCACCACCCGGCGCCGGTCCAGGGTGTCCGGCTGCCGGCTGACGAGCCCCCGGCGCTCAAGGGCGGCCAGCGTGGTGGCCATGGCCTGCGGCCGGACGCGTTCCAGTTCCGCGAGCGCCCCCGGGGACTCGGGCCCGTCCCGTTCGAGCCGGGCCAGCACGGAGACCTCGGACAGCGTCGTGTCACCGACGGCGTGCGCCTGCCGGAGCTTGCGAGCGATCCGGCCGACGGTCAGTCGTAGAGTCGCCGCGACCTCGCTGGGGTCCTCCGGCGCGGGAGAGCTGTCGTCCATGAATAGTTACAATAGGCTTATCAAGCCGTCGTAACAATGGGTGTGGGAGGTCGCGGGAGCCGCGTAACGCTGGGGGAGGCCGCGGAACGCCGGGGAACGCCACCGAGCGCCGGGGGAGGCTCGACGTGGGAGGCCGCGGAATACCGCGGAAGGAGTCCCGCCCGCGGTCCGCGCAGGAGCGGGTGCGTCTCCGTCTCCGGGTGCCGCCCGCCGCCCCAACTGTCCTCACCCGCCTCGTTCTAGGTCAGGGTGACCCTCAGCTCGTACCGCTGGCCGGTGCTGATGGCCTCCGCCTGCTCGTACAGATCGGCCGACGTGAACCCGAGCAGCGCCTGGTCGGCGGCGCGGCGCAGGAGCGGCACGATCCGGTCCGGCGGCAGGCCGCGGTGCGTGGCGGCCAGCTCGGCGAACGCCTCCTGATAGGAGACGCCACGGCCGGCCGAGCCGTCGGCGAGGAGCCGTGGCAGCGCCCTCTTGTCGATGCGGATGGTGCCCATGGCCGCTCCCTCTCTCGATGACCCGGTCGGCCCGGCACGGGCCGACCCCAGGTTTCCGACGCTAGAGGGAGCCACTGACAATCCAGTCGCCCCTTGGCCGAGGGGGCCTTGAGCCCGTTGGCCGACCCGGGCGGATTGCACCGGCCCGCGCGAAGAATCCAGGGCATTTCACTCCGCCGCGAGAGGACGAATTACAGCGTCGCCCGGCGCAACCTCCCGCGCACCCACTTTCCCGCCCCACAGTCAATTCACAAACACGCGACATGAAACGAAGCGGCGCCTTCCGCCGGAATCCCGACAGAAGGCGCCGCGCCGCTTTTTATGCCCTCTTTAGAGGAGCCTCGCCAACTCTTTGCGCGAGCCTTGCGTCATTAACGGTGGCAGACCTTGCGCGCCTTGTGCCATGTCTTGGTCCAGTGGCCCGGGTGGACCCGGCCGTGCCGGTCGCGCGTGGCCTTGTGCCAGGTCTTCGTCCAGTACCCCTTGACTACGTGGCACCGCTCCTTGCCGCCGTGAGCCGCCGCCGCGACCGTGTGCTGCGGCGCCGCCTCAGCGACACCGACCGAGGAGAAAGCCACTCCTGCGGCGAGTGCGGCAGTAGCAGCACCGAGAGCGATCGCACGCTTGACGCCTTCAATCATGACTCCACCTTTCTGTTTTTTAACACCGTCCGACGAGTTGGACAACGACAGTTTTATCACCGATGACACGGAGGAATACGGGGGTCGCTCGGGCGCGCGGGAGCATTAAGCAGTTGCGAGTTAAACCACGCGCGCCCCCAGGAAAGCGACCCCGCCCTTCACCGCCAAAAGGGTGCTCTGTCTAATTCTGGAGCGGCTACAGGCGCGGGTACATGTCATTTATGGGCGACCCTGTTCCCGGGGCACGGCCCACACGCGAAAGCGGCGCCCACGGCCCATAAAGGCGCGAGCGCCACGCTCGGGTGCTGTCGGTGCTGTCGGTGCTGTCGGTGCTGTCGGTGCTGTCGGTGCCGTTGGGTACGGGGGGTCGGCGCCCGGGCAGTCGGGGCGGCCGGAGTGGAGTGGCCGGGTATGGCCGGGGCGGTCAGGTGCGGCGGTGGCCGGGGTGGCCAGGTGCGGCGCGGGTGGCCGGGGCGGTTGGGTGCGGCGCGGGTGCGGCTCGGGTGGTCGGGCGGCCCGGCCGAGGCCCCGGATGGGCATACCGTCGATCAGCCCGAAAAGTCCGCGCCACCGCGCCACCGCGCCCGTTCGACCGCGATTAACGCCGCCGGCGTCCCGACCAGCCGTTGCCGATGCCCGCCACATGCAGGGCCAGCAGGGCCAGCCCGATCAGCATGACGTTGGTGGAGGTGAACACATCGTTGGTCGAAATGTCCGCAGCGTTGATCAGAAACGCGATCGCGAACAGTATCGCCGCGCCTATGGCCAGCATGGCATCTCCCCTAATCCGGCCTATCCGGTTGATGCCCGCCGAGTACCCCTACTCACCGGCGGGAACCCCGTGCTTCCGGTCGCGCGCCAGGAAGGGGGCACGCGCCGTTTCCGCTTATGGCCGGGTGCCCAGAGCCAGGAGCGCCACGGCGAGCAGTCGCACTCCTACAAGGGCGAGCGAATCTGCTGCGAGTGGCAGAGAAAGTGCCCGGTGCGGGGCCCTGACCCCCCGCACGCCGCCTACCGGGTGGCCGTCCCAGCCGGACACCGGCCTGCCGTATCCGCCCCAGGTGTGACTCGTTGTGCGGATCATGGCACCCACCCCCCGCCGCTCGCTGCGGCCCACCTTGTTGCTGTCCGCGCTCCTGCTCACGGGCACCGGAACAGTGGCGGCACATGCCGTCGAAGCGCCTTCCGAGGGCAGTTATGCCGCCCTCGGCGACTCCTATTCCTCCGGTCTCGGCGCCGGGGACTACCGGGCCGGTGAGTCCTGCGGACGCAGCTCCCACTCCTACCCCGAGCTGTGGGCCGCCGCGCACCCGGCACGTCGGTTCGCCTTCACGGCCTGTTCCGGAGCCACCACCCAGGACGTCATGAAGAACCAGTTGGGCCCGCTGGACAAGGGGACCCGGCTCGTCAGCATCACCGCCGGCGCCAACGACGCGGGGTTCGCCGACGTGATGAGTGCCTGTGTCCTCGGCAGCGACAGCACCTGTCAGAGCAAGGTCGCCGCAGCCCGCGACTACGTCGTGAACGAGCTTCCCCCCGCCCTGGACGCGACGTACGGCGCCATCAGGGAGAAGGCCCCCAAGGCCCTCGTCGTCGTCCTCGGCTACCCCCGGCTCTTCACCCCGCACGGCACGTGTGCGCGCGGCATGAGCCAGGCGAAACAGAACACGCTCAACGACGCCGTCGACGTGATCAACCGGGTCATGTCCGAGCGGGCCACCAACCACGGCTTCACCTTCGGCGACGTCACCAAACGCTTTACCGGGCACGGGATCTGCTCCGCCTCGTCGTGGATCCACTCCGTCACGTTCCCCGTCAACGAGTCGTACCACCCCACCGCCAACGGCCAGGAACAGGGTTACCTCCCGGAGTTCACCAGGTTCGCCCGGCTCTGAGCCCCGGGCCCCGCCGCGCACGCCGTGACCTGGATGCCGTGGGGGCGCGAGCCGTCTCAGCCCGCTCCTCCCGGCACCACCAGGCCGGACTCGTAGGCGATCACCACCGCGTGGGTGCGGTTCTGCGCACCGAGCTTGCTGAGCACGTTCCCGACGTGGGTCTTCACTGTCTCCAGGCTCACCATGAGCGACGTCGCGATCTCCGGGTTGGAAAGGCCCGTGGCCATCGACCGCAGGACTTCCTCCTCCCGGTCCGTCAGCGTCGCGTGCGGCAGCGCCTGGGCGCAGTCCAAGGGCCGGGCGGTGACCATGCGGCGCAGTGCCGCCGGGAAGAGGATCGCCTCGCCCGTCGCCACCACCCGCACGGCCTCCGCGATCTGCGGGACCGGATGCCGCTTGAGCACGAATCCGGCGGCCCCCGCGCTGAGCGCGGCGGTGACATAACCGTCGTTCTCGAAGGTGGTGATCACGACGACCTTCGGCGGCCGGGCAAACTCGGCAAGGAGGCGGCGGGTGGCCTCAAGGCCGTCGCACCTGGGCATCCGGACATCCATCAGGACCACGTCCGGGCGCAGCAGCTCCGCCCGCTCGATCGCCTCGTGGCCGTCGGCGGCCTCCCCGACCACGGCGATCCCCGGTTGCGCTCCGAGCAGCAGCCGCAGACCGCTCCGGGTCACCGCGTCGTCGTCCGCGATCAGCAGGGTGACGGGAGCGGCGACAGGGGTGCTGACGGATGCGCCGGGGCCATGGGCGCTCATGCGGCCGGCCGTAGGGGCAGCCGGACCGCCAGCCGCCAGTGCCGCGGGCCGTCCGGACCGGTCTCGATCGTGCCGTGCAACAGCCGTACGCGCTCGGCGAGTCCCGCCAGTCCGTGGCCGGACGTCGGGAAGGGGTTCGGGCCCGGGGCCGTCCGCGTCTCGTTGACCACGCTGAGTTCCAGTACGGTCCGTGCGGCCGTCACCCGTACCTGGACCGGGCCGGCGGCCCCGTGCCGCAGCGCGTTCGTCAGGCCCTCCTGGACGATCCGGTACGCCGCCCTGGAGAGGGTGGCCCGCACCCGCGCCAGGTCGCCCGACAGCTCCGGCTCCACCACCGCGCCCCCGTGCCGCAGCCGTTCCAGGAGCTCGGGCAGGTCGGCCAGGGTGCGGGTGGGCGCGGTCGTTGCGTTCTCCGCGCGCAGCACGCCCAGTACGTAGTCAAGGTCCTCCAGGGCGGTTCGGGCCGACTCCTCGATGCTGCGCAGGGCGCCCCGGGCGGCGGCCGGGTCGGCGAGCAGCAGCTCGCCCGCCACGGCGGCCTGGATGGTGGTCGCGGTCAGTGTGTGTCCGATGGAGTCGTGCAACTCGTGGGCCAGTCGGTTGCTTTCGGCCAGCCGCAGCTCCCGCTCGGCGGCCAGCGCGAGCCGCTCGGCGGTCGAGGGCCCCAGCAGCCCGGGGGCCAGCCGGCGCAGGACGTACGTCACCCCCACGCACAGGGTCGCGGCGAGCAGCAGGCAGCCGAGCGCCAACGCCCAGCTCACCCAGCCGCCGTCGGCCCGCACGGTCCAGCCGAACAGACTGAGCCCCGCCTCGGCTTCGAACCACCCCCATGGCAGCGTCAGGCCCGCGATGACCAGCACCCCGCCGACCAGCGTCCCCGTCCACCCCGCCGCCACGTGCAGCAGCAGCCACAGCGATGTGCGCCAACGGTCGGTGGCGGGCCCGGTACGGGGCGAGCTCGTGGGCCGGCGCGGGGCCACCGGGTCCGGCAGCGGCACCCGCAGCAGCCGGCGGGCCGACACGATCAGCACGCGTCGTGTGGTGCGGGCGAGCCCCAGAGCGCCGATGAGCGCCCCCCAGACGAGAAGGGCCAGCGCCGTCCGCACGCCATAAGGGCCCGACGGCCACACGAGGACCGGCACCATCGCGAACGGCAGCGGAACAAGGCTCGCCAATGGGCCGCCCAGGGCGAAGAGCACGCCCGCATACGTGGAGCCGCGCACCAGCGGCCGAAGTCCCCTCAACATGATCCGGTCAGTATGACTGGCTCGCTGACCTGCGGCCTCCCCCGATCGAGGGAGCAGACTCTCCTGCCTTCAAGCGATGTGCGCCCGCGCCTGCGTGACACAGGATCGGGCCCTGCACGGATGGCGACAGATGACGGAGGCGGCCAGTGATCACAGGCGACGGTATGCGCGACCACACACGCGACCACACACGTGACGACACACGTGACCCCACACACATGGGCATCCAGGACCGCACACGCCTGGGCACTCCAGGGACGCACGCGCCGGGGACCGAGGTGCCGCCCGGGAGGAACGGGCCGGCCCTGGTCGCCATGGTGTTCGGCGTGTTGAGCCTCAGTACCTCGATCGTCCTCATCGGCGGTCCGCTCGGCGTCATCGGACTCGTCCTGGGCGTCGTCGCCCTGCTCACGGCGAAGCGGACCGGCGCCGGCCGGGGCAGAGCCGTCACCGCCGTGGTGACATCGGCGCTCGCGATCCTGGTCTCCGTCCTGACCGCGATCTTCCTCGCCTGGTACGCGAACCACACGCAGAAGTGCTATCGGCCCGACAGCTTCAGCCAGTACGAGCAGTGCGTGCGCCAGCAGCTCGCGGGCACCTGACGCGCGGCCGAACGCCCCCTATTCCACCAGGAGTTGACTCATGCGCAAGCAGGAACGGCACAGGCTCCGCCGACGCGGCGCCGTAACCGCGGTGGCCGTCGGCATCATGACGGCGGGTGTTCCGGCGCCGCCCCCGGCGTCCGCCGCCGGGCGCCCGGACCCGGTCCAGCGGGGCCTCGACGCGCTGGTGCGGGACGACGGTCTGCCGGCCGCTCTGGCCGGCGTCAAGGACAGGGACGGACACATCCGCAGCTACACCGCAGGCAGCGGTGACCTGGCCACCGGGTCGAGGGTGCCGACCGACGGGCAGGTAAGGATCGGCAGCAGCACCAAGACGTTCACTGCTGTCGTCGTGCTGCAACTGGTCGGGGAGGGCAAGGTGGGCCTCGACGCCCCCGTCGACACGTACCTGCCCGGACTGCTGCGCGGCGACGGCATCGACGGCCGTCACATCACGGTCCGGCAGTTGCTCCAGCACACCAGCGGGCTGCCGGAATACGGCAACTACCTCGACGACAAGGCCGTTCAGCACCGGTACTTCGAGCCCCGCGACCTCATCGACATCGCGCTCAAGCACAAGGCCGACTTCGCCCCGGGTGCGCGCTGGGAGTACAGCAACACGAACTACGTCCTGGCGGGCCTGATCATCCAGAAGGTCACCGGCCGCCCCCTCGCCGAGGAAATGGACCGGCGCGTCATCCAGCGCATCGGGCTGCGCCACACCTGCTTCCCGGCCCCCGGCGACCAGGCCCTGCGCGAACCGCACCCGCACGGCTACTACCAGGACGCGGCCGACGCGCCGCTGCGCGACGTCACGGAACTGGACCCCTCATGGGGCTGGGCCGCGGGCCAGCTGATCTCCACCAACTCCGATCTCAACCGCTTCTTCAGCGCGCTCCTGGGCGGCCGGCTCCTCCCGGCGGCCCAGCTCGCCCAGATGCGTACCACCGTCCCCGTCGGGAACAACGGAGCAGGTTACGGCCTCGGGCTCATGAGCAGGCCGTTGTCGTGCGGCGGCGTCTACTGGGGTCACGGCGGCGACATCCAGGGATACGAGGTCCGGGGCGGCGCCACCGACGACGGACGCGCCGCGAACGTGACCGTGACCGAGATCCCGCCCGAGGCGGCGGGCACCGACCGCGTCGAACGCGTCGTGGACACGGCCCTGTGCCGCGCTGCGCCGGGACGGCCCGGCTCCCGCTGAGGCGCCGCGGACGGCGAAGACCGCCGGCCGCGGCCGAGGCCTTACGGCCGCCGCCCCCTTCCCCGGCCCGCTGCCCGGCACGTCAGGGAAGGGAAAGGGAAAGGGAAAGGGAAAGGGGGAAAGAACTCGGCGGTGCCTCAGATGTCCCGGAAGATCTCGATCTGTGCGCCCACCGAGTTGAGGCGTTCCGCCAGGTCCTCGTAGCCGCGGTTGATGACGTACACGTTGCGCAGTACTGAGGTGCCCTCGGCGGCCATCATGGCGAGCAGCACCACCACGGCCGGGCGCAGGGCCGGGGGGCACATCATTTCTGCGGCGCGCCAGCGGGTGGGTCCCTCCACCAAAACCCGGTGCGGGTCGAGGAGTTGGAGGCGGCCGCCGAGGCGGTTGAGGTCCGTGAGGTAGATCGCGCGGTTGTCGTAGACCCAGTCGTGGATCAGCGTCTGGCCCTGGGCGGACGCCGCGATCGCCGCGAAGAACGGCACGTTGTCGATGTTCAGGCCGGGGAACGGCATCGGGTGGATCTTGTCGATCGGCGCCTCCAGCTTGGAAGGCCGTACGGTGAGGTCGATCAGACGGGTGCGCCCGTTGTCGGCGGGGTACTCCTCGGTGCGGTCGTGGTCGAGGCCCATTTCCTCAAGGACCGCGAGCTCGATCTCCAGGAACTCCACCGGGACCCGGCGGATCGTCAGCTCGGACTCGGTCACGACGGCCGCGGCGAGCAGGCTCATCGCCTCGACCGGGTCCTCGGAGGGGGAGTAGTCGACGTCCACGTCGATGTCCGCCGTGCCGTGCACGGTCAGGGTGGTGGTGCCGATGCCGTCGACCCGCACGCCCAGCGCTTCCAGGAAGAAGCACAGGTCCTGGACCATGTAGTTGGACGAGGCGTTGCGGATGACGGTGACGCCCTCGTTGCGGGCGGCGGCGAGCAGGGCGTTCTCGGTGACGGTGTCGCCGCGTTCGGTCAGGACGATCGGGCGCTCGGGCGAGGTGCGGTTCACCTCGGCGTGGTAGATCCCCTCGGTGGCCGTGATGTCGAGGCCGAACCGGCGCAGGGCGATCATGTGCGGCTCGATGGTACGGGTGCCGAGGTCGCAGCCGCCGGCGTACGGCAGCCGGAAGCGGTCCATGCGGTGCAGCAGCGGGCCGAGGAACATGATGATCGAGCGGGTCCTGCGGGCGGCGTCCGCGTCCATCGCGTCCAGGTCGAGCCGGGCCGGCGGCACGATCTCCAGGTCGGTGCCCTCGTTGATCCAACGGGTGCGCACACCAATGGAGTTGAGGACTTCCAGGAGCCGGTACACCTCTTCGATGCGGGCCACTCGGCGCAGCACGGTGCGGCCCTTGTTGAGCAGCGATCCGCAGAGCAGCGCGACACAGGCGTTCTTGCTCGTCTTGACGTCGATCGAGCCCGAGAGGCGGCGGCCGCCCACGACACGCAGGTGCATGGGGCCCGCGTAGCCGAGCGAGACGATTTCGCTGTCGAGCGCTTCTCCGATGCGCGCGATCATCTCAAGGCTGATGTTCTGGTTCCCGCGCTCGATGCGGTTCACGGCGCTCTGGCTGGTGCCCAGAGCCTCGGCCAACTGCGTCTGCGTCCAGCCCCGGTGCTGCCGGGCGTCACGGATGAGCTTGCCGATGCGTACGAGGTAGTCGTCTGCCATAGGGGCAGGTTATCTCAGATATGAGATGTGTTCTCGCTGGGGTGAGCCGTCGGGGTGAGGCGTCAAGGTGAAGGCCCGTCAACTCCGATCCTGTGCGCCCCGCGCGACAGCGGCAAACGGAACTGATCCGTCCGGGGTGCGTCGCAGTGTCGGCCCTGTCGGCCCCGGCGTGTCGCCGCGGAGTGCGCGCCCGAGAAGGCGAGGACGAGACACCCGAACAGTGGCCTGTCCTTGGGGCCAGGTGGGAGGTACGCGAACCACGGCCCGTCCCCAGAGGGCAGGGCGAGATGCGCCAACAGCGGCCCGCCTCGGAGGCCACGGCGAGACCCGCGTACCTCTGCGCGTCCGAGCGCCGCGCGTCCGAGCGCGGCGGGCCCGGCGGCGTCGTTATCGCGACGCCTCCATGACGTGGTGGATCGCGCGGGCGACATCGCCGGTGACGTGCGTGGGACGGTGACCGTCCTGCGGCCAGGCGCGACCGTCCGTCACCCACACGCTGCGCAGCCCGAGCGCGTCGGCGCCCGCGATGTCGGCGTGGGGCGCGTCGCCGATGACCCACGCGCCCAGGAGGGGAGCGCCGACCGCGGCGGCCGCCGCCCGGAAGATCCGCGGGTCGGGCTTCTTGTAGCCGACGCCTTCCGAGACGACCCAGCCCTGGACGAGTTGGTCAAGTCCGCAGGTACGGATCTTTGCTTCCTGCTGGCTGGTGCGGCCGTTGGTGACGATGACGCACGTCCAGCCGTTTGCCCGTGCCTTCTCCAGGGCCTCGCGGGTCGGGGGAGCGAGGAGGACGCGGTCGGCCCCGCCGTTGTCGAGGAGGGCGCGGATCGCGGCGGCCGGCACCGCGTCGCCGTACCGGCCGGCGAGGGCGGCGGCCACGTCGTGACGCGGGGGAAGCGGTGCGAGGGAAGCGGTGCGAGACGGTGGTGCAAGGTGGTGATCGTGTGCTCACCGCACCACCGGGTTCACGGCGGAGCGGATGACCTGACCGTGGCGTCGTTCCGGAGCGGGTGACCGACGCCTGTTGCGGAGCGGGTGACCGGTCCCTGTTGCGGAGCGGGTTACCCCCCCGTGTCCGGTGGCGCCGCTCAGCTCGCGGTTTGTTCCGGTGGGAAGTCGGCGCTGAGGGTCTCCTCCCGCCAGTCGTCGAACGTGGTCCTGAGGGAGTCCAGCTTGGCGGTGGCGATGTCGTATGCGGCCTTGCCCAACAGCAGGCGCAGCGGGGGCACTTCGGCCGTGACGGCGTCGATGACGGCCCGGGCGGCGCGTGCCGGGTCGCCGGGCTGGTGACCGTGGGTGGCCAGGGTGCTCGCGCGTCGGGTGCCCGCGGTCGCGGCGTAGTCGGCGATGGTGGTGGCGGACTGGCGCATGGAGGGCCCGGACCAGTTGGTGCGGAACGCGGCGGGTTCGACGATCGTGACCTTGATGCCGAGTGGCGCGACCTCGGCGGCCAGGGACTCGGAGAGCCCTTCCACGGCGAACTTGCCTGCGTGGTAATAGCCGGTGGCGCCGAAGGCGATGAGGCCGCCGAGGGAGGACACGTTCACGATGTGGCCGGTGCGGCGGGCTCGCATGCCGGGCAGGACGGCCTTGGTGGTGTCCACCAGGCCGAAGACATTGGTGTCGAACAAGGCACGCACCTCGTCGTCCTCGCCCTCCTCGACGGCGGCGAGGTAGCCGTAGCCCGCATTGTTGACCAGTACGTCGATCTGTCCGAAGGCGGCGTGTGCCTGGGCGACGGCGTCCGTGATCTGCCGGGCGTCGGTGACGTCCAGGGGCAACGCGATCGCGCGTTCCTCGTGCCCGGCGATCAGGTCGGCGGCCTTGCCGGGGTCCCGGGCCGTGACCACCGCCCGCCAGCCGTGTTCCAGTACGGCCCGGGCCAGCTCCCGGCCCAAGCCGGAGGAGCAGCCTGTGATGAACCAGACGGGAGAATCAGTGCAGGTCATGCGGAATATTCCCTTCATCTTGAGTGTCCGGGAGGGCGGTGAGGGCGAGGCTGCCCAGCAGGGCCAGCGACTGTTCGGCAGCGCTGCCGGGTTCGGCTCGGTAGACCACCAGATGCTGACCGGGCGCGCTGTTGACGGAGAAGGTCTCGAAATGCAGAGTCAGATCGCCGACCGACGCGTGGTGAAAACGTTTGGCCGATGCCGTCTTCGCCCGCACCTCGTGGCGCGCCCACATGCGGGCGAAGTCGTGGTCACGTACGGAGAGTTCGCCCACCAGCGCAGCGCCTCGCCGAGGGTGTTGACGGCCAGCAGGTCGAGGTGGCGGCCGTAGACCAGGGCCGGGGTGTGCGCCCAGGCGTCCAGCAAGGACACCAGGTGCGGGCCGGCGTACTCCCGGGCGGCCGCCGGGGGCCGTGCGTGCTGTGACGGATCGACGAGGGCGCGCAGGTGGGCGGCTTCCTCGTCCCCCAGCAGGAGTGCGGCGGCCAATGCCCTCTGGACCTGGGGCGAGGGATTGCGTTCGCGGCCCTGTTCCAGCCGCACGTAGTAGTCGGTGCTCACTCCCGCGAGGACGGCAACCTCCTCCCGGCGCAGACCGGGGGTGCGGCGCGTCCCGGCAGGCATCGCGTGGTCCCTCGGGCCGCACCAGTGCGCGCCGGGCCCGCAGGAACTCACTCAGCCGGTTCTTGTCCATGCCTGCCAACGTACGGGCCGGCACCGCCACCCGGGTGGCCCTGCCGCACCCACCCGGACGAAGGCGGTCAGCCGTTGCTCCAAGGCCTCGGCGTGGCTGCCTCGCGCGGCTGGGTTCGATGGCGAGGAAAGGCCGCACGACTGGGGTGCGCTGAGTGGGCGGCCCGGTTCGACGACGGCGGTGGGCGCGGTTCGACGGCGGCGCCAGGCCCGCCTCGACGGCGGCGGACGGGCTCGCCCGCGCATGACCTACCGGCGGCGATGTACTAGAGTTATCTCGACATCGAGATATCTACCGAGGCGCACCGCAGCCGACGCTCGGTAAGGGTTACCTAACTTAGCCTTACCTCAGCGGATCGACAACACGTCGTGGCGGCAGGATTGTGGTGGAACGCGCACATCAATGAAGGAGACTGTCGTGTCGGCGAACAGCTTCGACGCCCGCAGCACGCTGCGCGTGGGCGACGAGTCGTACGAGATCTTCAAGCTGGACAAGGTCGAGGGCTCCGCGCGCCTCCCTTACAGCCTGAAGGTTCTCCTGGAGAACCTGCTCCGCACCGAGGACGGCGCGAACATCACCGCCGACCACATCCGGTCGCTCGGAAACTGGGACTCCCAGGCCCAGCCCAGCGAGGAGATCCAGTTCACGCCGGCCCGCGTGATCATGCAGGACTTCACCGGTGTGCCCTGTGTCGTGGACCTCGCCACCATGCGTGAGGCCGTCAAGGAGCTCGGCGGCGACCCGGCGAAGGTCAACCCGCTCTCCCCGGCAGAGCTGGTCATCGACCACTCCGTCATCGCCGACAAGTTCGGCACCAAGGACGCGTTCGCGCAGAACGTGGAGCTGGAGTACGGCCGCAACAAGGAGCGCTACCAGTTCCTGCGCTGGGGCCAGACCGCCTTCGACGACTTCAAGGTCGTCCCGCCGGGCACCGGCATCGTCCACCAGGTCAACATCGAGCACCTGGCCCGTACGGTCATGGTGCGGGGTGGCCAGGCCTACCCCGACACCCTCGTCGGCACCGACTCGCACACCACCATGGTCAACGGCCTCGGCGTGCTCGGCTGGGGCGTCGGCGGCATCGAGGCCGAGGCCGCGATGCTGGGCCAGCCGGTCTCGATGCTCATCCCGCGCGTCGTCGGCTTCAAGCTGACCGGCGAGCTGAACCCGGGCACCACCGCGACCGACCTGGTGCTCACGATCACCGAGATGCTGCGCAAGCACGGCGTCGTCGGCAAGTTCGTCGAGTTCTACGGCGAGGGTGTGGCGGCCACGAGCCTCGCCAACCGCGCCACCATCGGCAACATGTCGCCGGAGTTCGGCTCCACCGCCGCGATCTTCCCGATCGACGACGAGACCCTGAAGTACCTGCGTCTGACCGGCCGCGACGCCCAGCAGGTCGCGCTCGTCGAGGCGTACGCCAAGGAGCAGGGCCTCTGGCTCGACCCGGCCGCCGAGCCCGACTTCTCCGAGAAGCTGGAGCTCGACCTCTCCACGGTCGTCCCCTCCATCGCCGGCCCCAAGCGCCCGCAGGACCGCATCGTCCTCGCCAACGCCGCTGAGCGCTTCGGCCAGGACGTGCGCAACTACGTCGAGGACGACGACGAGGCGGGCAAGGAGTCCTTCCCGGCCTCCGACGCCCCGGCCACCACCAACGGTGTGCCGAGCCGCCCCACCCCGGTCACCCTGGCCGACGGCACGACGTTCGAGATCGACCACGGCGCCGTCACCGTCGCCGCGATCACCTCGTGCACCAACACCTCGAACCCGTACGTCATGGTCGCCGCGGCGCTCGTCGCGAAGAAGGCCGTCGACAAGGGCCTGACCCGCAAGCCGTGGGTCAAGACCACCCTGGCCCCGGGCTCGAAGGTCGTCACCGACTACTTCGACAAGGCCGGCCTCACCCCCTACCTCGACAAGATGGGCTTCAACCTCGTCGGGTACGGCTGCACCACCTGCATCGGCAACTCCGGTCCGCTGGACGAGGAGATCTCGAAGGCGATCAACGAGCACGACCTCGCGGTCACCTCGGTGCTCTCCGGCAACCGCAACTTCGAGGGCCGGATCAACCCCGACGTCAAGATGAACTACCTGGCGTCCCCGCCGCTGGTCGTCGCGTACGCCATCGCCGGCTCGATGAAGGTCGACATCACCACCGAGGCCATCGGCACCGACACCGAGGGCAACCCGGTCTACCTCAAGGACATCTGGCCCACCGAGGCCGAGGTCAACGACGTCGTGGCCAACGCCATCGGCGAGGACATGTTCAACAAGTCCTACCAGGACGTCTTCGCGGGTGACGCGCAGTGGCAGTCGCTGCCGATCCCGACCGGCAACACCTTCGAGTGGGACTCCGAGTCCACCTACGTCCGTAAGCCCCCTTACTTCGAGGGCATGACGATGGAGACCACCCCGGTCTCCGACATCCAGGGCGCCCGCGTCCTGGCGAAGCTGGGCGACTCGGTCACCACCGACCACATCTCCCCGGCCGGTGCGATCAAGGCCGACACCCCGGCAGGCAAGTACCTCACGGAGCACGGCGTCGAGCGTCGTGACTTCAACTCCTACGGCTCGCGCCGTGGCAACCACGAGGTCATGATCCGCGGCACCTTCGCCAACATCCGCCTGCGCAACCAGATCGCGCCGGGCACCGAGGGCGGCTTCACCCGCGACTTCACCGTCGAGGGCGGCCCGGTCTCCTTCATCTACGACGCCTCGCAGAACTACCAGGCCGCCGGCACCCCGCTGGTCATCCTGGCGGGCAAGGAGTACGGCTCGGGCTCGTCCCGCGACTGGGCCGCCAAGGGCACCGCGCTGCTCGGCGTCAAGGCCGTCATCGCCGAGTCCTACGAGCGCATCCACCGCTCGAACCTCATCGGCATGGGCGTCCTGCCGCTCCAGTTCCCCGAGGGCGCGACCGCTTCCTCGCTCGGCCTGACCGGCGAGGAGACCTTCTCCTTCACCGGCGTCGAGGAGCTGAACAACGGCACCACGCCGCGCACGGTGAAGGTCACCACCGACACGGCCCCCGGCGAAGCCGACAATGTACGCAGTGAGTTCGACGCGGTCGTGCGCATCGACACCCCCGGCGAGGCGGACTACTACCGCAACGGCGGCATCATGCAGTACGTGCTGCGCAGCCTGATCCGCAAGTAGGCACGGCAGAGCGTCAGAACGGCGGCAGGGCCGCACCCCCCGGAAGGGGGGTGCGGCCCTGCCGTGTGTGATGATGCGTCAGGAAGTCAGCAGGCGGTAGGTGTTGTAGCCGTAGCCGATCTTCACGCGCGACTGGAACGGGTCCGCGGCGTTGCCGGTGCCCTTGTAGAGCCACAGGTTGCCGTCGGTGTCCCGGGCGAGCAGGTCGGTCTTGCCGTCGAGGTCCACGTCGCCGGTGGAGACGAGCGTGTTGAACATGTTCCACCCGCCGCCGATCTTGGTGCGGGAGGCGAAGGGCGCGGTGCGCTCGCCCGTGCCCTTGTAGAACCAGAGGTCGCCGGCCTTGTCGCGCGCGACGATGTCGGCCTTGCCGTCGCCGTCCAGGTCGCCCTTGCCGGCGAGCTGGGTGTAGGCGTCCCAGCCCCCGCCGACCTTGACGCGGCTGGTCACGGTGCCGTCGCCGTAGCCGAGGTAGAGCCACAGGTCGCCCGCGCTGTCACGCGCGATGATGTCGTAGCCCTGGGCGCCGGCGAGGTTGCCCGGGGAGAGCTCCTTGTCGTAGGTGTTCCAGCCCCCGCCGATGACCTTGTCCGGCGCGTCCTCACCGGCGAAGTAGTGCAGGTTGCCGGTCTTGTCCCACTGCCACTCGCCGTCCAGGTAGCCGTCCGCGTTGTTGTCGACGAACGCGTCGTTGGCCAGGTACGGGAGGTAGCCCGCCGACGTACGGGCCGTCAGGCCGCCGGTCGTGTTGGGCCCGTAGGCCCAGGCGAGGCCGTCGTTGTCGACGCCGAGCAGCGGGAAGATCGGGTTCGCGGCGAGGTTCGGCGCGGCCGCCGCGGCGAAGCTCCTGGCGTGCGGGGCCTTCGGCGCGTGCGCCGGCAGCTTCGGCAGCGGGTGCGCCGGAGAGACGCTGTCGGCCGAAGCCACGCCGGCGCCGGCGGCGACCAGCGCCGCGGCTATCGCCGCCACGCCGAAGCGGGAGAGCGCCTTGCCGCGCTTACGGCCCTTGAGGATGGCCACGAAATGCTCCTTCGGTGAATCGCAACACAACACTGGTGGGGTGCCGTACGACCCATGAGCCGCAGGCACACCCTCATGATCGTTGCACGACATCTTCACAAGTCAAACCGTTTAAGGCGTAAAGGGGCACAACAGCGCGCCTGACATGGGAAGTTGGGCAGCGACACCGTGGCGACGCCGTGACGTTGTCCGCTGCGAGCGGGTTACGGCGCAGGGGGCAGCGGCAATCGGCCGGAGCGACGGCAGGGCCGCACTTCCCGGAGGAGGTGCGGCCCTGCCGTGCGGGTGCCGATGTGTCAGGACGTCATCAAGACGTCATCAGGCGGTAGATGTTGTAGTTGGTGCCGATCTGCACGCGTGCCTCGTAGGGATCGCCGCCCTGGCCGTTGCCCTTGTACAGCCACAGGCCGCCGTTGGTGTCCCGGGCGAGCAGGTCGGTCTTGCCGTCGAGGTCCACGTCGCCGGTGGAGACGAGGGCGTTGAACATGTTCCACCCGCCGCCGATCTTGGTGCGGGGCGCGAACGGCGCGGTGTAGTTGCCCGTGCCCTTGTAGAACCAGAGGTCGCCGGCCGTGTCGCGGGCGACCATGTCGGGCTTGCCGTCGCCGTCCAGGTCGCCCTTGCCGGCGAGTTGGGTGTACGCCTCCCAGCCGCCGCCGACCTTGATGCGGCTGGTCACGGTGCCGTCGCCGTAGCCGAGGTAGAGCCACAGCACGCCCGCGCTGTCACGCGCGACGATGTCGTAGCCCTGGGCGCCGCCGAGGTTGCCGGGGGACAGCTCCTTGTCGTAGATGTTCCAGCCGCCGCCGATCACCTTGTCCGGCGTGTTGTAGTCGACGAGGTAGTGCAGAGTCCCGTCGTTGGTCCACTGCCATTCGCCGTCGAGGTAGCCGTCCGCGTCGTTGTCGACGAACGCGTCGTTGCGCACGTTCGGAAGGTTGCCCTCCTTCACCCGGGTCGTCAGACCACCGCTGCCGTCGGGCCCGTACGCCCACTCGTCCCCGGCGTTGTCGAAGCCGAGCAGCGGGAAGACCGGGTTCGCGGCGGGGTTCGCCTCGGACGCGATCGCGAGGCTCCTGGCCTGGGGGGTGGTGTGCGCCGGCATCTTCGGCAGCGGGTGCGCGGGCGCGGAGCCGTCGGCCGATGCCGCGCCGGCGCCCGCTGCCACCAGGGCGGTGGCTATCGCGGCCACGGCGAAGCGGGAGAGTGCCCTGCCACTCTTACGGACCTTGAGATGGGCCACGTAGTGCTCCTTCGGTCAAGCGCATCACGGTTGAATGCGGTACGACCCATGAGTCGTACCGCATCCCCGCGACCGTCGCACGGCATCTTCACAAGTCAACTGGTTTGGGACACAACGGAGATGATCTGTGCGAAAGCCGTGCGACGTATTCAGGACAGCAGTTCGACCTCCGCCAGCGTCGCCGTGCCGCCGCCGCTCACCAGCCGGTAGTGCGCGTAGGAGCCAGGGGAGCGGACCGAGAACACACGGGTCTGGCGGTCCCAGCCGAACGTCTCGCCCACCCGCCGGTCGACGTCCTTCCACGTCGTGCCGTCGACGGACGCCTGGAGCGTCCAGGACGCCGGAGCCTTCGCGCGGTCCGCCGAGGTGAGCGTGTACTGGACGCAGCGCGTCGCGGCGGACACCGGCAGCTCCACCGACGTGAACGCGGCGGACGTGGCCGAGGAGTTGTCGAACAGCGGTCCCGAGCCGGTGATCGCGTCGCTCGGCGGCGTGGGCACCTTGGCGTCCTTGGTGATCGAGACCGGCGCCGCGTTCTTGCCGGTGCCCCACGACGAGGGGTGCGCGCCCATCGAGAAGTCGAGCGTGCCGCCCCGCGCAAGCAGATCGTGCGGGAGCGCCGTGGAGTTCCAGGCCTTGCCGTTCACCTTCAGGGACTGCACATACACGTTGGCGTCGCTGTTCTTCGGCGCCTTCACCACCAGGTCGCGGCCGTTCTCCAGATGGACGGTCGCCTTGGTGAACAGGGGCGAGCCGATCGCGTACTCACCGCTGCCCATCACCAGCGGGTAGAAGCCCAGCGCCGAGAACACGTACCAGGCCGACTGCTCGCCGTTGTCCTCGTCACCGTGGTAACCCTGCCCGATCTCACTGCCGTTGTAGAGCCGCCTGAGGACTTCGCGGACCTTCTCCTGCGCCTTGGAGGGCTGCCCCGCCGCGTCGTACATGTACGTGACGTGGTGTGCGACCTGGTTGGAGTGGCCGTACTGGCCCATCCGCACGTCCCGCGCCTCGGTCATCTCGTGGATGACGCCGCCGTAGGAGCCGGCCAGCTCCGGGGAGGCGGTCTCCGGCGTCGAGAAATAGGTGTCGAGCTTCTTGGCGAGACCGGCCTGGCCGCCGTAGAGGTTGGCGAGACCGCGGGAGTCCTGCGGGGCGGTGAAGGCGTAGCCCCAGCCGTCGGTCTCGGTGTAGTCGTAGCCCCACACCCGCGGGTCGTAGGCGGCGCTGTCCACGCGCCACCTGCCGCCCGCGTCCTTGCCCTGGAAGAAACCGGCCTTGGAGTCGAAGAGCTTCACGTAGTTCTGGGCGCGGCCCATGAAGTACGCCGACTCCTCCTTGTAGCGGGGCTTCTTCGTCTTCTCGTACAGCGCCTGGCCCATCTTCGCCAGGCCGTAGTCGTTGACGTAGCCCTCCATCGACCAGGACAGGCCCTCGGGGGTGGAGGTCGGGGTGTAGCCGAGGAAGGGCGAGGAGTCCATGCCCTTGCGGCCGACGCCCGACGAGGGCGGGGCGACCGTGGCGTTCTTCAGGGCCGCCTCGTACGCCGCCTCCGCGTCGAACTTCACGCCCTTCACATAGGCGTCCGCGAAGGCCACGTCGGAGCTGGTGCCGGTCATCAGGTCCGCGTAACCGGGTGAGGACCAGCGGGAGATCCAGCCGCCGTCCTTGTACTGCTGCACGAAGCCGTCGACCATCTCGCCGGCCTTCTTCGGCGTGAGCAGCGAATAGGCCGGCCAGGTGGTGCGGTAGGTGTCCCAGAACCCGTTGTTGACGTACACGGAACCGTCGACGATCTTCGACCCGGTGCGGGTCGGGGTGTCCTCGCCGGCCTTCGGCGCGAACGGGCTGGCGTACTGGATCTTTGAACCGACCTTCTCGGAGCCGGAGTTGGGGTAGAGGTAGAGCCGGTAGAGCGAGGAGTACAGGGTGGTCAGCTGGTCGTGCGAGGCGCCCTCCACCTCGATGCGGCCGAGGATCTTGTCCCAGGCCTGCCGCGCCCGGTCCTTGACCTTGTCGAAACCGGTCTTCGCGGGGATCTCGGCGGCGAGGTTGGCCTTCGCCTGGTCCACACTGATGAGTGAGGTCGCCAGGCGCAGGGTGACGGTGCGGTCCTTGCCGGGCTTGAAGCGCGCGTAGCCGGTGACGTCGGCGCCCCCGCCGCCGGGCAGCTTGCCGCTCGCGGTGACGGGCGCGTCGAAGACGCCGTACACGAAGAGCCGTCCGGCCCCCGCCGACAGGCCGCTCTTCACGTCCGAGTAGCCGGTGAACGAGGACGTCGCCGCATCGAGGGTGAGGCCGCCCTGGTTGGTGACGTTGTCGAGGATGAGACTCGCGTCGTCACCGGGATAGGTGAACCGCATCATCGCCGCGTGGTCGGTCGGCGTGATCTCCGTCTTCAGACCGTTCTCGAACGTGACGCCGTAGTAGTACGGCTTCGCGGTCTCGTTCTCGTGCCGGAAGGGCAGGGCGCGGGCGGTCCGCGAGGCGTCGGGGGTGCCGGCCGCCGCCGACGGCATCACCTGGAAGGTCTGCCGGTCGCCCATCCACGGGCTCGGCTCGTGGCTGGCGCCGAACGCCTGGAGGGTGGGCAGGTTGTCGGCGTTGTTGCGGCGCGCGTAGTCGTACAGCCAGTCCTGCGAGCCGGCGTTGGTGACCGGGGTCCAGAAGTTGAACCCGTTGGGGACCGCCGTCGCCGGGAAGTTGTTGCCGCGCGAGAACGAGCCGCTGGAGTTGGTGCCGCGGGTGGTGAGCGCGTAGTCCGAGAGGTGCGCGAGCGGCTTCTCGGCCTTCTTCGGAGCGATCGAGAGGTCGTCGATCCAGCCCTGGAACTTGGCCGGGCCCTTGGGGGAGTCGTACGCGACCAGGATCCGGTCCACCGTCTTGCCGGCGGCGACCGTGCCGATCACCGAGGAGACCTGGTTCCACTGGTTGACGTAGAGGGTCTTGGCGGCGCCCTGGCCCTGCGGGCTCAGCAGGCCGCCGTGCGCGTCGAGGGCCCCCAGTTCACTCAGATGGGTGCCGTCGGTGAAGGCGAGGTCCACGGACACGTTCGTGGCGGGGTAGGTGAGGTCGGTGTCCGTCATCGACGGGAAGATCTTGTAGTCGAGCTCCGTGTCGCGGCCGACGCGGGTGTTCACGTCGAAGACCTTGTTGTAGGAGTACGCGCGGCCCTCGGCCTTGTGGGTGCCCGCGTACCGCAGCGCCCGGAGCCCGGTGAAGCCCGCGTGCGCCTTGGCGGTGGGGGAGCCGCCGGGCCCTTGGTCGGCGGTGGTGAGCATGTCCGGGGGGACCGGGGTGTTGGTGTCGCCGTCGGAGAACTGGACATCGGCGAGCTGGGTGATGGGGGCGCCGCCGTTGGCCGTGATCTCCAGGCGGTAGTGGGCGTACGCGGTGGTGTTCGCGAAGTCGTACGTGGTGGTCTGGCCGCGGCCCTTGAAGCTCTCACCGGCGCGGCTGTCCAGGGTCTTCCAGTCCTTGCCGTCCAGCGAGCCCTTCAGCGTCCAGTCCTTCGGGTCCCGTTCGGGCGCGTCATTGGCCGAAGTCAACGCGTAGGTGACCGTCTTCACTCGTTCGGACAGATCGAATTCGAGCCATGCTGTCGGCTGGAAGGCGAGCCATTTCGTGCCGGGCTGTCCGTCGACCAGGTTCTCCTTGACCTCGCCGCCGTCGGGGTTCTCGGCACTGGCCCGGACGGCCGTGACCTTGTCGGTCACATTGCCGGGTATCCCACTGGCGAAGCCCCCGTCCACACCCGACGACCGCTTGTTCCCGGCGTGGTCCGTATCGACGGAATTGCTCCAGTCCGGCTGTGGTTGGCCGGTTTCGAACGAGGTGCTGAAGCGGCCGTCCGCGGGCGGCCGGGCGGTCGCGGACGGCGCGCCGACGGCCGACTGTGCCGTCACTACGAGCAGGAACGAGGCCGCCACGAGGGCGGCCGCCGGTCCTCGTCGGTACCGGGATCTGGGCAGCATGCGGGCCCTTTCCTTCGGCGCAGGCCGGTGGATACCGGCCGATGCGAGGTGGACAACGTTGTCAGAGTGAAAACGCAGGATCCAGTAGCGCGGCAAGTGCGGCGTGGTGTCAAGGGCGTTGGGAAGGAATGCGTGGCCGAAATCGTGGGGCAATGCCGGCGTCAAGGTGTGTAATGCGCGGCAAAAGGAGCACCCACATCCGCATTGGTACGTACCAACGGATATATCCGCGAGGTCTCAACTCGGGAAAGACTGTCGGCCAACCCTGCTTTCGATCTTGCTCAGTTGACGGGAAGTGGACTATACCTGTCGGCGTCCGGGCAACCCGCTGAACGCGGGCGGGGGGAACCGCGTGCGGGCCGGTCGGCCCGGGACCGGGCAGCCTCCGCGATGGATGTACGGCATCACTCACGCTTCAACTGTTCGCGGGCGCCGGCGGATTCCGCTGCACCGCATGAGTCCTGGAGAAGGCGAGGACTTGAGCATGGGATCCGAGATCAACCGCCGTGACGCACTCAAGCGGGCCATGGCAATCGGCCTGCTGGCTGTGCCGGCGACTTCACTGCTGAGCGCGTGCGCGAGCTCAGACAGCGGGGACAGCACCAAAAAGCCTGACTCCCGGGGCACCAAGTCGGCGGACAATCCGCTCGGCGTCAACAAGGGCACGGCCCTTGAGGCGTTCGTCTTCAAGGGAGGTTTCGGCGACGACTACATCAAGTCCGCCGAGGCCGACTACAACGCCAAGTACGGCATCACGGTCAAGCACACCGGCACCCAGTCGATCGGCCCGAAGCTCCAGCCCCGCTTCGCGAGCAGCACCCCGCCGGACTTCATGGACAACTCCGGCGCCGACAACCTCGACACCGCCGCCCTCGCCAAGACCGGCAAGCTCCAGGACCTCACCGCGCTCCTGGACGCCCCGACCATCGACGACCCGTCGAAGAAGGTCCGCGACGTACTGATCGCCGGCACGGTCGAGCAGGGCCAGTTCGGCGCCAAGGAGATGTACGCGTTCAACTACGCGTTCACCGTCTACGGCACCTTCTACTCCAACAAGCTGTTCAAGGACAAGGGCTGGACGTACCCGCAGACCTTCTCGGACATGCTGGCGCTGTGCAAGAAGATCAAGGCCGCGGGCATCGCCCCCTTCACGTACCCGGGCAAGTACCCGTACTACGTCCACTTCGACCTGCTGCACCAGATCGGCAAGGTCGGCGGCAAGGAAGCCCTCAACGCGATCGACAACCTCGACGACGGTGCCTTCAAGACCGACGCGGTCAAGGAAGTCATCTCGTACTACGAGGAGCTGGCCGGGCAGGGCTACTTCCTCCAGGGCTCCGAGGGCATGACCCACATCCAGATGCAGACCGCCTGGACGCAGGGCCGCGCCGCGATGGTGGCCGACGGTTCCTGGGTGGAGAACGAGGCCGCGCCCACCATGCCGAAGGACTTCGACCTCGCCGTCGGCTCCCTCATCGGCTCGGGCCCCAGCGACAAGCTGCCCTTCGGCGCCCTGTACGCCGCGGCCGGTGAGCCCTTCATCGTCGCCAAGGACGGCAAGAACCCCACCGGCGGCATGGAACTGCTGCGCATCATGCTCAGCAAGAAGCAGACCACCAACTTCACCAACGCCATCAAGTCCCTGACCTGTGTCCAGGGCGCCGCCGACGGTCTGTCCCTGACCCCGGGTCTGACCTCCGCGAACGCGGCCCTGAAGGCGGCCGGCCCCAACGTCCTCAACTCGCGGCTCCAGGACTGGTACAAGAAGCTCAACAACGAGACCATCGGCAACCTCACCCTCGACCTGCTCTCGGGCAAGATCAAGGCGGCCGAGTGGATCGACAAGGCCCAGAAGGCTTCGGACGACACGAAGAAGGACTCCTCCGTCCCGAAGTTCAAGCACCTCTGACGAGGACGCTTACCACTACTGGCTGAGACGAGAGCGACCGGCGACATGCGACACGGCAAGTACCGGTTCATCATCGGATTTTTGGCAATTCCCCTGGCGCTCTACGGGGTCCTCGTGATCTCGCCGTTCCTCCAGGACTTCCAGATTTCGATGACGAGCTGGAGCGGATTGACGCCCGAGAAGAACTTCATCGGGCTGGACAACTATCAGAAGCTGATCCACAACGACCTGTTCTGGAAGGCGTTGTGGCACAACGTTCTTCTGCTGCTGTGCGTGCCGGTCGTCACCTTGGCCTTCGGTCTCTTCTTCGCCTTCATGCTGAATGTCGGCGGCCGCCGCAAGGGTTCCGCGGGGGTCGCCGGCGTACGGGGATCCGGCCTTTACAAGGTCATTTTCTTCTTCCCCCAGGTCCTCTCCATCACGATCATCGCGATCCTGTGGCAGCAGATCTACAACCCCGACCCCGAGAACGGGATGCTCAACTCGCTCCTGTCGAGCGTCGGTCTGAGCTCGCTCCAGCAGTCCTGGCTCGGCGACTCCAGCATCGCGCTCATCTGCATCATGGTCGTCATGGTGTGGGCGAACGTCGGTTTCTATGTCGTCCTGTTCTCCGCCGGCATGGCCTCCATCCCGGGGGAGATCTACGAGGCGGCGCTCCTGGACGGCGCCTCGCGGGTCAAGACGTTCTTCCGGATCACCCTGCCGCTGCTGCGGGACACGGTGGCCACCGCCTGGGTCTACATGGGCATCATCGCCATGGACGCGTTCATCTATGTGCAGCTGATGTCCGTCAACGTCGGCGGCCCCGACGAGTCCACCGACGTGGTCCCGCTGCTGCTCTACAAGACGGCGTTCCGGGACAACAGCCAGTACGGGATGGCCGCCGCCATGGGTGTCGCGATGCTGATCGTGACGCTGGTGTTCGCCGTTCTCAGCATGCGTCTGTCGCGCCGCGAGCGCATCGAATTCTAGGGATGGCGCGATGACGACCGAAATCATGAAGGTGGACGGCGAGAAGTCGCCCGCCCCCACCGCGAGCGCCGCCCGCTGGAAGTGGCGCAGCAGCGAGGGAGGCGTGCTCAACGCCTTCTCCCACGTCTTCCTGCTGGTCTGGGCGCTCATGGTGGGCGTGCCCCTGCTGTGGGCGCTGTGGAGCTCCTTCAAGACCTCGGGTGACATCCTCACCCACCCCTGGTCGCTGCCGAGCGAGCTCCACTTCGACAACTGGTCGAGGGCCTGGAGCAAGGCCAACATCGGGCGGTACTTCCTCAACACCGCCTTCGTGGTGGGCTTCTCGACCGTCGGCACCATGCTGCTCGGTTCGATGGCGGCCTATGTACTGGCGCGGTTCGAGTTCCCGGGCAACCGGTTCATCTACTTCCTCTTCGTCGGCGGCATGGCCTTCCCCGTGGTCATGGTGCTCGTCCCGCTCTTCTTCGTCACGAAGAACCTGGGCATCCTCAACACGCTGCCCGGTCTGATCCTGATCTACATCGCGTACTCGCTGCCGTTCACGGTCTTCTTCATGACGGCGTTCTTCCGGACGCTGCCGACCACGGTCGCCGAGGCCGCCCTGATCGACGGGGCCTCGCACACCCGCACCTTCTTCCAGATCATGCTGCCGATGGCCAAGCCCGGCATCATCAGCATCGGCATCTTCAACGTCCTGGGCCAGTGGAACCAGTACCTGCTGCCCCTGGTGCTCAACCAGGGCGACACCAAGAACTGGGTGCTGACCCAGGGCCTGGCCGACCTCGCCGTGCAACAGGGCTACCAGGGCGACTGGGGCGCGCTCTTCGCGGGGCTTTCCATCGCGATGCTGCCCGTGCTCGCCGTGTACGTCGTCTTCCAGAAGCAGGTCCAGGCGGGCCTGACCGCGGGGGCGCTCAAGTAGCGCCGCCGGGCACCAGCCCCCCTCTCCCGACCGCCCGTGGGC
Source organism: Streptomyces sp. NPDC048416 (assembly GCF_043200435.1). Taxonomy (NCBI): domain Bacteria; kingdom Bacillati; phylum Actinomycetota; class Actinomycetes; order Kitasatosporales; family Streptomycetaceae; genus Streptomyces; species Streptomyces sp. NPDC048416. The sequence goes on from NZ_JBICXU010000039.1 coordinate 46,473, forward strand.
CCCGCGCCCACGGGCGGTCGCGCGTTCCCAGTGCGCTCCGCATCTGCTCAGGTCTTGACGGGAGACCACCCAGAAGGCTGAGCTTAGGGTTCACATGTTGGAGAAAAGACGGGGCCTCAATGCTGCGGCTCCGTGCGGGGGCGGCCGTCGTGCCGTCCGCCTACGGCGGGAGTGGATGAGTCGATGGAGACTCCGGGGTCGCAGACGTCACTGCACCGGGCCAACCTTGAGCGGGTCGTACGCGCCGTGCGGATGGCGGGCTCGCTCACCCAGGCCGAGATCGCCCGAACGACCGGCCTGTCCGCGGCCACGGTCTCCAACATCGTGCGGGAACTGAAGGACGGCGGCACCGTCGAGGTCACCCCCACGTCGGCAGGCGGCCGCCGGGCCCGCAGCGTCTCGCTCAGCGGCTCGGCCGGCATCGTCATCGGGGTCGATTTCGGCCATACGCACCTGAGGGTGGCCGTCGGCAACCTGGCCCACCAGGTACTCGCCGAAGAGGCCGAGCCCCTTGATGTCGACGCCTCCTCCGCGCAGGGCTTCGACCGGGCGGAAGAGCTGGTCAAGCGGCTGATCGCGACCACCGGCATCGGCCAGGACAAGGTGATCGGGGTGGGGCTCGGCGTGCCGGGACCCATCGACGTGGAGTCCGGCACGCTCGGCTCCACCGCGATCCTGCCGGGCTGGACCGGCATCAACCCCAGCCAGGAGCTGTCCGGGCGCCTCGGCGTCCCGGTGTACGTCGACAACGACGCCAACCTGGGCGCGCTCGGCGAGCTGGTCTGGGGCAGCGGGCGCGGGGTGCGCGACCTGGCGTACATCAAGGTCGCGAGCGGTGTCGGCGCAGGCCTGGTCATAGACGGGCAGATCTACCGCGGGCCCGGCGGCACCGCGGGCGAGATCGGGCACATCACCCTGGACGAGTCGGGCCCGGTGTGCCGCTGCGGCAACCGGGGCTGCCTGGAGACCTTCACCGCGGCACGCTATGTGCTCCCCCTGTTGCAATCCAGCCACGGCGCGGATCTGAGCATGGAGCGTGTGGTCCAGATGGCCCGCGAGGGCGACCCCGGGTGCCGCCGCGTGATCGCGGACGTCGGGCGCCACATCGGCAGCGGCGTGGCCAACCTGTGCAACCTCCTGAACCCCAGCCGGGTCGTGCTCGGCGGCGACCTCGCGGAGGCCGGCGAGCTCGTTCTCGGGCCCATCAGGGACTCCGTGTCGCGCTACGCGATCCCCAGCGCCGCACGGCAGTTGTCGGTTCTTCCGGGGGCGCTCGGCGGCCGCGCGGAAGTCCTGGGCGCGCTGGCCCTCGTCCTGAGTGAAATGGGGGATTCGACCCTCTTGGACAGTGCCCTGCCGTCCTCGGCGCCTGCCTTCACTTAGATAACGGATGGCACCGTTGTCATCTCGTTAAGGATTTACTCCTTGACGGTGGGCTTAACGCCGAGTTGACTTCCAGCCACCTCGGCCGCAACGTCGCGGCCTCGTCAGGGAGGTTTCTGAAGTGAACACGAACATGCGTCGTGCCGCTGTAGCCGTTGCCGCCACCGCGATGGCCGTCACTCTCGCCGCCTGTGGCAGCGCCAAGGAGTCGGGCGGCGGCACCAAGTCGTCCGGCAGCGCCAAGAAGGGCGACGACCTGAAGATCGGTCTGCTGCTCCCCGAGAACCAGACCGCGCGCTACGAGAAGTTCGACAAGCCGCTGATCGAGGCCAAGGTCAAGGAACTGACCAACGGCAAGGGCCAGATCGTCTACGCGAACGCCAAGCAGGACGCGACGACCCAGAACCAGCAGGCCGACACGATGATCACCAACAAGGTGGACGCGCTCATCGTGGACTCGGTCGACTCCAAGGCCATCGCCGGTTCGATCAAGAAGGCCAAGCAGGCCGGTATCCCTGTCGTCGCCTTCGACCGCCTCGCCGAGGGCCCCATCGACTCCTACGTCTCCTTCGACAACGAGGAAGTCGGCCACGTGCAGGGCAAGGCCCTCCTTGAGGCCCTGGGCGACAAGGCCAAGTCCGGCGACATCGTCATGATGAACGGCGCCGTCACCGACCCGAACGCCAAGCTCTTCAAGAAGGGCGCCCACGCCGAGCTCGACGGCAAGGTGAACATCGGGAAGGAGTACGACACCAAGGAGTGGAAGCCCGAGAACGCCAACGCCAACATGGAAGGCGCGCTCTCCGCCCTCGGCAAGGACAAGGTCATCGGCGTCTACTCCGCCAACGACGGCATGGCGGGCGGCATCATCACCGCCCTCAAGGCGGCCGGCCTCTCCAAGCTCCCGCCGGTCACCGGCCAGGACGCCGAGCTCGCGGGCGTGCAGCGGATCCTGTCGGGCGAGCAGTACATGAGCGTCTACAAGTCCTACCCGCAGGAGGACGCGATCGCCGCCGAGATGGCGGTCAAGCTCGCCAAGGGCCAGGACCTCGGCTCGCTCGCCCCGAAGAAGCTCGACTCGCCGACCACCAAGGGCGTGCCGTCGAACATCGTCCCGGTCGTCTCGCTGACCAAGGCCAACATCAACGACACGGTCATCAAGGACAAGATCTACACGGTCGCCGAGCTCTGCACGCCGACCTACAAGGCCGCCTGCGACGCGGCCGGCGTCAAGTAGTTCCCCGCGTCATGTCCCCTTCGTCGCAGGGGACATGACCGCACGCGCCACCCCCTCCGGCGCCCTTGCGCCCGCTCGTGCGGTCCCGCGATGGTGCGGGGCGCCGGACGAAACGTTTTCCCTTTTTCTGTTCTCTTCTGCTCGACCACCGCGCCCCCACCCCTTCGGGCGCGGCATCCCCGCCGGTCAGGCGGCGAAGGAGATGGTTCACGTGTCCGCTACGCCCGTGTTGGCGTTGCGTGGGGTCTCCAAGCGGTTCGGTGCCGTCCAGGCGCTCACCGACGTAGAGCTTGAGGTCCACGCCGGTGAAGTGCTCGCCCTGGTGGGCGACAACGGCGCCGGAAAGTCCACGCTGGTCAAGACGATCGCCGGCGTGCACCCCATCGATGACGGAGTCATCGAGTGGGAAGGCAAGGCCGTCCAGATCGGCAAGCCGAACGACGCCCAGAACCTGGGCATCGCGACCGTCTACCAAGACCTCGCACTGTGCGACAACATCGACGTCGTCGGCAACCTCTACCTCGGCCGCGAGCTGAAGAAGCGCGGCATCCTCGACGAGGTCGAGATGGAGCGCCGCTCGCGCGAACTGCTGACCACACTGTCGATCCGCATCCCGAGCGTGCGCATCCCGATCGCCTCGCTCTCCGGCGGTCAGCGCCAGACCGTGGCCATCGCCCGCTCGATGCTCGGCGAGCCCAAGCTGGTCATCCTCGACGAGCCGACCGCGGCCCTCGGTGTCGAGCAGACCGCGCAGGTCCTCGACCTGGTGGAGCGGCTGCGCGAGCGCGGCCACGCGGTCGTCCTCATCAGCCACAACATGGCCGACGTCAAGGCCGTCGCCGACAAGGTCGCCGTGCTCAGGCTCGGCCGCAACAACGGTGTCTTCGACGTGAAGACCACCTCGCAGGAAGAGATCATCTCCGCCATCACCGGGGCCACGGACAACGCCGTGACCCGCCGTGCGGCGCGCAACGCGGAGGTTCAGAAGTGAACACCGACAAGACCTCCCCGACCGACCTCGGCAAGCCGGCCGCCGCTCCCGTCGACGCGCCGCCCGCGGCGGACGCCGCGACCACCGCCGTCGACCCCCGGCTGCTCGTGCGCGAGCAGGGCTTCGGCGGCTATGTGGGCGAGCTGAAGCGCAAGATCCGCGCCGGTGACCTGGGCGCCCTGCCCGTCATCATCGGCCTGGTCATCATCTGCATCGTCTTCCAGAGCCTGAACTCGAACTTCCTCACCGCGGGCAACCTGTCCGACATCTCCGTCGCCATGGTGGGCACGGGCATGATCGCGGTCGGCATCGTCTTCGTCCTGCTGCTCGGCGAGATCGACCTGTCGGTCGGTTCGGTGAGCGGTCTTGCGGGCGGCGCCTTCGCGGTCCTCAGCGTCACCCACGGCATGTCCCAATGGCTGGCCCTCGTCCTGTCCATCCTCACGGGTGCGGTCGCCGGCGCCATCCACGGCTACATCTTCGCGAGGATCGGCGTCCCCGCGTTCGCCGTCACCCTGGCCGGTCTGCTCTTCTGGAGCGGACTCATGCTGAAGGTCCTCGGCGACAACGGCACGATCAACACCAGCGAGACGGGCGTCTTCTACGACCTGTCGAACTACTTCTTCAGCGATGTCGCCGTCGCCTACGGCGCCGCCGCGGTCGCCGTGGCCGTGTACTTCCTGTCCGCCTTCTTCGACGGCCGCCGGCGTGAGGCAGCGGGCGTTCCGTCCCGCCCGCTGGGCGAGATCGTGCTGCGCACGGTGCTCCTGGCGGTGGTGGCCTTCGCCGCCGCGTACATGTTCAACCAGAACAAGGGCCTGCCGCTGGCCGTGGTCATCTTCGTGCTGGTGCTCGTCCTCACGGACTTCGTGCTCCGCCGCACCTCGTACGGCCGCATGATCTTCGCGCTCGGCGGCAGCGTCGAGGCCTCGCGGCGTGCCGGTATCAACATCGTGCTCGTCCGTACCTCGGTCTTCGCGATCTCCGGCACCTTCGCCGCCATCGGCGGTCTCTTCCTGGCCTCCAAGATCAGCGCGGCCAACCAGGGCGCCGGCAGCGGCGAGCTCCTGATGAACGCCATCGCGGCGGCCGTCATCGGCGGCACCAGCCTCTTCGGCGGCCGGGGCCGGACCTGGAACGCGCTCCTCGGCGTGCTGGTGATCGTGTCGATCCAGTACGGTCTGGCGCTCGAAGGCGTCGCGGCGGCGGTCCAGCAGATGATCACCGGCGGTGTGCTGCTGCTCACCGTGATCATCGACGCCGTCACCCGCAAGACCCAGAAGTCCGCGGGCCGCGCCTGACCTGCGCCGCTCCCGACGTGCCCGGTGCCCCTGTGGCACCGGGCACGGCTGCGTTCCCGGCGTTTGCACACCATGGGAGTGACACAGAACGCACAACCCTGCGACCGTCAGCGCGGGCGGAACATTAGACTCATCGGATCGGCATGCTCGACCAGCACGGATGCAAGGAGGCACGGGTGCCGCTGCTTACCCGAATCAGGGGACCGCGCGATCTTGACCGGCTCAGCCCGGAGCAGCTCGACCAGCTGGCGGCAGAGATCCGGGCCTTCCTGGTGGACGCGGTCTCCAAGACCGGTGGCCATCTGGGCCCGAACCTCGGCGTGGTGGAACTGACCATCGCGCTGCACCGCGTCTTCGAGTCCCCCAAGGACAGGGTCCTGTGGGACACGGGACACCAGAGCTACGTCCACAAGCTCCTGACGGGGCGACAGGACTTCTCCCGGCTGAAGATGAAGGGCGGCCTCTCCGGTTATCCGGCGCGCGCCGAGTCGGAGCACGACGTCATCGAGAACAGCCACGCCTCCACCGTCCTCGGCTGGGCCGACGGCCTCGCCAAGGCGAACGAGGTCCTGAAGAAGGACGACCACGTGGTGGCCGTCATCGGTGACGGCGCCCTCACCGGCGGCATGGCCTGGGAGGCGCTGAACAACATCGCCGCCGCCAAGGACCGCCCCCTGGTGATCGTGGTCAACGACAACGAGCGCTCGTACGCGCCGACCATCGGCGGCCTCGCCAACCACCTCGCCACGCTGCGCACCACCGACGGCTACGAGCGCTTCCTGGCCAAGGGCAAGGACCTCCTGGAGCGCACCCCGGTCGTCGGCAGGCCGCTGTACGAGACGCTGCACGGCGCCAAGAAGGGCCTCAAGGACTTCATCGCCCCGCAGGGCATGTTCGAGGACCTGGGCCTGAAGTACGTCGGTCCCATCGACGGCCACGACATCGAGGCCCTGGAGTCGGCGCTCCAGCGCGCCAAGCGCTTCGGCGGCCCCGTCATCGTGCACTGCCTCACCGAGAAGGGCCGCGGCTACCAGCCGGCGCTCGCGGACGAGGCCGACCGCTTCCACGCCGTGGGCAAGATCCACCCGGACACCGGCCTTCCCGTCTCGACCTCCGGCCTCGACTGGACCTCCGTGTTCGGTGAGGAGATGGTCAAGCTCGGCAAGGAGCGCGAGGACATCGTCGCGATCACCGCGGCCATGCTCCAGCCCGTCGGCCTCGACAAGTTCGCCAAGGCGTTCCCCGAGCGGGTCTACGACGTCGGCATCGCCGAGCAGCACGCCGCGGTCTCCGCGGCCGGGCTCGCCACCGGCGGACTGCACCCCGTCTTCGCGGTGTACGCCACCTTCCTCAACCGTGCCTTCGACCAGGTCCTCATGGACGTCGCCCTGCACAAGTGCGGCGTGACCTTCGTGCTCGACCGGGCCGGTGTCACCGGCACCGACGGCGCCTCGCACAACGGCATGTGGGACATGTCGCTCCTCCAGGTCGTGCCCGGCCTGAGGATCGCGGCACCGCGCGACGCCGACCAGGTGCGCGCCCAGCTGCGCGAGGCCGTCCAGGTCGAGGACGCGCCGACGGTGGTCCGCTTCTCCAAGGGCGCGGTCGGGCCCGCCGTCCAGGCCGTGGGCCGCGTCGGCGGCATGGACGTGCTGCGCGAGCCTTCCACGGCCGCCGTCCGTCCCGACGTGCTGCTGGTCTCGGTCGGCGCGCTCGCGCCGATGTGCCTGGAGATCGCCGACCTGCTCGACGCCCAGGGCATCTCGACGACCGTGGTCGACCCGCGCTGGGTCAAGCCGGTCGACGAGGCGATGGCGCCGCTCGCCGAGAAGCACCGCGTGGTCGTCACCGTCGAGGACAACAGCCGCGCGGGCGGCGTCGGTTCGGCCATCAGCCAGGCGCTGCGCGACGCGGGCGTGGACGTGCCGCTGCGCGACTTCGGTATTCCGCCGCGCTTCCTCGACCATGCCTCGCGCGCCGAGATCATGACGGAGATCGGTCTGACCGCTCCCGACATCGCCCGCCAGGTCACCGGCCTCGTCTCCAAGCTGGACGGACGCTTCGAGGAGAGCCGTACGACGGTGGAGCCCGCCCGCGACTGATCATGTGCCACGGGCCGACGGGCCGGACCGATCTCCCTTTCGGGTGATGGGTCCGGCCCGTTCGCGTGAATAATGCGCTCAGCCCGGTACCCGTACCGCCACTCCTCCCGATCATGGCGAGGACGATGAGACAGCGGAGGTACACGGGTGGCCAGTAGCGGTCTGTTCCGGACCAAATCGATCGAGCAGTCAATCCAGGACACAGAGGAGCCAGAACACGCACTCAAGAAGTCCCTGTCCGCTCTCGACCTCACGGTCTTCGGGGTCGGAGTCATCATCGGCACCGGCATCTTCGTCCTCACGGGCAAGGTCGCCAAGGAGAACGCAGGACCGGGGGTCTCCCTCGCGTTCGTGGTCGCGGGCATCGTCTGCGCGCTCGCCGCGCTCTGCTACGCCGAGTTCGCCTCGACGGTGCCGGTGGCGGGATCGGCGTACACCTTCTCCTACGCCTCGCTCGGCGAGCTCCCCGCCTGGATCATCGGCTGGGACCTGGTGCTCGAATTCGCGCTCGGCACGGCGGTGGTGGCGGTCGGCTGGTCCGGCTACGTCCGCTCGCTGCTCGACAACGCCGGCTGGCACCTGCCCGAGGCGCTGAGCGGCCGCGACGGCGCCCACGGCTTCGGCTTCGACATCCTCGCCGCCGCCCTCGTCCTGGTGCTCACCGGCGTCCTCGTCCTCGGCATGAAGCTGTCGGCCCGGGTCACCACGGTCGTCGTCGCCATCAAGGTGACCGTCGTCCTCATCGTGATCATCGCGGGCGCGTTCTTCATCACGTCCTCCAACTACTCGCCGTTCGTCCCCAAGGCGCAGCCCCAGACCGCCGGCAGCGACCTCAAGGCCCCGCTCATCCAGCTGATGTCGGGCTACGCGCCCACCAACTTCGGCGTGATGGGCATCTTCACCGCCGCCTCGGTCGTCTTCTTCGCCTTCATCGGCTTCGACATCGTGGCGACCGCCGCCGAGGAGACCAAGAACCCGCAACGGGACATGCCCCGCGGCATTCTCGGCTCCCTCCTCATCTGCACCCTCCTGTATGTGGCCGTCTCCATCGTGGTGACCGGCATGCAGCACTACACCGCGCTCTCGGTGGACGCGCCGCTCGCCGACGCCTTCAAGGCCACCGGGCACCCCTTCTTCGCGGGCGTCATCAGCTTCGGCGCCGCCGTGGGCCTCACGACGGTCTGCATGATCCTGCTGCTCGGCCAGACCCGGGTGTTCTTCGCGATGAGCCGGGACGGGCTCCTGCCCGTCTTCTTCTCCCATGTCCACCCGCGTTTTCGCACCCCGCACCGCCCGACCATCCTGCTCGGCGTCATCATCGCGATCGTGGCCGGTTTCACCAGCCTCAGCGAACTCGCCGACCTGGTGAACATCGGCACCCTGTTCGCGTTCGTCGTCGTCGCCGTGGGCGTGGTCATCCTGCGCCACACCCGCCCCGACCTGCCGCGCGCCTTCCGCACCCCGCTGGTGCCCTGGGTGCCCGCGCTCGCGGTCGCCGCGTCGCTGTGGCTGATGATCAACCTGCCGGCCGAGACCTGGGTCAGGTTCGGCGTCTGGATGGTGATCGGCGTGGTCTTCTACTTCCTGTACGGCCGCAGGCACAGCCGGCTTGAGGCCCGTGCCCCTCGCGACGCACGGTAGCCCGGCCCGGACCCCCGGCGGCCCCGTATGTCCCGGCCCATCGGGCATACGGGGCCGCCGGGTGGCCCGCCCAGGTCTTCTCCGTACGCGCCCGCCGGCTGACCGGAGTCCGCGCGGCCGCCGGTTGACCGGAGTATGCGCGGCCGCCGACTCACCCGCGTACGCGCCCGCTGACTCACCCGACCGGGCGAACCGGGTGCGATGCGGCGCGGAGGCCTTTCCCAGGTGGCGAAAAGCCGCACGTCGGGACGGAAATCCCAGGGGAAATCGGGGGTGGCGGGCAGTGTTATGGTCGCAGAAAGTCGCTTGTTTGCTGGACCCGGACGCTCGCGCGGAACCGGTGGGGAAAGGTGGTCGCGGACCATGGCACTGAGGTCTCGCCAGACATCGAAGCAGGGGCCCGCAAGGCCCGGTGGCATCCGGACCGCACCGACTCCCGCCACCCCCGTCGTGGCGGCCGAGGACGGCAGCGCCACCGTCACCGACTGGCTGCGGCTCGGCAAGGACGGGCGCCTGTCGGCGTACGCACCGGCCGAGGGCGGCGTCGCCCGCTGGACCGAGTCGGCGCCCGACGGCACCTGGACGGGGCCCGAACTGGTCGCCCCGGGCGTCGGACTCCAGTCGCACCTCTCGATCGCCCAGGGCGCCGACGGCTACGTACACATGGCGGCGCTGCGGCACACCCCCATGCAGGACGGCGGCACCTGGACGGAGCTGGTGCACGCGATCCAGTACCAGTCGGGCCGCCCCGTCAAGAGCTGGGCCGCGCTCGGCTCCCCCTATTCGCGCAAGGACTGGCAGGACGGCCTGAGGATGGGGCACCCCTCGGTCGGCGTGGACTCGGCGGGCAACGCTCAGGTCGTGGTGCGCAATGCCTTCGGCGGGGTGTCCGCGCGCGGCCAGGAGCCGTCCGGCAAGTGGGCGGGCTGGGCCGACCTCAACGGGAACGGCGCCGACCGCTCGATATCGATCGTGGCGGCCGAGGCCGGCCGGATGGTCATCCACGCGCCGTGCGACTCCGGCATCCATGTCTACGTACGCTCCTCGGGGGACGACGAGTTCGCATGGCTCGACCCGATCGCGGGCACCCCGGCGACGGGCACCGTCAACGGCATCCAGACCGGAGAGGGCGGCCGCATCACCTTCTTCCTGCGCGACGCCAAGTCGGGCGAACTGCGGGCCTGGCGTGACGAGGAGCCCGCCGAGGCCATCGGCGGCAGGGGCGCGGGCCCGGTCGCGTTGCTGCGTCACGAGATCGACGGCGTCGACTGCATGGTGCTCGCCCAGCGCGACACCGAAGGACGCCCGGCGATAGCCGTCTACCCCACCGAGCAGGAGGCGGCCGGGGTCACCTGGACGCCGACCGGCGAGGCGAGCGCGGGCGCCCCGGCGCTGACCGTGGACGCCGAAGGGCGGGTCGTGCTCGGGGTGTTCACCCCCGAGGGCCGGCTGCGCATCGCCCGCCAGCGCACGGACGCGCCGGGCCTCGCCTTCGCGGCCTGGCAGCAGATCTGAGCACCGATCCGTAGTCCCATCCCCTGGCCCCGCCCGGTGGGCCCACCCCCTGGCCTCACCCCGTACGTCACAGGGCCCGGCGCCGCTCAGGCGGTGCCGGGCCCTGTGACGTACCGTCAACCGCCGTGGCCCGGGCGGGATTTGCTCGGGCATCGTGACGTACCGCCCCGACCCGCCCCAGCGGGACCCGCCCCGGCGGGACGTACGGAAACACCAACGGCCCCGCACCGAAGTGCGGGGCCGTTGCCGTGGAACGGGTTACGCCGGGACGCTCGCGACGCCCTGCGCAAGGAACTTCTTGCCGTTGACGCGCTCCGAGACGCCCTCGCGGTCCAGGTACGGCGTGATGCCGCCCAGGTGGAAGGGCCAGCCGGCGCCGGTGATCAGGCAGAGGTCGATGTCCTGGGCCTCGGCGACGACGCCCTCGTCCAGCATCAGACCGATCTCCTGCGCCACCGCGTCCAGGACGCGGTCACGGGTCTGCTCCTCGGTCAGGGCGACATCGCCCTGCTTGAGGAGGGCTGCGACCTCCGGGTCCAGCTCCGGCTTCCCGGAGTCGTACACGTAGAAGCCGCGCTTGCCCGCCTTCACGACCGCGGCCAGGTTCTCGGAGACCGTGAAGCGGTCCGGGAAGGCGCGGTTGAGGGTCTCGGACACGTGCAGGCCGATGGCCGGGCCGACCAGTTCGAGCAGGACCAGCGGCGACATCGGCAGGCCGAGCGGCTCGATGGCCTTCTCGGCGACGGCGACCGGGGTGCCCTCGTCGATGATGTTCTGGATCTCGCCCATGAAGCGGGTCAGGATGCGGTTGACGACGAACGCCGGGGCGTCCTTCACCAGGACCGCGGTCTTCTTCAGCTTGCGCGCGACACCGAAGGCCGTGGCCAGCGAGACGTCGTCGGTCTGCTCGCCGCGGACGATCTCCAGGAGCGGCAGGATCGCGACCGGGTTGAAGAAGTGGAAGCCGACGACCCGCTCGGGGTGCTTCAGCTTCGACGCCATCTCGGTGACCGAGAGCGAGGAGGTGTTGGTGGCGAGGATCGCGTGCGCCGGGGCGACCGCCTCGACCTCCGCGAACACCTGCTGCTTGACGCCGATCTCCTCGAAGACGGCCTCGATGATGAAGTCGGCGTCGGAGAAGCCCTCGGCCTTGTCGAGGACACCGGAGACCAGGCCCTTGAGGCGGTTGGCCTTGTCCTGGTTGATCCGGGACTTGGCGAGCAGCTTGTCGATCTCGGCGTGGACGTAGCCCACACCCTTGTCGACGCGCGCCTGGTCGATGTCGGTCAGGACGACCGGCACCTCAAGGCGGCGCAGGAACAGCAGGGCGAGCTGCGAGGCCATCAGACCCGCGCCGACCACGCCGACCTTGGTGACCGGGCGCGCCAGGTTCTTGTCCGGGGCGCCGGCCGGGCGCTTCGCGCGCTTCTGGACCAGGTTGAACGCGTAGATGCCGGACCGCAGTTCGCCGCCCATGATGAGGTCGGCGAGCGCGCTGTCCTCGGCGTCGAAGCCGGCCTGGAGGTCGCCGTCCTTGGACGCCGCGATGATGTCGAGGGCGCGGTAGGCGGCCGGGGCCGCGCCGTGCACCTTCGAGTCCGCGATGAAGCGGCCCTTGGCGACGGCCTGGTCCCAGGCCTCGCCGCGGTCGATCGCGGGGCGCTCGACGGTGACGTCGCCCTTGAGGACGTTCGCCGTCCAGATGAGGGACTGCTCCAGGAAGTCGGCACCCTCGAAGAGGGCGTCGGCGATGCCCAGTTCGAAGACCTGCTTGCCCTTGAGCTGACGGTTCTGGTTCAGCGAGTTCTCGATGATGACCGAGACGGCCTTCTCGGCGCCGATCAGGTTGGGGAGCAGCGTGCAGCCGCCCCAGCCCGGGACCAGGCCGAGGAAGACCTCGGGCAGCGAGAACGCGGGCAGCGCCTTGGAGACGGTGCGGTAGGTGCAGTGCAGACCGACCTCGACACCGCCGCCCATGGCCGCGCCGTTGTAGTACCCGAACGTCGGCACGGCGAGGCCCGCGAGGCGCTTGAAGACCTCGTGGCCGCCCTTGCCGATGGCCAGCGCGTCGTCGTGCTTCTTCAGGAGCTCTACGCCCTTGAGGTCGGCACCGACCGCGAAGATGAACGGCTTGCCGGTGACGCCGACGCCCACGATGGAGCCCTCGGCGGCCTCCTTCTCGACCTGGTCGATGGCGGCGTTCAGGTTCGCCAGGGAGCCGGGGCCGAAGGTGGTCGGCTTGGTGTGGTCGAAGCCGTTGTCGAGCGTGATGAGCGCGAAGCGCCCGGCGCCGTAAGGCAGTTCGAGGTGGCGTACGTGCGCGGACGTCACGACCTCGTCCGGGAACAGCTCGGCCGCGCCCTTGAGAAGCTCAGCGGTGGTGGTGCTCACTTGCTGCCTCCGGCGTCCTTGTGGTGCGGGTTCTCCCAGATGACCGTGGCGCCCATGCCGAAGCCGACGCACATGGTGGTGAGGCCGTAACGGACCTCCGGCTGCTCCTCGAACTGCCGGGCCAGCTGCGTCATCAGGCGTACGCCCGAGGAGGCGAGCGGGTGGCCGTAGGCGATGGCGCCGCCGTACTGGTTGACGCGCGCGTCGTCGTCGGCGATGCCGTAGTGGTCCAGGAACGCGAGGACCTGGACGGCGAACGCCTCGTTGATCTCGAAGAGGTTGATGTCCTCGATCGACAGGCCCGCCTTGGCGAGGGCCTTCTCGGTCGCCGGGATCGGGCCGTAGCCCATGACCTCGGGCTCCACGCCGGCGAAGGCGTAGGAGACGAGGCGCATCTTCACGGGGAGGTTGTTCTCCCGCGCGAACTCCTCGGACGCGATGATCGACGCGGTGGCGCCGTCGTTGAGGCCGGCCGCGTTGCCCGCGGTGACGTTGCCGTGGACGCGGAACGGCGTCTTCAGGTTCGCCAGGCTCTCCAGGGTGGTGCCCGGGCGCATCGGCTCGTCGGCGGTGACCAGACCCCAACCGGTCTCGCCCACCTCGGCGTTGGTGTTGCGCACCGAAACCGGGACCAGGTCCTGCTGGATCTTGCCGTCGGCGTACGCCTTGGCGGCCTTCTCCTGCGAGCGCACGGCGTACTCGTCGGCGCGCTGCTTGGTGATCTGGGGGTAGCGGTCGTGCAGGTTCTCGGCGGTCATGCCCATGAAGAGGGCGGACTCGTCGACCAGCTTCTCGCTGACGAACCGCGGGTTCGGGTCGACGCCCTCGCCCATCGGGTGGCGGCCCATGTGCTCGACGCCACCGGCGATCACGGCGTCGTACGCGCCGAACGCGATCGAGCCGGCGACGGAGGTCACCGCGGTGAGGGCGCCCGCGCACATGCGGTCGATGGAGTAGCCCGGCACGGACTGCGGCAGGCCCGCGAGGATGCCGGCGGTGCGGCCCAGGGTCAGGCCCTGGTCGCCGATCTGCGTCGTGGCCGCGATGGCGACCTCGTCGATCTTGGCGGGGTCCAGGGCCGGGTTGCGGCGCAGCAGCTCACGGATGGCCTTGACGATCAGATCGTCGGCCCGGGTCTCGTGGTAGATGCCCTTCGGGCCCGCCTTGCCGAACGGGGTGCGGACGCCGTCGACGAAGACGACGTCCCTGACGGTACGAGGCACGATGGCTCTCCTCCAGGTGCGGGATGGCACTGCTGCGCTTGGCGTGGCGCACGCGGCTGAGCGCGCGCTCACTGCCCCCATGCTACTTACGGGTAACCAAACTGCCCAGTCCCCTGGGCGGGAGCGGCGAAGGTCACACCCCACGCGATGCCCCGCCCCGGACCCCGGTCGCGCCGTGAGAGCGCTCGTCCTCAATCGCCGGACGGGCTGGGGGGTGCGTATGCGGGCCGGCGCCGGTGCCGCTAAGGGGCGCGGGGAACTGCGCGGCCAGCCGTGCACGGTCCGCACGCGGGAGCGGGGCTTCTGGGGCTGCGCCCCGGACCCCGGTCGCGCCTGAACGGCGCTTGTCCTCAATCGCCGGACGGGCTGGGGGGTGCGTATGCGGGCCGGCGCCGGTGCCGCTAAGGGGCGCGGGGAACTGCGCGACCAGCCGTGCACGGTCCGCACGCGGGAGCGGGGCTTCTGGGGCTGCGCCCCAGACCCCGCCGCGCCTGAACGGCGCTTGTCCTCAATCGCCGGACGGGCTGGGGGGTGCGTATGCGGGCCGGCGCCGGTGCCGCCAAGGGGCGCGGGGAACTGCGCGGCCAGCCACGCACGGTCCGCACGCGGGAGCGGGGCTTCTGGGGCTGCGCCCCGGACCCCGCCGCGCCTGAACGGCGCTTGTCCTCAATCGCCGGACGGGCTGGGGGGTGCGTATGCGGGCCGGTGCCAGTGCCGCCAAGGGGCGCGGGGAACTGCGCGACCAGCCACGCACGGTCCGCACCCGGGAGCGGGGCTCCTGGGGCTGCGCCCTAGACCCCGCCGCGCCTGAACGGCGCTCGTCCTCAATCGCCGGACGGGCTGAGGGGGTGCGTATGCGGGCCGGCGCCGGTGCCGCTAAGGGGCGCGGGGAACTGCGCGGCCAGCCGCGCACGGTCCGCACCCGGGAGCGGGGCTCCTGGGGCTGCGCCCCGGACCCCGGTCGCGCCTGAACGGCGCTCGTCCTCAATCGCCGGACGGGCTGGGGGTGCACGCTGGGGGGTGCATATGCGGGCCGGTGCCAGGGCCGCCAAGGGGCGCGGGGAACTCGGACGGGCTGAGGAACCCGATGCCGGCTCGCACCAAGTAACCAGGGGCGCGGGGAACTGCGCGGCCAGCCACGCACGGTGCGAAGCCGAAGCCGGGTTGAGGGGGCGGGGGGCGGGCCTCGGCGGGGCCCGCGGCCAGGACGCGCCGCGAGCCCCGCCCCGTCACGGCTTGGCCGGCGCCTCGGTCAGGGCCGCGGACAACAGCGGGGTGACCTGGGCGATCTGCCAGGGCCGCGCGCCGTGGGAGGCCAGGGCCTCGGACACCGCCGCATCGGAGCGGTCACCCGGCGGCTCCCAGCAGACCCGCCGCACCGTGTCCGGCGTGATCAGGTTCTCCTGGGGCATGTTCAGCCGCTCGGCAAGCGCGGAAACCGCCGCGCGGGCCGTCGACAGCCGGGCCGCGGCGGCCGGGTCCTTGTCCGCCCAGGAACGCGGCGGCGGCGGCCCCTGCAACGCCTGGCCGGGCTGCGGAAGTTCCGCCTCCGTGAGGGCCTTCGCGCGTTCGACGGCCGCCTGCCACTGCTCCAGCTGACGCCGCCCCATCCGGTGCCCGAAACCGGTCAGCGCGGTGAGCGCGGTGACGTTGGCGGGCAGCGCGAGCGAGGCCTCGATGATCGCGGAGTCGCTGAGCACCTTGCCCGGCGAGACGTCACGCCGCTGCGCCACCGCGTCCCGGGCGGTCCACAATTCGCGTACGGCCGCCATCTGACGGCGCCTGCGCACCTTGTGCATGCCGGACGTGCGGCGCCAGGGGTCCTTGCGGGGCGGGGCCGGCGGCGCGGAGGCGATGGCGTCGAACTCCTCGTGGGCCCATTCCAGCTTGCCCTGCCGGTCGAGCTCCTTCTCCAGCGCGTCGCGCAGATCCACCAGGAGCTCGACATCGAGAGCGGCGTACCGCAGCCAGGGCTCGGGAAGCGGCCGGGTCGACCAGTCGACGGCCGAGTGGCCCTTCTCCAGGGCGTACCCGAGCACGCTCTCGACCATCGCGCCGAGGCCCACGCGCGGGAAGCCGGCGAGCCGCCCGGCGAGCTCGGTGTCGAAGATCCGGGAGGGAACCATGCCTATTTCGCGCAGGCAGGGCAGGTCCTGAGTGGCGGCGTGCAAGATCCACTCGGTGTCCGAAAGTACCTCTCCCATAGCGGAGAGATCCGGACAGCCGACGGGGTCGATGAGCGCGGTGCCCGCGCCTTCGCGGCGCATCTGCACGAGGTAGGCGCGCTGTCCGTAGCGGTAGCCGGAGGCGCGCTCGGCGTCCACGGCCACGGGGCCGGTGCCGGCCGCGAACGCGGCGACCACCGCGGCCAGGGCTTCGTCGGTGGCAACGACAGGCGGAATGCCCTCTCGGGGCTCCAGCAAGGGAATCGGCGCCTTGTCGACGTCGTCCGGGGGAGCGCCCCCGGTGGTTCGCAGTGCTGTCTCTGCTGCGGTCTTATGGGCGTCGGTCACCTGTCAAGGGTATCTGTGTATGCACGGCGCCCGTCGACGGAACGTTCCGTCGACGGGCGCGGGCCGGTGCGTGAGGGTCGTAATCCGGTCAGTGGATGATGCCGGTGCGCAGCGCGACGGCCACCATTCCGGCGCGGTCACCCGTGCCGAGCTTGCGCGCGATCCGGGCGAGGTGGGACTTGACAGTCAGAGCGGACAGGCCCATCGAGACGCCGATCGCCTTGTTGGACTGGCCCTCCGCCACGAGCCGGAGCACTTCGACCTCACGGCCGGAGAGCTCGCGGTAGCCGCCCGGGTGGCTCGGGGCACCCGGGGGGCGGCGGTGCATACGGGCGGCCGCGGCGCCGATGGGGGCGGCGCCGGGACGGCCGGGGTGGCCGATGTTGGTGCGGGTACCGGTGACGACATAGCCCTTCACGCCGCCCGCGAGGGCGTTGCGCACGGCGCCGATGTCGTCGGCGGCGGACAGGGCAAGGCCGTTGGGCCAGCCCGCGGCTCTGGTCTCGGACAGCAGGGTCAGCCCGGAACCGTCGGGCAGGTGGACGTCGGCAACGCAGATGTCGCGCGGGTTGCCGACGCGGGGACGGGCCTCCGCGATGGACGACGCCTCGATGACGTCACGCACTCCGAGCGCCCACAGGTGCCGGGTGACGGTGGAGCGGACTCGGGGGTCGGCAACGACGACCATGGCCGTCGGCTTGTTCGGGCGGTAGGCGACCAGGCTTGCGGGCTGCTCAAGAAGAACGGACACCAGGCCTCCTGGAAAGGTGCGGGACGGAGCCGGCTCGGGGATGAAGCCGGGGCGAACCGTGCAGTTAGGGTCACAAACCTCTTCGGCACCAAACCCCTCGGCCTTTAGAGAATGATCACGATTTGGTGAGAAACATTTAGGGCAATTCGGACGGCTGCTCGATCGTCGAGCAACCGCCGGGGTGCGCCGACCCGTGTGGGGGACCAAGCGGGGGAGCGCACCAACGCCCCGCGCCCCACCGAAGGCGGGGCGCGGGGCGAGAAAAAGGGCAGGTGAAAGGGGGGCGCGCTCAGCGCGGGTCGCGGCGCTGCGGCAGGGTGACCACGCCGCCGCCCGCATCGGCGGCGCCCGAGGCCGGCGGCAGGCCCGCGATCTGGCACAGCAGGTCGCACCAGGCCGCGAGATGGCCCGCGGTGTCCGGCACTCCGCCAAGGCCCTCGCGCGGCGTCCAGGACGCCCGGATCTCGATCTGCGTGGCCGGCAGGCGTTCCGCGAGCCCCCCGAAGTAGTGCGAACCGGCCCGGGTGACCGTGCCGCTCGCCTCCCCGTACGCCAGGCCGCGCGCCTCAAGGGCGCCGGTCAGCCACGACCAGCAGACCTCGGGGAGCAGCGGATCGGCCGCCATCTCCGGCTCCAACTCGGCCCGTACGAGGGTGACCAGACGGAACGTGCCCTGCCAGGCGTCGTGGCCCGCCGGGTCGTGCAGCAGGACCAGCCGGCCGTCGGCCAGGTCGTCCTCGCCCTCGACGACCGCCGCCTCCACGGCGTAGGCGTGCGGCGCGAGACGCTGGGGCGGACGGGTCTCGTCCACCTCGATCTCGGGGCGCAGTCGCGCCGTGCGCAGTGCGTCGACGGCCTGACGGAAGGGGATCGGAACGGTGGTCCCGTCCGCGGCTTCCCTGCCGTCAGCGCCATCCGATGTTCGTCCCTGAGCGGCAGCCATGCGGGGAAGACTAGGCGGAAGGGGGGCCCGGCGGCGGTAGGGACACCCGGCCCGGGGCGGCCGCTTGCGGCCACATGCGAAGATTCTGGGCGTGAGCGCCAACGACCGCCCTGTGGGCCGACCGAACAGCACGACGTACGACTCCGCGTTCCTCAAGGCGTGCAGGCGAGAAGCCGTCCCGCACACGCCGGTCTGGTTCATGCGCCAGGCCGGGCGCTCCCTGCCGGAGTACCTGAAGGTGCGCGAGGGCATCCCGATGCTGGAGTCCTGCATGCGGCCCGATCTCGTCACCGAGATCACGCTCCAGCCGGTGCGCCGGCACAAGGTCGACGCGGCCATCTACTTCAGCGACATCGTGGTCCCGCTCAAGGCCATCGGCATCGACCTCGACATCAAGCCGGGCGTCGGCCCCGTCGTCGCCGACCCGATCCGCACCCGCGCCGACCTGGCCCGGCTGCGCGACCTGACGCCCGAGGACGTGCACTACGTCACCGAGGCGATCGGCATGCTGACCGGCGAGCTCGGCTCCACGCCGCTGATCGGCTTCGCGGGCGCCCCGTTCACGCTCGCCAGCTACCTCGTGGAGGGCGGCCCGTCCCGCAACCACGAGAACACCAAGGCCATGATGTACGGCGACCCGGAACTGTGGGCCGACCTGCTCGACCGCCTCGCCGAGATCACCGCCGCCTTCCTCACGGTGCAGATCGAGGCCGGCGCCTCGGCGGTCCAGCTCTTCGACTCCTGGGTCGGCGCGCTCGCCCCCGCCGACTACCGGCGCTCGATCCTGCCCGCGTCGGCGAAGGTCTTCGACGCGGTCGCCTCCTACGACGTGCCCCGCATCCACTTCGGCGTCGGCACCGGCGAACTGCTCGGCCTCATGGGCGAGGCCGGCGCGGACGTCGTCGGCGTCGACTGGCGCGTCCCGCTCGACGAGGCCGCCCGCCGGGTCGGCCCCGGCAAGGCGCTCCAGGGCAACCTCGACCCCGCGGTCCTGTTCGCACCGACCGAGGCCGTCGAGGCCAAGACCCGCGAGGTCCTGGACGCGGCGGCCGGCCTTGAGGGCCACATCTTCAACCTCGGCCACGGGGTGCTGCCCTCGATGGACCCGGACGCGCTGTCCCGCCTGGTCGCGTACGTCCACGAGCAGACCGCCCGCTAGAGGGCGGCGCGGACACCCCCTAGGGGGTGTCTGGTGGATCATGGCCGGGGGTGCGGCGCCTGGCACGGCACCTCGCGGCGTTGCCGAAACGCCCCGATAGCTCCGC
>NZ_JBICXU010000040.1:0-64128 GCF_043200435.1 Streptomyces sp. NPDC048416
GCGCGAACGGGGGTGCAGGGGGCGGAGCCCCCGCATGGGGTCTGGGGCGCAGCCCCAGGGCTCAGCCCATTCAATGCGCTGCACGGGCGGGTGGGCGGGAAAACTCCCGGGGTCTGGGGCGCAGCCCCAGGGCGCTGCACCCTCAAGTAGCCGCACGGGCGGGCGGGTGGGAAAACGTCCCCGGGGCCTGGGGCGGAGCCCCAGGGAGCTGCACCCCCAAGTAGCCGCACGGGCGGGAGGGCGGGCAAACCCCCGGGGCCCGGGGCCCGCCCCAGGGGGTCTACTCGCCGGGCCCGCTCAGCCCGGACAGGACGCCAAGCACGGCCTCCCCATACTTGGCCCGCTTGCTCTCCCCCACCCCCCCAACCGTGGCCAACTCCTCCAACGACCCCGGCCGAACCGTAGCGATCTCCCGCAACGTCGCATCGTGGAAGATGACATACGCCGGAACCCCCGCCTCCTTCGCCTCGGCCGCCCGCCACACCCGCAGCGCCTCGAAGACGGGAAGCGCCTCGGCCGGCAGGTCGACCGCCGCGGCGGGCTTCTTCGAGGAGGCCCGCGCCGGCCGCACCGGCTTCTCCGGCTCCGTGCGCATCCGGACCTCGCGCCGGCCACCCAGCACCTCGCCACTCGGCTCGGTCAGGACCAGCGTCCCGTACTCCCCCTCCACCGCGAGCAGCCCCATCGCGAGCAACTGCCGTACCACGCCGCGCCATTGGGCTTCGGAGAGCTCGTCCCCGATGCCGAACACGGACAGCGCGTCATGGTCGAACTGGATGATCTTCGCGGTCCTGCGGCCGAGCAGGATGTCGATGATCTGGCCCGCACCGAACTTCTGGCCCCGCTCGCGCTGAAGGCGTACGACCGTGGAGAGCACCTTCTGCGCGGCCACCGTGCCGTCCCACGTCTTCGGCGGGGTGAGGCAGGTGTCGCAGTTGCCGCAGTTCTCGGCCGGCGCCTCCTGGCCGAAGTAGCCGAGGAGCTGGGCCCGCCGGCACGAGGCGGTCTCACAGAGCGCCAGCATCGCGTCCAGATGGGCGGCGGCCCGGCGCCGGAACGCCTCGTCGCCCTCGCCGCCCTGGATCATCTTGCGCTGCTGGACGACGTCCTGGAGCCCGTACGCCATCCAGGCCGTCGACGGCAGCCCGTCGCGCCCGGCCCGGCCGGTCTCCTGGTAGTAGCCCTCGACGGACTTGGGCAGGTCGAGGTGGGCGACGAACCGGACGTCCGGCTTGTCGATGCCCATGCCGAAGGCGATGGTCGCCACCACCACCAGGCCGTCCTCCCTGAGGAAGCGGGACTGGTTGACCGCGCGCGTCCCGGCGTCGAGCCCCGCGTGGTACGGGACGGCCCGGACGCCATTGTCACTGAGGTACTGCGCGGTCTTCTCCACGGAGGCACGTGAGAGGCAGTAGACGATGCCCGCGTCGCCGTCGTGCTCCTCCTTGAGGAAGCTGAGGAGCTGCTTCTTCGGGTCGCTCTTGGACACGATCCGGTACTGGATGTTGGGCCGGTCGAAGCTCGCCACGAAGTGCCGGGCGTCCGGCATCACCAGGCGCTGGGTGATCTCCTGGTGGGTCGCGTCCGTGGCGGTCGCCGTGAGCGCGATGCGCGGTACGTCCGGCCAGCGCTCGCCGAGCAGGGACAGGGCGAGGTAGTCGGGGCGGAAGTCGTGGCCCCACTGGGCGACGCAGTGCGCCTCGTCGATGGCGAAGACGGAGATCTTGGCTCGGGAGAGCAGGTCGAGGGTGGCTTCCACGCGGAGCCGTTCGGGCGCCAGGTAGAGCAGGTCGAGCTCCCCGGCAAGGAGCTCGGCCTCGACGGTGCGGCGCTGGTCGAAATCCTGCGTGGAGTTGATGAACCCGGCGCGCACGCCGAGCGCCCGCAGGGCGTCCACCTGGTCCTGCATCAGGGCGATGAGCGGAGAGACGACGACGCCGGTGCCGGGGCGGACGAGGGCGGGGATTTGATAGCAGAGCGATTTGCCGCCGCCGGTGGGCATGAGCACGAGGGCGTCGCCGCCGGCCACGACGTGCTCGATGATGTCGCCCTGGGCGCCGCGGAAGGTGTCGTAGCCGAAGACGCGGTGGAGCGTTCGCAGGGCCTCGCTCTCCGTCTCCACGATCTGCGTTCCGCCGGTTGCGCTCATCGCTCTGTCCCCCGCACTGGTCCGTCACCGTTCACCCCAGCAACGATAGGCGCCCCCACAAACACCCCCCCGAGTTATCCACAACCCCGGCCCACGCCCCTGCCCGGCCCGGTGCCGAGCAGCACGCACATCCTCAGCCCGCCCGGCTGCCCGACACCGGCCCATGGGGGCCACCTCAGCCCGTCCGGCGTCCCGCTCTCGCCTGCGGACCGTGCCCGCCTCTCGCGCAGTTCCCCGCGCCCCCGGCGGAACCGGTCCCGGGCAGCATGCACATTCCCAGCCCGCTCGGCTGCCCCACACCGGCCCGTGGGGGCCACCTCAGCCCGTCCGGCGATTGAGGACGAGGGCCGTTCAGGTGCGGGGCGGGGTATGGGGCGGGGCCCCGGCATTGGTGCACGCCGGGGCCCCGCAAAAGCCACCTACCTCGCAAACACGCTCGCGTGCTGCGCAAGGTCAAGGAAGTACTGCGGCGCCACACCCAGCACCAGGGTGACCGCGACCCCCACCCCGATCGTCGTCATGGTCAGCGGCGACGGCACCGCCACCGTCGGCCCGTCCGCCTTCGGCTCGCTGAAGAACATCAGCACGATCACCCGGATGTAGAAGAACGCCGCGACAGCGGAGGAGATCACACCGACCACGACCAGCGCCCCGGCCCCGCCCTCCGCCGCCGCCTTGAACACGGCGAACTTCCCGGAGAACCCGGAGGTCAGCGGGATCCCCGCGAAGGCGAGCAGGAAGACCGCGAAGACCGCCGCGACCAGCGGCGAGCGCCGGCCGAGCCCCGCCCACTTGGACAGGTGGGTCGCCTCGCCGCCCGCGTCCCGTACCAGCGTGACCACGGCGAACGCGCCGATCGTCACGAAGGAGTACGCCCCCAGGTAGAAGAGGACCGACGAGATGCCGTCGGCGTTGGTGGCGATGACACCGGCCAGGATGAACCCGGCGTGCGCGATCGAGGAGTAGGCCAGGAGCCTCTTGATGTCGGTCTGGGTGATCGCCACGACCGCGCCGCCCAGCATCGTGATGATCGCGACGCCCCACATGACCGGCCGCCAGTCCCAGCTCATGCCGGGCAGCACCACGTACAGCAGACGCAGCAGCGCGCCGAAGGCGGCGACCTTGGTGGCGGCCGCCATGAAGCCCGTCACCGGGGTCGGGGCGCCCTGGTAGACGTCCGGGGCCCACATGTGGAACGGCACCGCGCCGACCTTGAACAGCAGGCCCATCAGGATCATCGCGCCGCCGATGAGCAGCAGCGCGTCGTTGCCCATGGTGCCGGCGAGCGCCGGGTCGACGTTCTGGACCGAGCCGCTGACGACGTCGGCGATCGTGGCGTACGAGACGGAGCCCGCGTAGCCGTACAGGAGCGCGATGCCGAAGAGCAGGAAGGCCGACGAGAAGGCGCCGAGCAGGAAGTACTTGACCGCCGCTTCCTGCGACAGGAGCCGCTTGCGGCGGGCGAGCGCGCACAGCAGGTAGAGGGGGAGCGAGAAGACTTCCAGGGCCACGAACAGGGTCAGCAGGTCGTTCGCCGCCGGGAACACCAGCATTCCGGAGACCGCGAACAGCGCCAGCGGGAAGACCTCCGTGGTGGTGAAACCGGCCTTGAACGCGGCCTTCTCGCTGTCGCTGCCCGGCACCGAGGCCGCCTGCGCGGCGAAGGAGTCCACCCGGCTGCCGTGCGCCTCGGGGTCGAGGCGGCGCTCGGCGAAGGTGAAGACCGCGACGATGGAGGCCAGCAGGATCGTGCCCTGGAGGAAGAGCGCGGGGCCGTCGACGGCGACCGCGCCCATGGCCGCGATGTGCGCCTTGGTCGTGCCGTAGCCGCCGGCCGCGAGGCCGACCACTGCCGCAAAGGCGGCGGCGAGCGCGACCACCGAGAGGAACACCTGCACGTAGTAGCGGCTGCGGCGCGGGACGAAGGCCTCCACCAGGACGCCGACGACCGCCGCACCCACCACGATCAGCGTGGGCGCGAGCTGGGCGTACTCGATGTGCGGTGTGGGGATCTTGTCCAGCTTTCCCTGGGCCGCCGTGGTCCACAGGCTGTGGACAGCTGATGAGCTCACTTGGCCGCCTCCACCGCAGGGTTGGGGTCCTTCTTGTGTACGTCCGACATGGTGTGTTGCACCGCCGGGTTGACGATGTCCGTCAGCGGCTTCGGGTAGACGCCGAGGAAGATCAGCAGCGCGATCAGCGGGGCCACCACGAGCAGTTCCCGGACTTTGAGGTCCGGCATGCCCTGCACCTCGGCCTTGACCGGCCCCGTCATCGTCCGCTGGTAGAGGACGAGGACGTACAGCGCCGCGAGGACGATGCCGAGGGTGGCGACCACACCGGCCACCGGGTAGCGGCTGAACGTGCCGACCAGGACCAGGAATTCACTCACGAAGGGCGCCAGGCCCGGCAGCGACAGGGTGGCGAGGCCGCCGATCAGGAAGGTGCCGGCCAAGACCGGCGCGACCTTCTGGACGCCGCCGTAGTCCGAGATGAGCCGGGAGCCGCGCCGCGAGATCAGGAAGCCGGCCACCAGCATCAGCGCCGCCGTCGAGATGCCATGGTTGACCATGTACAGCGTGGCGCCGGACTGGCCCTGGCTGGTCATCGCGAAGATGCCCATGATGATGAAGCCGAAGTGCGAGATCGACGCGTACGCCACCAGGCGCTTGATGTCGCGTTGGCCGACGGCGAGCAGCGCCCCGTAGATGATGCTGATCACCGCGAGAACCACGATCACGGGCGTCGCCCACTTGCTGGCCTCCGGGAAGAGCTGGAGGCAGAAGCGCAGCATCGCGAAGGTGCCGACCTTGTCGACGACCGCGGTGATGAGCACCGCGACCGGCGCGGTCGACTCGCCCATCGCGTTGGGCAGCCAGGTGTGCAGCGGCCACAGCGGGGCCTTCACCGCGAAGGCGAAGAAGAAGCCGAGGAACAGCAGCCGCTCGGTGCCGGTCGCCATGTGGAGCGAGCCACTGGCGCGGGCCGCGGCGATCTCGTCCAGCGAGAACGAGCCGGCCACCACGTACAGGCCGATGACCGCGGCCAGCATGATGAGCCCGCCGACCAGGTTGTAGAGCAGGAACTTGACGGCCGCGTACGAGCGTTGGGTCGCCGCCGCCTCGTCGCCCCCCGCGTGGGCCCGGTCGCCGAAGCCGCCGATGAGGAAGTACATCGGGATGAGCATGGCTTCGAACAGGATGTAGAAGACGAAGACGTCGGTGGCCTCGAAGGAGAGCACCACCATCGCCTCGACGGCGAGGATCAGGGCGAAGAAGCCCTGGGTCGGCCGCCAGCGGCCCGCAGCGAAGCTGCTATTGGGCTCAGCGTGGGTCTCCAGCGGGTCGGCGTCGTGCCAGCCGGCCGCGATGATGAACGGGATGAGCAGCGCGGTGAGCCCGATCAGGGCCACCCCGATGCCGTCGACGCCCAGTTCGTAGCGGACGCCGAAGTCCTTGATCCAGGCGTGCGACTCGGTCAACTGGTAGCGCGCGCCGCCCGGTTCGAACCGTACGAGCTGGATCGCGGCGAGCACCAGGGTGCCGGCCGAGACCAGCAGGGCCAGCCACTTGGCGGCGGTCCGCCGGGCGGCGGGGACGGCCGCGGTCGCGACCGCGCCGAGCGCCGGCAGGGCGGCCGTCGCGGTGAGGAGGGGGAAGGACATCGTGTTACACCGCCCTCATCAGCAGAGTCGCGGCGATGATCACCACAGCACCTCCGAACATCGAGACCGCGTAACTGCGGGCGAAGCCGTTCTGCAGCTTGCGCAGGCGGCCGGAGAGCCCGCCGACCGAGGCGGCGGTTCCATTGACGACTCCGTCGACCAGGCTGTGGTCGAGGTAGACGAGCGAGCGGGTGAGGTGTTCGCCGCCGCGGACCAGGACCACATGGTTGAAGTCGTCCTGGAGCAGGTCGCGGCGGGCGGCCCGGGTGAGCAGCGAGCCGCGGGGGGCGAGCGCCGGTACGGACCCCCGGCCGTACTGGACGATCGCGAGGCCCACCCCGATGAGCAGGCAGACGACGGTGGCGGCGGTGACGGTCCACTGGCCGACCGGCGAGTCGCCGTGGTCGAAGGACGTGACCGGCTCCAGCCACTTCACGAAGCGGTCGCCGATGCCGAAGATGCCACCGGCGAAGACCGAGCCGAAGGCGAGCACGATCATGGGGATCGTCATGGTCTTCGGGGACTCGTGCGGGTGCGGTTCGGCGTGGGTGCCGTGCGTCTCGGCGGCGGGCTCCACGTCGGGCTCGGCCGGTGACGCGGTCTTGGTGTTCTTCCAGCGCTCCTCGCCGAAGAAGGTCATCACCATCACGCGCGTCATGTAGTACGCGGTGATCGCGGCGCCGAGCAGGGTGACCGCGCCGAGGATCCAGCCCTCGGTGCCGCCCTTGGCGAACGACGCCTCGATGATCTTGTCCTTGGAGAAGAACCCGGACAGGCCCGGGAAGCCGATGATCGCCAGGTAGCCGAGGCCGAAGGTGGCGAAGGTGACCGGCATGTACTTCCGCAGGCCGCCGTACTTGCGCATGTCGACCTCGTCGTTCATGCCGTGCATGACGGAGCCGGCACCGAGGAAGAGCCCGGCCTTGAAGAAGCCGTGCGTCACCAGGTGCATGATCGCGAAGGCGTAGCCGATCGGGCCGAGGCCGGTGGCCAGGATCATGTAGCCGATCTGCGACATCGTGGAGCCCGCGAGGGCCTTCTTGATGTCGTCCTTGGCGCAACCGACGATCGCACCGAACAGGAGCGTGACGGCGCCGACGACCACGACGACCGTCTGGACGTCGGGCACCGCGTTGAAGACCGCGCCGGAGCGGGTGATCAGGTAGACGCCCGCGGTCACCATGGTCGCCGCGTGGATCAGGGCCGAGACCGGGGTCGGGCCCTCCATCGCGTCGCCCAGCCAGGACTGGAGCGGCACCTGCGCCGACTTGCCGCACGCCGCGAGCAGCAGCATCAGACCGATGGCGGTGTTGCGGCCCGAGCTCGCGTTCGCCGTCCCGCCGAGGACCGTGGAGAAGGCGAACGACCCGAACGTCGTGAACATCACCATGATGGCGATGGACAGACCCATGTCGCCGACCCGGTTGACCAGGAAGGCCTTCTTGGCGGCGGTCGCCGCGCTGGGCTTGTGCTGCCAGAAGCCGATGAGCAGGTAGGACGCGAGGCCCACGCCTTCCCAGCCGACGTACAGGAGCAGGTAGTTGTCGGCGAGGACCAGCAGGAGCATCGCCGCGAGGAACAGGTTGAGGTAGCCGAAGAAGCGCCGGCGGTTCTCGTCGTGCTCCATGTAGCCGATCGAGTAGATGTGGATCAAGGTGCCCACACCGGTGATCAGCAGGACGAAGGTCATCGACAACTGGTCGAGCTGGAAGCCGACGTTGGCCTGGAAGCCTTCGACCGGCACCCAGCTGAACAGGTGCTGGGTCACTGTCCGGTGCTCGGCCGAGCGGCCCAGCATGGCGAAGAAGAGGACCGCGCCGATGACGAACGACGCGGCCGCGAGCAGGGTGGCGAGCCAGTGGCCGGCCTTGTCCAGGCGCCGGCCGCCGCACAGCAGGACGGCCGCTCCGAGCAGAGGCGCCGCGATGAGCAGCGCGATGAGGTTCTCTGTATTTCCCACGGTTCCAGCGACCCCTTACAGCTTCATCAGGCTGGCGTCGTCGACCGAGGCCGAGTGGCGGGAACGGAAGAGCGACACGATGATCGCGAGGCCGACGACGACCTCCGCGGCGGCGACGACCATCGTGAAGAACGCGATGATCTGGCCGTCGAGGTTGCCGTGCAGCCGGGAGAAGCAGACGAACGCGAGGTTGCAGGCGTTGAGCATCAGCTCGACGCACATGAAGACCACGATCGCGTTGCGCCTGATGAGCACGCCGGCGGCGCCGATGGTGAACAACAGGGCTGCCAGATAGAGGTAGTTGACCGGATTCACTTGGTGGCCTCCTCTTGGTCGCGCCCGAGGTCGTGGTCGCGGCCGGTGTCACGGCCGCGCTGGGAGTCGTGGTCCCGGCCGAGCCGGTCCTCGGAGCGCTGCTCCAGTGCCTTGAGGTCGGCGAGCGACTGACTGGACACGTCACGGATCTGGCCGCGGCCGCGGAGCGTCTGGTTGACGGTGAGCTCGGAGGGGGTGCCGTCGGGGAGCAGGCCCGCGACGTCGACCGCGTTGTGCCGGGCGTAGACGCCGGGGGCGGGCAGCGGGGGCAGGTGCCTGCCGCGTACGCGCTCCTCGGACATCTCCCGCTGGGTCTTGGCGCGTTCGGTGCGCTCCCGGTGGGTGAGCACCATCGCGCCGACCGCCGAGGTGATCAGCAGGGCGCCGGTGATTTCGAAGGCGAAGACGTACTTGGTGAAGATGAGGGTGGCGAGCCCCTCGACGTTTCCGTTGGCGTTGGCCTGGCCGAGCCCGTTGAAGCTCTTCAGCGAGGCGTTGGCGAGGCCGGCGATCAGGAGCACCCCGAAGCCGAGCCCGCAGGCCGCGGCCCACCAGCGCTGGCCCTTGATGGTCTCCTTCAGCGAGTCGGCGGCGGTGACACCGACCAGCATGACGACGAACAGGAACAGCATCATGATCGCGCCGGTGTAGACGACGATCTGGACGATGCCCAGGAAGTACGCCCCGTTGGCGAGGTAGAAGACCGCGAGGATGATCATGGTCCCGGCGAGGCAGAGCGCGCTGTGCACGGCCTTCTTCATGAGGATCGTGCACAGGGCGCCGATCACGGCGACCGTGCCGAGCACCCAGAACTGGAAGGCCTCGCCGGTGGAGGTGCCCGAGGCCGCGACGGCCAGCGCGACGGCGGGCGCGCTCATGCCCCCACCACCTTGCCGGACGCGGGCTCGTCCGCACCGAAGGTGGAGGCCGCCTCCTGGGGCCGCTCCCCCTTGCTGAGCGCGACTTGCCGGACGGTGCCGGGCGCCGCCTCGGTGACCAGGCCCAGGTAGTAGTCCTGCTCGTCCATGCCCGGGTGGATCGCGTGCGGGCTGTCGACCATGGTGTCGTCGAGCCCGGCGAGCAGCTGCTCCTTGGTGTAGATCAGGTTCTCGCGCGAGGAGTCGGCCAGTTCGAACTCGTTGGTCATCGTCAGCGCCCGGGTGGGGCATGCCTCGATGCACAGGCCGCACAGGATGCAGCGCGCGTAATTGATCTGGTAGACGCGGCCGTAGCGCTCGCCCGGCGAGTAGCGCTCCTCGTCCGTGTTGTCGGCGCCCTCCACATAGATGGCGTCGGCGGGACAGGCCCAGGCGCACAGCTCGCAGCCGACGCACTTCTCCAGGCCGTCGGGGTGCCGGTTGAGCTGGTGGCGGCCGTGGAAGCGCGGCGCGGTGACCTTCTGCTGTTCCGGATACTGCTCGGTCAGCCGCTTCTTGAACATGGCCTTGAAGGTCACACCGAAGCCGGCCACGGGGTTGAGGAACGTGTCCTGCTGTTCCTGCGGTCCCGCCGGCTCTCCGGGCTTGCCCGGCTTCCTGCTCACCGACTTGTCGGATGGCGTGTCAGACACCGTCGCCCTCCCTTCCTTCTCCGTCACTCTGGGTATCCGCCCCACCACTGACAATCAACTCGCGCCCTCCCCCACGCTCGGCTTCGCTCGCACGGGGGGACCCCCAGGCCGGCCGTCGGCGGGGTACGGGCGGAAGGGTCTGTCCGGGCAGCGGCGGCACCGGGAATCCCCCGGCCATCGGGTCGAAGGCGGCGGGTGGCGTCTTCGCCTCCTCGTCCGCCCCGTCCTTCTTGCTCCGGAAGACGTCCACGACGAAGGAGAGCAGCAGCACCGCGATGACGGGGGCGCCGACGTACAGCACGATCTTCGAGAAGTCGTACCCCTCGTTGCGCAGCGCCCGCACGGTCGCGACCAGCATCAGCCAGACCACCGACACCGGGATGAGCACCTTCCACCCCAGCTTCATCAGCTGGTCGTAGCGGACCCGGGGCAGCGTGCCGCGCAGCCAGATGAAGAAGAACAGCAGCAGCTGGACCTTGATGACGAACCAGAGCATCGGCCACCAGCCGTGGTTCGCGCCCTCCCAGAACGTGCTGATGGGCCAGGGCGCCCGCCAGCCGCCGAGGAAGAGGGTGGTCGCGACGGCCGAGACGGTGACCATGTTGACGTACTCGGCGAGCATGAACATCGCGAACTTGATGGACGAGTACTCGGTGTTGAAGCCGCCGACCAGGTCGCCCTCGGACTCCGGCATGTCGAACGGGGCCCGGTTGGTCTCGCCGACCATCGTGACGATGTAGATGATGAACGAGACCGGCAGCAGCACGATGTACCAGCGGTCGCCCTGCGCCTCCACGATCTTCGAGGTCGACATCGACCCGGAGTAGAGGAAGACCGAGGCGAAGGCCGCGCCCATGGCGATCTCGTAGGAGATCATCTGCGCGCAGGAGCGCAGGCCGCCGAGGAGCGGATACGTGGACCCGGACGACCAGCCCGCGAGCACGATGCCGTAGATGCCGACCGACGCCACGGCCAGGACGTACAGCATGGCGATCGGCAGGTCGGTGAGCTGCATCGTGGTGCGGTGGCCGAAGACCGACACCTCGTTGCCCGCGGGCCCGAACGGGATCACGGCGATCGCCATGAACGCCGGGATCGCGGCGATGACCGGGGCCAGGACGTAGACGACCTTGTCGGCCCGCTTGACGATGACGTCTTCCTTCAGCATCAGCTTGATGCCGTCGGCGAGCGACTGGAGCATGCCCCAGGGGCCGTGCCGGTTGGGGCCGATGCGCAGCTGCATCCAGGCGACGACCTTGCGCTCCCACACGATGGAGAACAGCACGGTCACCATCAGGAACGCGAAGCAGAAGACGGCCTTGACGACGACGAGCCACCAGGGGTCGCGGCCGAACAGGGACAGGTCCTCCGCAGCGAGCGTGATCACGCCTCCACCACCTCCGAGGGGGCATCCGTAACGGCCGGTCCGATGCGGACGACCTGTCCGGGGACCGCGCCGGTGTCGGCGACGACTCCGGCGCCGACGGAGTTCAGCGGCAGCCATACCACCCGGTCGGGCATCTCGCTGACCTGGAGCGGGAGTTGGATGCTGCCGGCCGGGCCGGTGACGGCGAGGAGGTCACCGTCCTTGACGCCGGACTCGGCCGCGGTGGCCGCCGAGAGGCGGGCCACGGACGCGTGCCGGGTGCCGGCCAGCGCCTCGTCGCCCTCCTGGAGGCTGCCCCGGTCGAGCAGCATCCGGTGACCGGCGAGGACGGCCTCGCCCTCGGCGGGCCGGGGCAGCACGTGCGCCGGCTCCAACGGTTCGCTCGCGCGCGGCCCGTCCCAGGTGCCGAGCCGTGTCATCTCGTTCCGTACGGCGCGCAGATCGGGCAGGGCGAAGTGGCCGTGTCCCAGGGCGCCACCGGTGTCGGCGAGCGCGTCGGCCAGCATGTGCAGCACGCGCGCGTCGGTGGGCGAGGGGGTGCGGGTCAGCTGCTCGGGCTTCAGGGCGGCCTCGAAAAGGCGTGCCCTGCCTTCCCAGTTGAGGAAGGTGCCGGGCTTCTCGGCGACCGCGGCGACCGGGAACACCACGTCGGCGTGGGCGGTGACCTCGCCGGGCCGCAGTTCGAGCGAGACCACGAAGGCCTCTTCGAGGGCCTGGCGGGCGCGCGCCGGGTCCGGCAGGTCGGCCGGGTCGACGCCCGCGACGAGCAGCGCGGCCAGCTCGCGGGTGGCCGCGGCCTCGATGATCTGGCCGGTGTCGCGCCCGTAGCGGTGCGGGAGTTCGCGCACGCCCCAGGCGGTGGCCACCTCGTCGCGGGCGCGGGGGTCGGTGGCCGGGCGGCCGCCGGGCAGCAGCGACGGGATCGCGCCCGCCTCCACGGCGCCGCGCTCACCGGCACGGCGCGGGATCCACACCAGTTCGGCGCCGGTCGCCGCGGCCGCGCGTACCGCGGCGGTCAGCGCGCCGGGCACGCCCGCCAGGCGCTCGCCGACGATGAGGACGGCGCCCTCCAAGCGCAGCGCCTCGGCCGCCTTCGCGCCGTCCGCGTCGAGGCCGACGCCGCCCGAGAGCGCGTCGAGCCATTCGGTCTCGGTACCGGGCGCGGCCGGCAGCAGGGTGCCGCCCGCCTTGGCGAGGCCGCGGGTCATGTGGGTGGCGAGCGAGAAGGTGCGCTGGCCGTGCTTGCGCCAGGCCTTGCGCAGCCGCAGGAAGACGCCCGGCGCCTCCTCCTCGGACTCGAAGCCGACGAGCAGGACGGCCGGCGCCCCCTCAAGGACGGCGTAGGTCGCGCCCCGCCCGTCGAGGTCCCGGCCGCGCCCCGCGACCCTGGCCGCCAGGAAGTCGGCTTCCTCGGCGGAGTGCACACGGGCCCGGAAGTCGACGTCGTTGGTGTCCAGGACGACACGCGCGAACTTGGCGTAGGCGTACGCGTCCTCGACGGTCAGCCGGCCTCCGGTGAGCACCCCCGCCCGGCCGCGCGCGGCCGCGAGTCCGGCGGCGGCCGCATCCAGCGCCTCGGGCCAGCTCGCCGGTTCGAGTACGCCGTCCGCGGTGCGCACCAGCGGCGTGGTCAGACGGTCCGGCTTCTGCGCGTACCGGAAGGCGAACCTGCCCTTGTCGCAGACCCACTCCTCGTTGACCTCGGGGTCCTCGGCCGCCAGGCGCCGCATGACCTTGCCGCGCCGGTGGTCGGTGCGGGTCGCGCAGCCGCCCGCGCAGTGCTCGCACACCGAGGGCGACGACACCAGGTCGAAGGGGCGGGAGCGGAAGCGGTACGCGGCCGAGGTCAGCGCGCCGACGGGGCAGATCTGGATGGTGTTGCCGGAGAAGTACGACTCGAACGGGTCGCCCTCGCCGGTGCCGACCTGCTGGAGCGCGCCCCGCTCGATCAGCTCGATCATCGGGTCGCCGGCGATCTGGTTGGAGAAGCGGGTGCAGCGCGCGCACAGCACACAGCGCTCGCGGTCCAGGAGCACCTGGGTGGAGATCGGGACCGGCTTCTCATAGGTGCGCTTCTTGCCTTCGAAGCGCGAGTCCGTGTCGCCGACCTGCATCGCCTGGTTCTGCAAGGGGCATTCGCCGCCCTTGTCGCAGACCGGGCAGTCCAACGGGTGGTTGATGAGCAGGAGTTCCATCACGCCGCGCTGTGCCTTCTCTGCGACCGGCGAGGAGAGCTGGGACTTGACCACCATGCCGTCGGTGCACGTGATGGTGCAGGACGCCATCGGCTTGCGCTGGCCCTCGACCTCGACGATGCACTGGCGGCAGGCGCCGGCCGGGTCGAGCAGGGGGTGGTCACAGAACCGCGGGATCTCGATGCCGAGCTGTTCGGCGGCGCGGATCACCAGGGTGCCCTTGGGGACACTGATGCCGATGCCGTCGATGGTCAGCGAGACTGTTTCTTCGGCGGCCTTCGACGGCCCGGCCGCCTCGCCGCCCCCGGAGGAAGCGCTACTCGTCGTCACAGTCATGCGTTCACCTCCGTGCTGTCGTCCGCCCAGGCGGTGGACCTGGCGGGGTCGAAGGGGCAGCCCTTGCCCGTGATGTGCTGCTCGTACTCGTCGCGGAAGTACTTGAGCGAGGAGAAGATCGGCGAGGCCGCGCCGTCGCCGAGCGCGCAGAACGACTTGCCGTTGATGTTGTCGGCGATGTCGTTCAGCTTGTCGAGGTCGCCCATGGCTCCCTTGCCGGCCTCGATGTCGCGGAGCAACTGGACGAGCCAGTACGTCCCTTCACGGCAGGGGGTGCACTTGCCGCAGGACTCGTGGGCGTAGAACTCCGTCCAGCGGGTGACCGCCCGCACCACGCAGGTGGTCTCGTCGAAGCACTGGAGCGCCTTGGTGCCGAGCATCGAACCGGCGGCGCCCACGCCCTCGTAGTCCAGCGGCACATCCAGGTGCTCGTCGGTGAACATCGGGGTCGAGGAGCCGCCCGGCGTCCAGAACTTGAGGCGGTGGCCCTTGCGCATCCCGCCGCTCATGTCGAGCAGCTGGCGCAGGGTGATGCCGAGCGGCGCCTCGTACTGGCCGGGGCTCGTGACGTGCCCGCTGAGCGAATACAGCGTGAAGCCGGGGGACTTCTCGCTGCCCATCGACTTGAACCAGTCCTTGCCCCGGTTCAGGATCGCGGGAACCGACGCGATGGATTCGACGTTGTTCACCACAGTGGGGCACGCGTACAGACCGGCGACCGCGGGGAAGGGGGGGCGCAGCCGGGGCTGGCCGCGCCTGCCTTCGAGGGAGTCCAGGAGCGCGGTCTCCTCGCCGCAGATGTACGCGCCGGCGCCGGCGTGCACGGTGACGTCGAGGTTCAGACCGCTGCCGAGGATGTCCTCGCCCAGGAACCCCGCCTCGTACGCCTCGCGCACGGCCTCGTGCAGCCGCCGCAGTACGGGGACGACTTCGCCGCGCAGATAGATGAAGGCGTGCGAGGAGCGGATCGCGTAGCAGGCGATCACGATGCCCTCGATGAGGGAGTGCGGGTTGGCGAACAGGAGCGGGATGTCCTTGCAGGTCCCGGGCTCCGATTCGTCGGCGTTGACGACCAGGTAGTGCGGTTTGCCGTCGCCCTGCGGGATGAACTGCCACTTCATCCCGGTGGGGAAGCCGGCGCCGCCGCGGCCGCGCAGACCGGAGTCCTTGACGTACGCGATGAGGTCGTCCGGGGTCATCGCGAGCGCCTTGCGCAGGCCCTCGTATCCGTCGTGGCGCCGGTAGGTGTCCAGCGTCCACGCTTCGGGCTCGTCCCAGAAGGCGGAGAGGACGGGGACCAGGAGCTTTTCCGGGCTGCTCCCGTTCCCGTTTCCTTCGATCCCGGTGGCCAAGGTCATCACTCCCCCTCCTCGGCGGCGGGACCGGCGGGGTGCGCCGGGTCGGACGCTGAGGTCTGCTGCGGTGCGTCGTGCGAGCTCATGTGCTGGGCGCCGGGCTGTGGCGCGTCCTTGGGTCCCTCGCCCCGCGGGTGCACCACGCGTGCGCCGGCCACCTCGCCCTTGGCGAGCCGGAGTCCGGCCAGCGACGCGGGCCCCGCGCCACCGGTGGCGGCGACCGCGCCGGGGCGCTCGTCGGGGAAGCCGGCCAGGATGCGCGCGGTCTCCTTGTACGTGCACAGCGGCGCGCCCCGGGTGGGCTCCACCTCGCGGCCCGCGCGCAGGTCGTCGACGAGCCGTTTGGCGCTCTCGGGGGTCTGGTTGTCGAAGAACTCCCAGTTGACCATCACGACGGGCGCGAAGTCGCAGGCGGCGTTGCACTCGATGTGTTCGAGCGTCACCTTGCCGTCGTCGGTCGTCCCGTTGTTGCCGACGTCCAGGTGCCGCTTCAGCTCCTCGAAGATGGCGTCGCCGCCCATCACCGCGCAGAGCGTGTTGGTGCAGACACCGACCTGGTACTCGCCCGAGGGCCCCCGCCGGTACATGGAGTAGAAGGTGGCGACGGCGGTGACCTCGGCCGTGGTCAGCTCCAGGAGGTCCGCGCAGAAGGCCATGCCGGTGCGCGAGACGTATCCTTCCTCCGCCTGGACGAGGTGGAGCAGCGGCAGCAGTGCGGAGCGGCTGTCGGGGTAGCGGGCGACGATCTCCTTGCCGTCCGCTTCGAGCCGGGCGCGTACATCGGCCGGGTAGTCGGGCGCGGGCAGTTGCGGCATGCCCAAGTGGATGTCGGTCACCGGTCGACGCCTCCCATCACGGGGTCGATGGACGCGACGGCGACGATGACGTCGGCGACCTGGCCGCCCTCGCACATCGCCGCCATGGCCTGGAGATTGGTGAAGGACGGGTCGCGGAAGTGGACCCGGTAGGGGCGGGTGCCGCCGTCGGAGACGACGTGCACGCCGAGTTCGCCCTTGGGTGACTCGACGGCCACGTAGGTCTGCCCGGCGGGGACGCGGAAGCCCTCGGTCACCAGCTTGAAGTGGTGGATCAGGGACTCCATCGAGGTGCCCATGATCTTCTTGATGTGGTCGAGCGAGTTGCCGAGCCCGTCCGGGCCGAGCGCGAGCTGCGCGGGCCAGGCGATCTTCTTGTCCTCGACCATGACCGGGCCCGGCGCGAGCCGGTCCAGGCACTGCTCGACGATCCTGAGCGACTGGCGCATCTCTTCGAGGCGGACCAGGAAGCGGCCGTAGGAGTCGCAGCTGTCGGCGGTCGGCACGTCGAACTCGTAGCTCTCGTAGCCGCAGTACGGGTCGGTCTTGCGCAGGTCGTGCGGCAGGCCGGCCGAGCGCAGGATCGGGCCGGTGGCGCCGAGCGCCATGCAGCCGGTGAGGTCGAGGTAGCCGACGTCCTGCATGCGGGCCTTGAAGATGGGGTTGCCGGTGGCGAGCTTGTCGTACTCCGGCAGGTTCTTCTTCATGGTCTTCACGAATGCGCGGAGCTGGTCCATCGCGCCGGGGGGCAGGTCCTGGGCGAGGCCGCCGGGGCGGATGAACGCGTGGTTCATGCGCAGGCCGGTGATCAGCTCGTAGAGGTCGAGAATGAGTTCACGGTCACGGAAGCCGTAGATCATGATCGTGGTCGCACCGAGTTCCATGCCGCCGGTGGCGATGCAGACCAGGTGCGAGGAGAGCCGGTTGAGCTCCATGAGCAGCACGCGGATGACCGAGGCCCGGTCGGGGATCTGGTCGGTGATGCCGAGCAGCTTCTCGACGCCGAGGCAGTACGCCGTCTCGTTGAAGAACGGCGTCAGGTAGTCCATGCGCGTGACGAAGGTGGTGCCCTGCGTCCAGGTGCGGAATTCGAGGTTCTTCTCGATTCCGGTGTGCAGGTAACCGATTCCGCAGCGGGCCTCGGTGACGGTCTCGCCCTCGATCTCCAGGATCAGCCGGAGCACGCCGTGCGTGGAGGGGTGCTGGGGGCCCATGTTGACGACGATGCGCTCGTCGTCGGCCTTGGCGGCGGACTGGACGACGTCGTCCCAGTCGCCGCCGGTGACCGTATATACAGTCCCCTCGGTCGTCTCGCGGGGAGACGAAGGTGAAGTGGTCATCAGGTGTACGACCTCCGCTGGTCCGGAGCCGGGATCTGGGCGCCCTTGTACTCGACCGCGATGCCGCCGAGGGGGTAGTCCTTGCGCTGCGGGAAGCCCTGCCAGTCGTCCGGCATCATGATCCGGGTGAGGGCCGGGTGGCCGTCGAAGACGAGACCGAAGAAGTCGTAGGTCTCGCGCTCGTGCCAGTCGTTGGTCGGATAGACCTCGACGAGCGAGGGCACGTGCGGGTCGCTGTCCGGGGCGCTCACTTCGAGCCGGATGAGCCGGCCGTGGGTGAGGGAGCGCAGGTGGTAGACGGCGTGCAGCTCGCGGCCCTTGTCTCCGAGGAAGTGGACGCCGCTCACGCCCGTGCAGAGCTCGAAGCGCAGGGCCGGGTCGTCGCGCAGGGTGCGGGCGACGCGCACCAGGTGCTCGCGCGCGATGTGGAAGGTGAGCTCGCCGCGGTCGACGACCGTCTTCTCGATCGCGTTCTCGGGGAGCAGGTCCTGCTCCTCAAGGGCGCCTTCGAGTTCGTCGGCGACCTCGTCGAACCAGCCGCCGTAGGGCCGCGAGGTGGCGCCGGGCAGGGTGACGGTCTTGATGACGCCGCCGTAGCCGCTGGTGTCACCGCCGTCGGCGGCCCCGAACATGCCCTTGCGTACGCCGATGACGTCGCCGGTGTTCTCGCGCGGGGCGGGCACACCGCTCTGTTCCGGGGTGCCGGGCGTATCAGGAGAGCTCACCGCAGCAGCCCCTTCATCTCGATGGTGGGGAGCGCCTTGAGCGCGGCCTCCTCCGCCTCGCGGGCCGCTTCCACCTGGTTGACCCCGAGCTTGGAGCTCTGGATCTTCTGGTGGAGCTTGAGGATCGCGTCGATCAGCATCTCGGGCCGGGGTGGGCAACCGGGCAGGTAGATATCAACCGGAACAATGTGGTCAACGCCCTGAACAATCGCGTAATTGTTGA
Source organism: Streptomyces sp. NPDC048416 (assembly GCF_043200435.1). Lineage (NCBI taxonomy): Bacteria > Bacillati > Actinomycetota > Actinomycetes > Kitasatosporales > Streptomycetaceae > Streptomyces > Streptomyces sp. NPDC048416. The sequence continues at coordinate 18,035 of NZ_JBICXU010000040.1, forward strand.
ACATTCCGCCCGACGAGGCGCACACGCCCATGGAGATGACCCACTTGGGGTTGGGCATCTGGTCGTAGACCTGCCGCAGGACCGGCGCCATCTTCTGGCTGACCCGGCCGGCCACGATCATCAGGTCGGCCTGGCGCGGGGAGCCGCGGAAGACCTCCATGCCGAAGCGGGCCAGGTCGTAACGGCCCGCGCCCGTCGTCATCATCTCGATGGCGCAGCAGGCGAGGCCGAAGGTGGCGGGGAAGACGGACGCCTTGCGCACCCAGCCCGCGGCCTGCTCAACCGTGCTCAGTACGAAGCCGCTTGGCAGTTTCTCTTCGAGTCCCATAAGTGCCCCTCAGCCCCTCAGTCCCATTCCAGGCCGCCGCGCCGCCACACATACGCGTAGGCGACGAAGACGGTGAGCACGAAGAGCAGCATCTCCACGAGCCCGAAAAGCCCCAGGGCGTCGAAGGTGACCGCCCAGGGGTAGAGGAAGACGATCTCGATGTCGAAGACGATGAAGAGCATCGCCGTCAGGTAGTACTTGATCGGGAAGCGACCGCCGCCGGCCGGCGTGGGAGTGGGTTCGATGCCGCACTCGTACGCCTCAAGTTTCGCCCGGTTGTACCTTTTTGGGCCGATTAGCGTGGCCATGACCACGGAAAAGATCGCAAACCCTGCCCCGAGGGCGCCGAGCACGAGGATGGGCGCGTAGGCATTCACGCTCCTCGCTCCTTCCAGTCGTCCTTGACCGTTGGACCGCACAGCGGGCCCCGCGAACCGCCTCGTCGTCGCGCTGTACCGCGCGAAGATCGCGTACATGTGAGGCAGTTCACAAGCCCGACTGCCCCGCATCTTATGCCCGCCGGTCTGTGATCTGCGACACGGGGTACGCCAACGCCTTTGTGATCTCCACCACCTGACGAAGGATCATGAAGTCGGATGAGCGGTGATCTTCATACGCGAAGCGCCTGAGTGATCACGAGACGTGACATCCGGCGCTGTTACCGCTGGTCGTCGGCGGTCTGGCATTATCAAGCGATGTGCGCTACAGGCAAATTGGCGAGATGCGCACCATCAGTGATAAGCGGCCGCCGCTCACCCCTGAGGGCGACTTCGGCCCTCCGGGGTGGACGCGTGCACCCGTTCACGAGAGCCGCCCGCGTCTTCCCATCGGCCGGGGCCCCTCACACTGTGACCTGCGTCACACACCAACGGTCGTGCAATCAACGGGGCTTGGCCATCGACGTGAGGGGATGGTAAGCGCCGGGCAATTCGGGCGTTTCATGGAAAACGCATGATCACAGCCCTGATCGCGGCTGCCAGGTTTGTCCGTTACGGCGTCAATAAGCGCCGTCGTGAAGCGGATTCACACGTTCCGGGGCCAACTGTGGCGCAGCACACGTTTCTTGAAGGGAACCCTGAACCCCTGATAGCGGTTATTCCCATGTCCCACACCGCTCACATACCCAGCCACCGGAAGCCCCGCCGCAGCGCCTCGAAGGTCTCGCTCCGGGCCGGAGTTGCCGGTGGCGTACTCAGCACCATCGCGCTGGCAGGTGCGGCCGCCCCGGCCATCGCCGCTCAGCCGGTCACCGAGACCATCGAGATGCCGACGCTGACGGGCGACCTCGCGACCACCGCGGCCGCCTCCGCCCAGGCCACCAAGGCAGTTGCCGCCGACCTCCAGCTCCAGGCCGCCCAGGACGCCGCCGCGTCCACCGCCGCCAAGGACGCCAAGCAGGCCAAGGCCGACGCCGAGCAGAAGGCCGCCGAAGCCAAGGCGAAGGCCGAAGCGGAGGCCAAGGCGAAGGCCGACGCCGCCGAGCGCGCCTCCCGCTCCGCCGAGCGCACCACGCTGAAGGCCACGTCGGCCAAGTCCACCGGCGCGACGTCGTTCAAGGCGTCCAACGCCACCGGCTCCGCCGCCGCCATCGTGAACTTCGCGCTGGCCCAGGTCGGCAAGGCGTACGTCTCCGGCGCCACCGGCTCCAGCGCGTACGACTGCTCGGGGCTCGTGCAGGCCGCGTACCGCCAGGTCGGCGTCGACCTGCCGCGCGTCTCGCAGGACCAGTCGACGGCCGGCACCGATGTGTCGCTGTCCAACCTCCAGGCGGGCGACATCCTTTACTGGGGCGGCAAGGGCTCCGCGTACCACGTGGCGATCTACGTGGGCGGCGGCAAGTTCGTCGGCGCGCAGAACCCGTCCACCGGCGTCGTCGAGCGCAGCCTGGACTGGGACTCCCCCTCGGGCGCCGTCCGCGTTCTCTGAGGCGTCCAGCGGCCTTCTGAGCCGCACCCGCACCGCCTGCAAGGGCCGTTACTCCCCCGCTCGGGAGCGACGGCCCTTCGGCATGCCCGGAATGTGTTGAACTCTGCCTGTTCCCGGGCAGCATTCCTCCAGGGGGTGGGGGAATGGACGAGCAGGTGCGGGACGCGGAACCGAGTCCTTACGAGGTCTACGCCGACGGACTCGGCATGTTCGCCGCGATCGGGATCGTGTTCCTGGTGCTCGGCCTGTGGATGCTCACCGGCATCCGCCCCTGGCGGGGCCCCGTCGACTGGTCGAAGCTCGCCTTCGGCTGGGGCTTCGCGCTGTTCGTCATCGGCGCCGGGGCGTTCCTGGTCATCGCCTGCGTGTACGGGGCGCTGCGCCCGGTCATCCGCGCGGACCCGGCGGGGATACACCTGGCCTCCCGGTTCGACGCGCCCTGGTCGCAGGTGCGCGAGATCGAGGTCGGCACCGTGGCGATCTGGGAGCACGGCGACCAGAGCAGCGCCGGGGGGTACGAGCACCATCGCGCGGTGTGGGTGACGTTGCACGACGGCAGGCGCCACGAGTACATAGCGCGCTGTCAGGGCCGCGGCCTCCCACCGGACGAACTGCGCACCGGTCTGTCCCGGTTCGCCGGGGAGGTCCCGGTGCGGTGGACGGACGAGGTGGAGCGGCGCAGCTGAGCGGGGCGGGGGCGCGGCGCGCGATGAGTTTCCCGGTGACCCGGGGTCAGAATGCGGTGCAAGCCCCCGTCGCACGCGTAGAAACCGAGGCTCCCGATGCGCACCCTGATCAGCACCGCGTTCATCTCGCTCGACGGCGTGATGGAGGCACCCGGCGGTGAGCCGGGCTACCGCAACTCCGGATGGACGTTCAAGGACATCGAGTTCGTCCCCGAGGCGTTCGAGATCAAGAGCCGCGAGCAGGAGGAGGCCACGGCGATGCTGCTCGGCCGCACCAGTTACGAGGCGTTCAGCCCGGTGTGGCCCGGTATGGAGGAGTTCGCCGGCTACAAGGCGATGCCCAAGTACGTCGTCTCGACCACCCTCACGCAGGACGCCCTCGTGCCGGACTGGGGCGACACGACGATCCTGCGCTCGCTCGACGAGGTCGCCGCCCTGAAGGAGACCGAGGGCGGCCCGGTCATCATGCACGGCAGTGCCGCCCTGAACCACGCCCTGTCCGACGCGGGCCTGATCGACCGTTACCACCTGCTGGTCTTCCCCCTCCTGCTGGGCGCGGGCAAGCGCCTGTTCAGCACGGCGGACAAGGATGCGCAGCGGCTGCGGCTGGTGGAGAGCGAGGCGTATGGGAACGGGGTGCAGAAGAACGTGTTCGAGGTGGTGCGCTGACGCGTGGCGGGGCGGGCTCACTCCCGGGGGGACCGGTCTTCCGGCTCGGCGGCGCTCATCCGTCCGTCTCCGTGACACTCACGACGCCCCCCGCCCGCCCCTGACCATGCGGAACCACACGGCCTTCGTGGTCGCCCGCGGTGCGCCGTAGTACGAGGTGCCCCATGCGTCGGCCAGCCCATCGACGAGCAGCAGGCCGCGCCCGCACTCGCGGTGGGCGGAATCCGCTCCGGTCGGCACGGGCAGCGGGTGGGGCTGATCGTCGTAGACGCGCACCGTCACCTCGTCCTCGCCCAGCACGACCTCGACGTGCACGAGCCGGCTCTCCGTGTGCCGGTGGACATTGGTCACGAGCTCGCTCGTGCAGAGCCTGGCGGAGTCCACGAGTGACCCGTGTCCGGCAACCTGGAGCAGCGCGGCCACTATCGCGCGCATCTCGGCCGCCGCGGTTCTGCGGTTCGCGGTGGTCAGCCGGTGCGTTCTGGCGGGGCCGATCTCAGGCGGGGCGTGCGGTGTCGGTGCCGTGAGCGTCATGGCGTCTCTCCCAACGCGGTCGTAGCGCGCGCCACCCGCCACGCGTGGCGATGGCCGCACGGTGGGCACGCCTCAACTGGCGTACGTGCGGCTGCACTTCGGACTTACCGGCGTGCGGTGCGGCGCTGCCAGAACCGTAGGGTGCATGCATGCACCGGTGCAAGTAGAACGCTCACCTGGTGTCACCCGGTGGACCCATGGCACCGTTACCCGGCACACTCAGGGCAGAGAAGGGGAAGGGACCCATGCCGCCGAGAGACACGCCGACCGCACGCCAGGCACGACTGGGCGCCGAGCTGCGGAAGTTGCGCGAGCGAGCGGGCAAGTTGGCTCGGGAAGCGGCCGGTCTGCTGTCGATCGACCAGGCGAAGATCTCGCACATCGAAGCGGGACGTCTCGGGGTCAGCGAGGAACGCATCAGGCGCCTCGCCTCCTTCTATCAATGCGACGACGAGCGGCTCCTCACTGAGTTGTGCAGAATCGCCCAGGAGCATCGCGGGCAGTACTGGTGGGACGACTACCGGGGCATGCTTGCACCTGGCTTCCTGGACATTGCGGAGCTGGAACACCATGCGGTGAGCCTGCGTTCCCTGCAGAGCGTCACGCTGCCGGGCACCGGCCAGACCAGGGAGTACGCGTCCGCCCTGTTCTCCGGGGTGACTCCCAAGCTGCCTGCGGACGAAGTGGAAGCCCGCGTCGAGCACCGGATCAAACGAGCCTCGATCTTTGATCGGCCCCACCCACCGCGCTTCGAGGCGATCATCCATGAGGCAGCGCTGCGCATGCGTTTCGGAGGGCGGAAGGTCGCCCGAGACCAGCTTGAACACCTCGTCGAGTTCTCGCACCGGCCGAGCGTCGTGGTCCGCGTCATCCCCTTCACCAGCGAGGACTTCATCGAGGTGACGCAGCCCGTCCTGTACGCCAGCGGCCCTGTACCGCAACTCGACACCGTGCAGATCGACAGCGCGTTCGGTGGCCGCTTCCTCGATGCGGAGGCCGACCTGAAGAAGTACCGGGCTCTGCTCGACATCGCCGAGCACGCCTCGCTCGACCCCGACGAGTCGCGGCACCTCATCCACCACATCGCACGAGAACTGTGAGAACCCAAGGCATGAGCGCAACACCCAGCAACTGGCAGAAGGCGACCGCCTCCGGCGGCGGTGGCGAGAACTGCATCGAACTCCAGGCCGGCGCCGAGGAGGGCACGATCCGGGTTCGCGAAAGCCTGACGCCGGGTGCCGAGATCATCACCACCAAGGCCAACCTGGCGGCCTTCCTCGAAGGGGTCAAGAATGGCGAGTTCGACCACTTCGTGAAATAGCGCGGAGTCCCGTCGCGCACCCGTGCCCCCGGCCTGACCTGGGCTGGGAGCACAGGCATATGCCAATCGGCATGCATGCACCGGTGCAGTCTTGCCCTGGAACGCTGCCCGCCGCTACCTTCACGGCGTACCGCTCTGGTGTCCGTCCTCCCTGGGAGGCTGTCCCCACGGCGGCCCAACTTGCCTGCCCTGCTGACTGATGCAGGCAGGCACCATCGGGTTGATCCTGCCTCCACTCCTCGCCGGAGCGGGGCAATCATGCCGCCGGATCGGGAGGCACCCTCCATGCCAGCACCTCACCCGCGCCCCGCCAACGCAACCACAACGCGGCTGTCCGCTCCCAGCTTGGCGGACACCTCCCCACACCTCGGGTACTGGTACGAAACCCTCCGCTACCCCACCGCCCACTCCCCCGTGCCCACCGCGGCCCGACTCACCATGCTGCCCACGGCATTCCGCGCCGTCCGCGCGCTGCGGTGCGAGCTGCGGGCGGCGCACGTCTTCGCGGTCAGCGCGCGCGAGTCGCGCCGGGCGGTCGACTGGGCCGACAGCGGCTATGTCGCCGCGATGGCTGTCCTCTGCCAGGGGCGGGGCATCGGGTTCACCCTCCCCCTCCGCACCGGAGAGATCGCCGAGTGGCACATCCGCCCCGCTCGATACTTGCCACTCGTCTCGCCCAACTGGTGCGACGACCGCCCCGATCCAGCGATGTTCAAATGACCTTGAGGAAGATCACGTGAACCCCATCGCTCACCCGCACGCAGCCTTCCCGCTCGCCCCCGAAGGGGGCCGCATCCCACAGAGCACCGAACAACCCTCGGGCTCCGCCTCACGACCGTGGATTCTGCGATACGCCACGCTCCCCGACTCCACCCAAGTCACACCGCTCCCCGAAGCCCTGTACGACGAAGAGCAGCAGATCTCGGTCGGCGTCGACACTGACGTGCTCCCGTACATGCAGACCAACAACGCGACCGTGCCAGACGGAAGCCCGAGCAACCCGCCGCCGATCGACGAGGGTGCAAAGGACTGACGCCGCCATGTCCACGGTTCTGGTGATCGCCGCCCGCGACGACTGGCCCACTGACCGCGTCGTGAAGACCCTGCAAGAACGCGGAGCGACCGTGTTCCGCATGGACGCGGCCGAGTTCCCCCAAGACGCCTCCCTCGCCGCTCGGATCGACAACGTGCACGCCTGGCACGGCGCACTCGCCATGCCCCTACGTGCTGTCGACCTGGCAGATGTGGGCGCCTGCTACTTCCGCGCACCCAACCCCTTCCGCTTCGCCGCCGGCATGTCCGGGCCCGAGCGCAGGTTCGCCGCAGCCCAAGCTCGCGCCGGCTTCGGCGGCATCCTGACCGCCCTGGACTGCCGATGGGTGAACCACCCCTCGGCCATGTCCCGCGCCGAGTACAAACCGTTCCAGCTCGCCGCCGCCCGCACCTGCGGTCTCACTATCCCCCCGACCCTGATCACGAACAACGCCGATGCAGTCCGGTCCTTTGCCGACGACATCCCCGGCCCACTGATCTGCAAGCCGGTCGCAAGCCCCGTGTTCATCGAGGGCGACGAGCTCAAAACGGTCTACACCCACCGCCTCAACGACAGCGACCTCGACGACCTCACCGGCATCGACACCACAGCGCACTTGTTCCAAGCCTGGATGGACAAGGCCCACGAAGTCCGCCTCACCGTCGTGGGCGAGCGGCTGTACGCGGCGGAGGTTCACTCCGGCACCGCGGCCGGACACATCGACTGGCGCAGCGATTACAAGTCGCTCACGTACCAACAGACCGAAACTCCGCCAGCCGTGGCCGAACGGGTGCAACGCCTGATGCGGCGCCTCGAACTCCGCTTCGCCGCACTCGACTTCATCGTCTCGCCGTCCGGTGACTGGACGTTCCTCGAAGCGAACCCCTGCGGGCAATGGGACTGGATACAACACCACACCGGGCACCCCATCGCCGAAGGAATCGCCGACGAGCTCCTAGGAGTCACCCCATGAGCGCCACCCCCCACTACGCCGCCCGCCCCCACCTCGCGGACCTCGTCGAAGAGCTCAAGGCGAAGGGCGCCATTCGGTCCGAGCCCTGGGCCGAAGCGTTCGCCACCGTCCCCCGTCACGTCTTCGTCCCCCGCTGGTACGAGCAGGAGACCAACGACCGCGGCATCACGGTGTGGCGCTTGCAGCACAGCATCCACGAAGACCGCCTGCCACAGGTCTACCGCGACACCACGCTCGTCACCGCACTCGACCCCAACACCGCCGAACAGGTCGACACCAATGCGTGGACCGGGTTCCCCACCTCGTCCAGCACCCTGCCGAGCCTCATGGCCGGCATGCTCGAAGACCTCACCATCGAAGACGGCCACCGAGTCCTCGAAATCGGCACCGGCACCGGCTACAACGCCGCGCTCCTGTGCGCCCGCCTCGGCGATGGCCTTGTCCACTCCATCGACATCGACCGCGCCCTCATCGCAACCGCGCGGGAACGACTCGCCCAGATCAACTACAGGCCACAGATCATCGACGGCGACGGACGCGACTGCTTCCCCACCGGCATCGAGTACGACCGCATCATCGCCACCTGCTCAGTCCCTCACATCCCACCCGCCTGGATCGACCGGACCCGCCCCGACGGAATCATCCTCACCGACCTCGACCTCGGCATCGAGGGCGGTCTCGTCCGCCTCTCCGTCGACGCCGATCACCGCGCGTTCGGACACTTCACCGCTTCCGGCGGGCGCTTCATGCCCGCTCGCAGCGAAGCGACCGCCTACCCCCGCCGAGACCGCGCCCCACTCGCCCCCGAAACCGCCACCCGCGCCACCACCGTCACCGCAGCGGACATCCGCAGTAACTACCCCTTCCGGCTGCTCCTCGCGCTGGAACTGCGCGACGCCGAACTCGTCTACCACTCGGCCGACGACGGAACCATGTCCATCCAGCTCCAGCAGCCCGACGGTTCATGGGCCCGCACACCCTTCGTCGGCGACGCGACCGTGACCCACGGTGGCCTCCCCGGCCTGTGGCAGAAGGCCGAGGCCGCATGGGCTTGGTGGAACGAGCACGGGCGACCCTCCCAAGACCGATTCGGATACGCCCGCGAACCCTGGGGAACCGCGCGCGCATGGCACATCCCCACCGGCCGCCACTGGGACTTGTAGCCCCTTCCGACTCGCCCACGACCGCCTCACCTACTGGCGGTCCACACCTGTGGTCCCGTGTCATCGAACCGTGAGCGGGAGTCACCGAAGTGTGATCGCGGCCTGCGCTCTACCAGGTCCTTAGCCACGGTCAGGCGACCATCACCGTGGAGTGATCAGGCCTTCGGGGCCACCTTCGAGAGCCCGTTGATGATGCGGCCCATCGCGTCGCCGCCCGTCGGATCCGTCAGGTTCGCCAGCATCTTCAGGGTGAACTTCATCAACAGCGGGTGCGTGAGGCCGCGTTGGGTGGCGATCTTCATGACCTTCGGGTTGCCGATCAGCTTCACGAAGGCGCGGCCCAGCGTGTAATAGCCGCCGTACGTGTCCTTGAGGATCTTCGGGTAGGCGTGCAGCGCCAGTTCGCGCTGGGCGGGGGTCGCGCGGGCGTGGGCCTGCACGATGACGTCCGCGGCGATCTGGCCCGACTCCATGGCGTACGCGATGCCCTCGCCGTTGAACGGGTTGACCAGGCCGCCCGCGTCACCCACCAGCAGCAGGCCCTTGGTGTAGTGCGGCTGGCGGTTGAAGGCCATGGGGAGGGCGGCGCCGCGGATCGGGCCGGTCATGTTCTCCGGGGTGTAACCCCAGTCCTCCGGCATGGACGCGCACCACGCCTTCAGGATCTCGCGCCAGTCGAGCTCGCGGAAGGCGGAGGAGGAGTTGAGGATGCCGAGGCCGACGTTGGACGTGCCGTCGCCCATGCCGAAGATCCAGCCGTAACCGGGCAGCAGGCGGTCCTGCGGGCCGCGTCGGTCCCACAGTTCCAGCCAGGACTCCAGGTAGTCGTCGTCGTGGCGCGGGGAGGTGAAGTACGTGCGTACGGCCACGCCCATCGGGCGGTCCTCGCGGCGGTGCAGGCCCATGGCGAGGGAGAGACGGGTGGAGTTGCCGTCGGCCGCGACCACGAGCGGGGCGTGGAAGGTGACCGGGGTCTTCTCCTCGCCGAGCTTGGCGTTGACGCCGGTGATACGGCCGGTGCGCTCGTCCAGGATCGGGGCGCCGACGTTGCAGCGCTCGTACAGGCGGGCGCCCGCCTTCTGCGCCTGGCGGGCCAGCTGCTCGTCGAAGTCGTCGCGCTTGCGCACGAGTCCGTAGTCCGGGTACGAGGCGAGGTCCGGCCAGTCGAGCTGGAGCCGGACGCCGCCACCGATGATCCGCAGGCCCTTGTTCCGCAGCCAGCCGGCCTCTTCGGAGATGTCGATCCCCATCGAGACGAGCTGCTTGGTGGCGCGGGGGGTCAGTCCGTCGCCGCACACCTTCTCGCGCGGGAAGGCGGTCTTCTCCAGGAGCAGCACGTCGAGTCCGGCCTTGGCCAGGTAGTACGCGGTCGTCGAACCGGCAGGACCGGCGCCGACGACGATCACGTCCGCGGTGTGTTCGGAGAGCGGCTCGGTCACAGCGGGATCTCCCGAAGACTCGAATTTGCGTGCCGAGAAGCACAGGACGTGTGCAGTCTATGGGTGGCCGTTGATCGACGTCGCGAAGGGTTGCCCACGCCATGAGCTCTGTCTCCCCCGAGTCCTCCGTACCGGAGAAGTCCCTCGTACCGGAGAAGTCCCCGCCGGTGGTCCGGCTGCGCGTGCCCACGGAGGAGGACGCGTACGCCTGGCACCGGGTGTTCGGCGACCCGGAGGTGATGGAGTTCCACGGGGGCCGCTCGGCCGAGGTCTCCGTGTATGAGGAGTTGACCGCGCGCCAACGCAAGCACGACGCCGAACTCGGCTTCTGCCTGTGGACGATGCTGGACGAGGACGACGAGGTCATCGGCTTCACCGGCGCCCAGCCGTGGCCGCGCGCGTGGGGCCCGGCGGGCGAGATCGAGATCGGCTGGCGCCTGGGCCGCGCGCACTGGGGGCGCGGCTACGCGACGGCGGCGGCGCGGGCGACCGTGGCCCGGGTGCGCGCCGCCGGTGTCCCGCACGTGGTGGCGATGGTCCATCCCGGCAACAGACGTTCGGTGGCGGTGACGGAACGCCTCGGCATGACGCTGTCCACGACGTATCTGTCCCCGGTGTCGGGGGTGGAGGCGCTGTGCTTCCGCATGGAGCTGGGCGCCTGAACACCCCGGGGTGATGTAGGGGCCCGCGGTTGGACCCCGGGGACGCGAAATCCCGTCGCTCGGCCCGGCTACGCCTTGAAGCCCCGGTGCAGGGCGACGACCCCGCCCGTCAGGTTCCGCCACGCCACCTTCGACCAGCCCGCCCCCTGGAGCCGCGCCGCGAGCGCGTCCTGGGCGGGCCATGCCCGGATGGACTCCGCGAGGTAGACGTACGCCTCCGGGTTGGAGGACACCGCCGTCGCGACGGGCGGCAGCGCCCGCATCAGGTACTCCGTGTACACCGTCCGGAAAGGCTTCCACGTCGGCTGCGAGAACTCACAGATCACGACCCGCCCGCCCGGCTTGGTGACCCGGTACATCTCGCGCAGCGCGACGTCCGTGTCCTGGACGTTGCGCAGCCCGAAGGAGATGGTCACCGCGTCGAAGGTGTCGTCGCGGAAGGGCAGCTTCGTGGCGTCGCCCGCCGTGAACGGCATGTGCGGCTGGCGCTCCTTGCCGACCTTGAGCATCCCGAGCGAGAAGTCGCAGGGCACGGTGTACGCGCCGGCCGCGGCGAAGGGCTGCGAGGAGGTGGCCGTCCCGGCCGCGAGGTCGAGGACCTTCTGCGCGGGCCGTGCGTCGACCGCCTTCGCGACCTCCTTGCGCCACAGTCTGGTCTGGCCGAGGGAGAGCACGTCGTTGGTGAGGTCGTAGTGTGCCGCGACGTCGTCGAACATCGAGGCGACTTCGTGCGGCTGCTTGTCCAGGGATGCGCGGGTCACGCTTCCCATTCAAGCAGTACGGCTGTGAGCGGGGCGCCCGGCCCTCACCGGCACAGCGCGGGCACGTACATTCTCCTTTCTGTGCCACGGGGGCGCGGTCTGTGCCACGGGGGCGCGGAAACACGAGAGCGGGTGCACACGACCATGCGGAGTTTCCTGAGAGTGCCGATCGCCGGGGCCTGCGCCTTGGCCGCGCTGCTGTGCGCGGGATGCTCCTCGACGCCGGACGCGCCCGCCACGGCCGGGTCGCATCCCGCGCCGGGCGCGCTGAACACCACGTACTCGCCCTACGTCAGCGCCACCACCGCCGTGCCGAACGACGCCGTCGGCGCACCGGCCGTCTACAACCTGGCCTTCGTCATCGCCCACGGCACCACCTGCCGGCCGGTGTGGGACGACGACACCGCCATCGTGGACAGCGACGTCAAGGACCGGGTGGCCGCCCTGAAGAAGTCGGGCGCCGCGGTGCGGGTGTCCTTCGGCGGGCAGGCGGGCAAGGAACTCGCGCTCACCTGCCGCACCCCGGACCAGCTGGCCGCCGCCTACGGCTCGGCGCTGGACGCGGCCGGCTCCGCCGAGGCGGACTTCGACATCGAGGGCGCGGCTCTCACCGACCCGGCCGCCCTGTCCCGGCGCGCCGAGGCCATAGCCCTGCTCCAGAAGCAGCGCGCGGGGCTCAAGGTGACGTTCACGCTCGCCGCGATGCCGACGGGGCTGACGCCCGAGGCGACGGCGCTCCTGAAGTCCGCCAAGGATCACGGGGTGGTGGTCTCGGCCGTCAACGCGATGGCGATGAACTACGGGACGTCGTTCGGCGGGAACATGGGCGACTACGCGGTGCGGGCGGCGACTGCCACACAGGCCCAGCTCAAGCAGGTGCTCGGCCTGTCCGACCGGGCGGCCTGGCAGATGCTCGGGATCACGCCGATGATCGGCGTCAACGACGTCAAGGGCGAGACGTTCTCGTTGGACGACGCGGCGAAGGTTCGGGCGTTCGCCCGGGAGAAGGGGGTCGGGCGGGTGTCGATGTGGGTGTCGTACCGCGACCAGCAGTGCGGGGGTGGCGTCAACTCGGCCGTTGCGCAGGCCAGTTGCAGCGGGGTGGACCAGGCCCCGGGCGCCTTCGCGAAGACCCTGTCGCAGGACTGAGCCCCCCGTACGCCCCCGAGGGACGCGGGGCTGTGCCCTTGCATCCCGGCCGGCTCCAGTACCGCCAGGGACGGGGACGCGGGGGTGTGCCCTTTACGCGGCTCCGCCGCAGGGGGTGCGGGACGTCTCGGCGTGCCGGCTGCCCTACTGGGGGCGCGGGGAACTGCGCGGGTGCCCCAGCACGGTCCGCACCCGAAAGCGGCGGGGTTGCTGGGGCTCCGCCCCAGACCCCGGGGGATGCCCCACCCCGCCCCTTCCCGAAACCCTCCGGGGGTGAGAGTCCGGTTGAGGTACAGACTCCTGGGGCTCCGCCCCAGACCCCGTTCGCGCCTGAAGGGCGCTCGTCCTCAAACGCCGGACAGGCTGACTGTGCCGCCCGGCACCGAGCAGTCAAGGGGCGCGAGGAACTGCGCGAGACGCAAGCACGGCCCGCAGACGAACGCGGGTTACAGCGGCGCGGGAAGCAAGCACGGGCCTCAGACGCACGCGGGGCTCAGGGGCGCGGGGAACTGCGCAAGAAGCGAGCACGGCCCGCACCCCGTAAGCAGGGTTCAGGGGCGCGAGGAATCGCGCAAGAAGTGAGCACGGCCCGCACCCGAAAACCGGCGTACAGGGGCGCGAGGAACTGCGCGAGACGCGAGCACGGCCCGCAGACGAAAACGGGGTTCAAGGGCGCGGGGAACGGCGCGAGCGGCCCGTGCGGGAAGCCGCCGCGGAGCTAAGCGCGGCGGTGCAACAGCCGCCCGCCAATCACCGTGGCGACACACCCCCCCGCCCCCTCCTCCGCGAGAGCCACCTCGTCGCGTACCGCGAACACCGCGAACCGGGCGGGGCCGCCCGCCGCGAGCGTGCCGCGGAAGGCGTCACGGGGCAGGGCGTCCGCGAGGGGGTCGAGCGCGGCCGGGCCCGTGGGCTCGGAACCGGGCAGCACCTCAAGTCCCGCGCGCCGCACGGCAGTCCGTACCGCCGGGGTGGTGAGACGGGCCGTCACCGCGACCACGCCGTGCGCGAGGAGCTTCTGGGTGCAGCGGCGCGCGCTGTTGCCCCGGCGGGCCTCGCCCGGCGCGAGGGCGGCGAGCGCGGCGCCGGTGAGCGGTTCGGTCCCGAGCTCGTCGGCCTCGAAGGTGTCGTCGGGGAAGTACGTGTGCTCAAGCAGCGCCGCGCCGTGCCGATTGAGCAGGCCGGGCGTGAGCACACCGGGCCAGCGGCGGACGCGGGCCGCGGGGTGCGCGGCCGCCACGTCCTCGTACCGCCCGATCGCCGCGATCCGGTCGCCGTCCACCAGGACCGCACCGCCCGGGACCGGCTCGCGGTCCCCTGGCAGCAGCAGCTCGGCGGCGTGGAGCGTCAACACCCGTGGATCACAGCCTCAGTTGGAGGCGAGGAGCTTGAGCTCCGGGTGCGCGGTGCCGCCCGCGATCGCGGTGGAGGAGATGTGCGACTGCACGCGCGTGTCGACCGGGTCGTTGGCCGGGTCGTCGTGCACGACCAGGTGCTCGTAGGTGGTCGAGCGCTGGGCGGGCACGCGGTCGGCCGTGCGGATCATGTCGATCATCTCGCGCAGGTTGGAGCGGTGCTTGGCACCGGCGGAGGAGACGACGTTCTCCTCCAGCATGATCGAGCCGAGGTCGTCCGCTCCGTAGTGCAGGGTGAGCTGCCCGGCCTCCTTGCCCGTGGTCAGCCAGGAACCCTGGATGTGGGCGACGTTGTCGAGGAAGATCCGGGCGATCGCGATCATGCGGATGTATTCGAAGATGGTCGCCTGGGTGCGGCCCTTGAGGTGGTTGTTCTCGGGCTGGTAGGTGTACGGGATGAACGCGCGGAAGCCGCCCGTACGGTCCTGTACGTCGCGGATCATGCGCAGGTGCTCGATGCGCTCGGCGTTGGTCTCGCCGGTGCCCATGAGCATGGTGGACGTCGACTCGACGCCGAGCCCGTGCGCGGTCTCCATGATCTCAAGCCACCGCTCGCCGGACTCCTTGAGCGGGGCGATCGCCTTGCGCGGCCGCTCCGGCAGGATCTCGGCGCCGGCGCCCGCGAAGGAGTCGAGCCCGGCGGCGTGGATGCGGCTGATGGCCTCCTCCACGCTCACCTTGGAGATGCGGGCCATGTGCTCGACCTCGGAGGCGCCGAGGGAGTGGATGACCAGCTGGGGGTAGGCCTTCTTGATCGCCGCGAAGTGCTCTTCGTAGTACTCGACGCCGTAGTCGGGGTGGTGCCCGCCCTGGAACATGATCTGCGTGCCGCCGAGCTCGACGGTCTCCGCGCAGCGGCGCAGGATGTCGTCGAGGTCGCGCGTCCAGCCCTTGGCGGTGTCCTTGGGAGCGGCGTAGAACGCGCAGAACTTGCACGCCGTCACGCAGACGTTCGTGTAGTTGATGTTCCGCTCGATGATGTACGTCGCGATGTGCTCGGTACCGGCGTACCGGCGGCGGCGCACCGCGTCGGCTGCGGCGCCGAGCGCGTGCAGCGGCGCGGAGCGGTACAGGTCGAGCGCTTCCTCGGGGGTGATCCGCCCACCCTCAGCGGCGCGGTCGAGAACGGACTGAAGATCGGCCTTCTCAGTCACCGGAGGTGTCCCTTTCATAGGGGTTACGGGCGGACCGATCCAGCGTACGCCAGCGCCCCTGCCGCGCTGATCGGGGGCCGCGACCCCGCCTAGGCGGCGGCCGCGCCGAGCAGCAGCCCGCCGAAGGCGCCCGCGATCAGGAACGGGCCGAGCGGGAACGCCGTCTTGCGGCTCGCCCGGCGCAGCACGACGAGCCCCATGCCGTACAGCGCGCCCAGGACGAGGCCGAGGAGCGCGCCGCCCATCAGGCACGGCCAGCCGTACCAGCCGAGCGCGACACCGAGGCCGAGCGCGAGCTTCACGTCGCCGAAGCCCATGCCTGCCGGGTTGATCAGGAACAGCAGGAAGTAGCCGCCGCCGAGCGCGAGCCCGCCGAGGAGCGCGGTGGGCCAGGACCCGGCGTGCCCGGGCAGGAGCGCGGCGAGCCCGAGCAGCGCGGCCGCGGCGCCGGCCAGCGGGAGGGTGAGGACGTCGGGGAGCCTGCGTACGGACAGGTCGACCAGACAGAGCAGCACCGCGAACGGGGCGAGCAGCAGCCAGACGGCCAGTTCGGGGCGGGGCCCGGTGGTGGCGGCGAGCGCGGCGCAGACGAGCGCGGTGACCAGCACGGCAACCGATGGGCGGCCGTAACTCCTGCCGCAGGCCCCGCACCGCGCGCGGCCCAGCCACCCGGCGAGCGGATGCCCGGCCGGGCAGGTGGCGCGCCAGGGCTGGTCGGGTTCGACGGAGAGCCGGTGCAGGGGGCGCGGCAGCAGGTAACCCGCGCCCGCGCCCCACCCGGCCGCCACGGCGGTCAGTGTCGCGTTCACTGGACCAGGGTGCCCGTCAGCCGGCCGACGCCGCTGCCGGGCCCGCGTCGCCGCGCCAGGACGGCAGCAGTTCGTCGAGGAGGGCGACGGTCCGCGGGGGCAGGCCGCGGGGGCCGCTTCGGCCGATGAGCTCGGTGACCAGCGCGCGCAGGGCGCTCTCGTCACCGGTGTCGTGGGTGGCCCGCAGCAGTTCGTTCCACAGCCGCTCGTCCGACGGGGAGCTGGCGAGCGCGGTGCGCAGCGCGTCGATGGCCTTCTGCGGCCGGTCCTGTTCCCTGTGGTGGGCGCAGAGGGCGAGCGCCACGTCCGCGACCAGGAGCGGCAGTTGGGTGTCGATGATCTCGTGGCCGAGCCAGCCGTAGCGGCCGGCGGCGCGGTCGGCAAGGAGCGGTCCGCGCACCAGGCCGAGGGCGTCGGTGAGCAGCCGCTCGCGCACCGAGGCACGCCGGGCGCCCCGGCCCTCGGTCGCCTCGTAGTGCAGCGAGCGCAGCACGTCGAGGTCCGAGACGACCGACGGGGCGAGGGTGAGGCGTCCGCCGGCGTCCGTACGCAGCCGGGGTGAGCCGTCCTCGTCGGTGCCGAGCCAGTCCCGGAGCCGGCCGAGCAGCGCGTCGCGGACCTCGTCGGTCACCCCGCGCGGCCACATCGCGGAGGCGAGCACCAGCGGGTGGACGCCCTCGCGGTGCAGGAGGAGCAGGGCCAACGCCTCATGGAGCAGGGCGCTGCGCTCGTCGTCGGGCGCTTCGAGGCCGATGATCTCGTACGTTCCGACCAGCCGGGCGTAGACGGCGGGGCGTCCCTGTTCGGTGATGTCCACGAGGAAGGCGTGCGCCGCGGGGCCCGGGTCGTCGCCGTCCGGGCCCGACATCGCGTCGGCCGTGGCGAAGAGGCGTACGACGGCCTCGTGCACCGCGGCCGGGAGCAGTTGGGCGGTGAGTTCCAGGCCGAGCAGGGGGGCGGCCAGGATGCCCTCCTTGGTCACCTCCAGGTCCCAGGCGGCGCCCAGGCGGTGGCCTTCGCCTTCGACGCCCACCAGGCAGCCGATGCCCAACCGGCCCGCGCCCGCGGTCAGTTCGGCCAGCGCGGCCGCCTCGGCCTCGTTCGGGGTCTCCGCGATCATCACCAGGTGCGGGGCCCAGCGGGTGTGCTGCGCGGGGCCGGTGCGCCCGGTGAGGACGGAGTCGTGGCCCGCCGCGCCGAGCGCGGCGCGGCGCTGCTGGATCTCGGCGCCGAGGTCTTCGAGGAGCACCGCGACGGAGTCGAGGTGGCGCAGCCTGGTCGGGGCGAGGGCGCCCAGTTCGCGGCCGAAGCCGACGAGGGTGACGGTCATGCGGTCGGACCAGCCGCTGGTGGCGAGTTCGGCGGCGACCGAGGAGAGCACGGCGGCCCGCGCCGCGCCGGGACCGCTGAGGGAGACGAGGCCGGGGGCGGCTTCGAGGTTCAGGAGCAGCCGGGCGCCGTCGAGCGTGCCGAGGCTGACGAGGCCTGGGTAGGGCGCCGCCGCCGTCTCCGGGGTCACGTGGTCGTAGACGGATCCGGCCGTGCGCTCCAGGCGCCACAGGGTGGCGTCCCGGCCCTCCCGCCACGGGGCGGGCGGCTCGCCGGACGGCTGGGCCAGTTGCAGGTGGAGCTCGGTCGCCGTGAACCAGGCCGCGTACACGACGGGCAGCGGGCGGCCCGCCTCGTCGAGGGAAGCGGCGAGCCCGCGCAGCGCGAGGTCGAGGAAGCGCACGGCCTCCGGGTCGGCGCCGATCAGCAGGGCGTCGTGGACATCGGCGTCGGCGCCGGTCGGCACCGGAGGCTCCATGCCGCGCCGTCCGGCGACGGCCGTCATCGCGGACTGCCACAGCGCCATCCGGCGCCGGCGGCCGAGCGCTCCCAGCACGCCCGCGGCGAGCAGCGGCGCCCCGATGAGCGCGTCCGCGAGCCCGAACCCGCTCTCGGACGAGGACGAGGACGAGGACGCGGTGGCGGACTCGGCGCCGGCCTGCGGGGCCTGCTCCCGCGCGGGGGCGGAGGGGGCTTCCCGCTCGGGTCCGGCGCTGGGGGTGGCCGGCGTCTCGGCCCGCGCCCCACCGCCCTGTTCGGCGGCGGGCCGGGCGTGGTCGCCCGACTTGGCGTACTCGGCGATCTGCCGCTGGAGCGCGGGCGACGCCTTGGGCGCGGGGGCGGGCATCTCGACGAGGTCCCCGCCGTGCGCGTCGGCCGGCATCTCCATGATCCAGCCGGGCCGGATCAGGCTGGCCTCGGACAGCTTGGAGCCGTCCGGCTGCACCCGGTCCTTGTTGAGCTGGTAGATCTCGTGGTAGCGGCGCCCGTCCCCGAGGTGGCGCTCCGCGACCTCCCACAGCGAGT
This sequence comes from Streptomyces sp. NPDC048416, assembly GCF_043200435.1. NCBI lineage: Bacteria > Bacillati > Actinomycetota > Actinomycetes > Kitasatosporales > Streptomycetaceae > Streptomyces > Streptomyces sp. NPDC048416. The sequence goes on from NZ_JBICXU010000040.1 coordinate 36,412, forward strand.
CGTGGTGGCGGCCCTCGGGCGGGTGGATCCGGTAGAACTTGGTGGCCCCCGCCTCGGCGTCGCCGGCGTGCCCCTGTTCCAGCGCCGCGCTCGCCTGCGCGGCCGCCTGCTCCTTCATCGCCTCGGCGACGGTGGCGGCCTGGTGCAGGCCCGGCAGTTGCTGGGCCGCGGCGACGGTCGGCTTGTGCGTGTTCTCGACGTGCTGGCCGCCGCTCAGTCCTGGCGCGAGGCTCGCGGCGGTAGCGGTGATGAGCAGCACCGCCGCGATGAGCTGACGGGCGAGCAGCTGGCTGGGCCCTGCGCCCGGCACGCGCGAGGGCAGCCCGACCCCGGACACGGCGGCCTTGACCTCCACGAGCACGCAGGCGGTGAACTGCGCCCAGGCCAGCCACACGATCAGCGTGAGGAGCTTGACGAACACCTTCACGGAGATCTGCTGCTGCACCATGTCGAGCGACGGCATCCGGTGCGGCAGAGGCCACCCCGCGCTCGACGCGAGCGCCGCGGGCACCCCCACCACGAGCCCGAGCAGCGCGACGAACGCGAGGAACGCCTTGACGAAGTCACCGGGCGTACGACGACGCGGCAACGGCTGCGGCGTCCGATTCGCCGGACCCGTCGCGCGGGAGGGGGTGCGTGCCATGGGGTGGGTTCCTGAAGGTGAGTGCGGGCCCTGCGGGCCGGGCCTGGGTCGGAACGGGCGGCCGGGGGCCGGGACCTGTGGCCCCGACTCCCCCTGCGGGGCTAGCGGTTGATGGACTGGATTTCCTGGACGGTGACAGGTTGCGGCTTACCCGTGTAAATACCGTCGGGCAGGGCTCCGCCCTGGCCGTCGGTGCTCGACCAGGTGATCTTCCAGGTGACGGTGGCCTTGAGGGTGTACGACCCCGGCCGCAGGTACTTCACCCCGCACGGGGGATCCTGGCCCGCTTTGCCGGACGCGAACGGCTCGCCCACCTGGCCCTGGTGAATCGTGCAGCCGCCGGCATCCGGGTAGAGCTGGGCGTCCGTCGTGCCCGGGTCGATCCGTACCGAGACCGGTTCGGCGGTGGTGGTCGCCGACAGCCCCGAGCCGGGCAGACTGGCGGTCACCGACTTCTTGGTGAAGCGGGCGTCGGTGGACCAGACCCAAGTAGGCAGGTTCACCGTCGATGTGCCGCTGGGCGCCATGGTGACGTTCGAGGGAGGCAGTTCGAGCTCGTCATAGGCGTACTCGGCGAGCGTCTTGGGGTTCAACGCCTTGGGATTCGACGGCGTGGTGCCGCTGGGCACCCAGAACGGCATGTCCGTGCAGGAGTTCGCTGCCGGGTCGTCCTTGCGGTTGGGGTTCACGACCCCCGCCCAGAACATCCCCTTGCCCTCTTGGTCGAGGTTGTAGTTCTTGTACTCCCCGTTCTTGTAGCGCAGGTCATACACATCGGCAACGAACCCCTTGACCCCGTCGATGAGTCCACCGATGAGGGGGATACCCGAAGGAGTTCGCAGGTCCTTGACCGTGGCCTCCAGCTCCTTCGGCGAGAACGCGGGCTCGTACCAGCAGGCGGGCGGCGTCCAGTTGCTGTCGGACGAGGTCAGCGTGCCGTTCGTACCGGAGTCGTCCTTGCTGCTTCCGCCCGTGGGTTTCGGGACGACCTTCGTCTCGACGGAGATCTTGCCGTCGCCGGATCCGGCCGCGACGCTTCCCCTCTGGCTGCCGTTGCCGTTCTTGCCGCCACCCGCATATGCCGTGGACGGGACTGCCGTGACGGCCAGGGACAGCGCGACGACTACCGACCTGCGCAGCGTGATGCGTTCACTCACATGCACTTCGTCCCTCCAGGTCCCGATGTGACGTTGACGGACTGCCATACGCCCTTGTCGTTCTTCTGCAGTTGCTCCGTGAAAAAGGTGTAATCGGAAGCCGACCCGGGCACGGATCGGTCCACCTTGCCGGTCTTACGGTCCTTCGGATAGGTCTGGGTTGCGTCAGCGCAGTAGCTCAGGGCGGCCGACTCACCGCTTACCGTGACGTTGCGGTGGTAGTAACGCGTCGTCCCCGCGAAGCTCCGGTTCTCCACGTAGTAGGACTTGATGTAGTCGGCGGCTGCGATCAGCGCCTTGTCCTTGTTGTAGTACTTCAGAGCCGACTCGGTGGACGCCTGGTCCCCGGTGATCGCCGTATCGATGGCTTCGAGGTTCTGCGCGTTGTCCGCCAGGACGGCGTCCTTGACCGGGTCGCCGGTCTTGCCGCCCTCGTACACATGCTTGACGTCCGCAGGCATCACGATCTTCGGCCGGTCCGCCGCATCCGCCGGGGCCGACGCGGAGGCCGACGGCGTGGCGGAAGCCGAGGACGTGGAGTCCGCGCCCGCGATCTTCTTCGAGTCACCCCCCTTCGAACCCCCACCGCACCCGGTGAGCAGAAGCGCGCCCGCTGCCGCCAGGGCAGCCGCGGCCGTCGTGGTCCTGTGGTTACGCATCGGGGGTCCTACCTCCGTGAGAGAAAAGGGATGCATCTCAGCCCACCTCGTTCTTCGCCACGGACCGGCCGCGCACCACGACCTCGCCGCCGTAGAAGAACCCGGTGAACACGGGCTTGTACGTCAACTGGATCTCCACCTGGACCTGTTGGGCGTCGCCGCCCAGGCAGCCGGACGCCGCGACGTCGGCGTCGGAGAGTCCCGAGGCCTGGGCGAAGGCCTTCACGCGGGCGCCGCAGTTCTGGTAGCGGATGGGGGCACCGGCGCCGGAGCCGTCGTACAGGGCTTCCTTGTCGATGTCCTGGGCCGCGTACCGCGCCGCCTGTTCGGCGATGTCGGCGGCGCGCTCCCGCTTGGAGATGGACAGGCCGCCGTCGATGACGAACGCCGCGAGGCCGAGGAAGAGGACCGCGAAGATGATGACGGCGGCGGCAGCCGACCCCCGGTCGTCGAGGCGGGCCCGCCGCGCCCGGAACCAGGCGTGCGGGGCCCGGGGCCAGGCGTGGGGAGTCCGCGGGCCGGTGGTGGTTCGTGGCGCGCTCATGCCGTCTTCCTCTTGAACGGGTCGAGCGGCGAGGTCGACGTGCCGGTCAGCGTCGTGGGGACGTCGAGACCGAGCATGGCGAGGCCCCGGATGCGGCAGCTGACCTCGACCGTGAAGAACTCGGTGTCGGTCCAGCCCGTACTGGTCTGGCGCACGCTCACCGGACCGGAGCAGACGTCGGCCAGGTCGGCCTTGGCCGCGGCCTCGGCCTCGCTGAGCGCCGTGCCGTGGTCCTTCTGGATGGAGCCGGCCCGCGCCGCGTCCCGGGCCGCGCTGTCCACCGCGCCCCGCCCGTCGACGAGCTGGCCGAAGGCCACCAGGACCAGAATGAAGAGGATCATCACCGGGGCGAGGATGACCACCTCGATGGTGGAAAGCCCCCGGTCCGACGCCGCCGCGGCCCGACGGCGCACGGCGTCGCGGATGCGGTGCGCCGCGCCGCGTACCGGCTGCGCGCCCATCAGTTCGCCCCCTCGCGTACGAAACGTTCGACCGGCCCCTGCGACACCGCGTGCACCGTGAGGTGCAGGCCGGGGAAGACCGTCGGCACCTTGGCCGTGATCTCGATGCCCACCGTGTTCGCCTTGGGCTCGACCGCCTGGACGTCGGGGGCGAGCACGAGCTGCGGGCCGAGCTGGGCGATGTAGCTGGACGCCTGGTCCCGTGCCTCGCCGCGCCAGGCGTCGGGCTGCTCGTCGGCCATGGCGCGCGCCTTGCGGGCCCCGGCCTGGGCCGCGGCCTGGGCCACGTGATCCGCGAAGAAGTACAGGCCGAACTGCACGGTCGCGAAGATCATGAAGAACAGCACCGGGGTCAGCAGCACGAACTCGATCGCGGTCATGCCGGAATCGCCGCGGGTGGAGGCTGCCTCCACCCGGCGGCGTACAAGAGCCCGGAGTCTGGTGCGCAAGGGAGCGGCGTCTCAGCAGGTCTTGTCGGCGCTCGCGCCCTTGATGCAGTCGCCGACCTTGGTGGCGCCGCCCTTGAGGGCCGAGTTGATGACCGCGGCCACCACGCCGACGATCGCCACGACGACCGCGGAGATGATGACCCACTCGACCGCGGACGCGCCGCGGTCGAGCTCGCCGGAGCGGGCGCGCTGGATACGGCCCTGGAGGAAGGTGACCAGGAAGTCGATGGCCGGGTGACGCAACTGCGGGCGGTTCATGATGAGTTCGTTTCCTCTCGACAGACGGTGGGGGGAGTGCGCGCTCAGACCTGGAAGACGCGCATCGCGGCGGGGAAGATCAGGAAGACCAGGAAGCCGGCGCAGAGCAGCAGCTGGGCGACGAGCATCGACTGGGACTTCTCACCCGCCGCTCCCTCGATCTCGGCCATCTCGCGATGCCGCATCGTTTCGGCGCGGGACGCCAGGGACTCTCGTACCTTCGCGCCGTCGTCCGCGACCAGGGAGAGCGAGGAGGAGAGGTCCTTCAGCTCCTCGACGCCCAGCTCCTCGCCGAGCCGGCCCAGCGCGAGCCACTGGCTCGTGCCCGTGATCCGGGCGTCCGCGAGGGTGCTGCGCAGCCGGCGCAGCGCCCAGCCGTCACTGACCTCGGCGGCTGCCATCAGCGCCTCGGGCAGTCCTCGGCCGCCGGCCAGGTTCATGGCCACCAGGTCGAGGTAGGCGCCGATGACCCGGCGCAGGTCACGGCGTTTGTCCGCGGCGTCGCGACGGATTTCGAGGTCGGGCAGGAAGAAGAAGACCGCCCCGCACAGAAGGGCCAGCCAGACCGGGATGATCGGGCTGCTGCCGAAGCCGAGCTGCGCGACGATCACGAAGAGCAGCGGGCCGAAGATCAGCCCCGCGATGCCGAGCAGCACCTTGGTCGCAAGGAACCGTTCCCAGCCGCGTTCGAGGACGGCGAGGTCGGCGCGGATCGAGCGCTGCTCCCAGCCCTGCCTGAGGTACAGCTCGGCGACCCGGGCGCCGATCCCCGCGCGCACGCCCGAGAGCCGGCCGGAGCCGTGCGCCTCGGGCTGCGGGGTGTACACACTGCCGGACGAGCGCATCGCGTCGATCCGCGCGACCTGCGACACCGCCGAACGCCTGGTCCGGGTCAGCGCCCTGATCAGTACGTAGATGCCGAGGCCGAGGACCGCGCCGATCAGCACCGGTCCCGTGATGATGTCAGTCACCGCACTCCCTCCCCAGCGGTAACAGGACGCTGTCCGTCGGCGTCCCGGTTCCCGGGCCTGCCCGAGGGGGCGTCGGGGCGTACGAAGCGGGGCTCCGGCTCGTCCCGGACCAGGAAGCGGTCCGGGGTCTCGATCACCGACAGCTTGCGCAGCCACCAGAAGCCGAGCGCGAACAGGCCGCAGACGCAGGCGAGTACGAGCTGGCCGACCGTCGAGTCGTAGGGCTTGACGAAGTCACGATTGAAGACCGAGAGTCCGAGCACGAACGCGATCGACACGGCGACCACGATCTGCACGCTGCGCCGGGTCGAGGAGCGCTGCGCCATCACACGGTGACGCATGTCGATCTCCTCGCGGGCCGACTTGGCGAGCGCCCCGAGCACCTGGCGCAGACCCGGGCCGCGCAGGCGCGCGTTGAGGATCAGCGCCGCGACGATGATGTCGGCGGACGCGTCGTCGATCTCGTCGGCGAGCAACTGGAGCGCGTCGGGCAGCGGCGTACGGGCCCGCAGCCGGTCGACTAGCGCGTCGAGATGGGGTCGCAGCGCCGGGGCGGCGGCCCGCGCCGATGCGGGGATGGCCTGTTCGAGGCCGACCGCGCCCGCGATGGTGTCACGCAGCGACTCCGTCCAGGCGGCCAGCGCCTCGACGCGCTTCATCGCGGCCTTCTCCTGCGCCGCGCCGCCGAAGAGCCGGTCCCAGAAGAAGACGAGCAGGCCGGTGGCGATGCCGGCCACCGTCCACCGCGTGAGCAGCAGCACCAGCAGGGCGACGCCCACCGCGATCGAGCCGCGCTTGCCCACGAACTGCACCAGCTCGCCGGCGCGTTCGCTGCGTCTGCTCCTGCCGCCCGCCTTCACCTCGACGCCGCGGATCGCGACGACGAGCAGGGCGAGCCCGCAGCCGACCGCGAGGCCCGCCGCGAGCGCATACAGCGTCTGGGCCTCGAAGAGACCTCCCATGGAGGGAATGCTGTTCATACGGCCCCACTCACCCCCAGGCCCCGGAAGGCCGGTAACCGTGCACGGCAAGCTCTTCGATGCACGAGACGGGGGCGTGCGGGACGACCCGCCCGTCCGACGTCTCGGCGAAGACCTCGCTGGACAGAACGCGACCGTCGCAGCCGTTCACCTCGCGGACCGAGGTGACCATGCGCTGGAGACGGCCGCCGCTCTCGTAGTTGTTGCGCCGTTCCACGAAGACGACGAAGTTCACCGCGCCCGCGATCAGCATCTGACTGGCCTCGATGGGCAACCGCTCGGTCGCTTGCAGGGCGTACGTCGAAATGCGGTTGAAGACCTCGGCGGAGCTGTTGGCGTGGATGGTGGAGAGCGAGCCGTCGTTGCCCTGCGACATGGCGTTCAGCATGGTCACGATCTCGTCGCCCAGAACCTCACCGACGATGACGCGCGAGGGGTTCATACGCAGCGAACGGCGCACCAGGTCGGCCATCGGGATCATGCCGAGGCCCTCGGAGTTGGGCAGCCGCTCCTCGAACGCCACGACGTTCGGGTGGAGCTCGGGAAACTGGTCGAGGCCGAGTTCCAGGGCCCGCTCGACCGTGATGAGGCGTTCCTGCGTCGGTATCTCGTTGGCGAGCGCCCGAAGGAGCGTGGTCTTTCCGGCGTTGGTGGCGCCCGCGATCATGATGTTCTTGCGGGCCCTGACCGCGCAGGCCAGGAAGTGCGCGACCTCCGGGGTGAGCGTGCCGTTCCCCACCAGGTCCGCCATGAAGACCTTGCCCATGCGGGCCCGGCGGATGGACAGGGCGGGCCGGCGGGCGACCTCCATGACCGCCGAAAGACGCGAACCGTCCGGCAGCCGCAGGTCCAGCTGCGGGTTGGCCGAGTCGAAGGGGCGCGAGGACAGACCGGAGTAGGCACCGAGCACCTGGATGAGCTCGATGAGCTCTTCGTCGGTCTCGGCGACCGGGTCCGCCCGGACCTCGCGGCCGTCCGCGTATCCGACGAAGACCTGGTCGCACCCGTTGATGTCGATGTTCTCGACGTCGGGGTCGTCGAGGAGCGGCTGGAGCCGGCCCACGCCGAAGAGCGCCGCGTGCACGGCGGCGGCGTACTGCTCCTCGGTCTCGGCGTCGAGCGGAGTGCGCCCGGAGTTGATCTCCGTACGGGCGTACTCCTCCAGTATCTGCGCGATGACGGCGCGGGCGTACTGACGCTCGTCCTCGCCCGACATCGCCGCCACGCCGCGCACCTGGTCCAGGCGTCGCTGTTCGGCGATCCGGTCACCGGCCTCCTGGCGGAACCGTTTGACCAGCGCGTGGTCGACCACGCTCATCGGCCGGCCCCGGCTCCGGCCCAGGCGGCGCCGAACTGCTGGTACAGGTCGGCGGACACCTTCCGCGCGCTGCGGATGAGCAGCGATTTGTCCAGCCGTCCGCGGCCGCGCCCGGCGAGCAGGGCGGCTCCGGACGGGTCGTGCGCGAGGGTGCCGACGACGCGGGCGCCGGTCTGCCCGGCCACCAGCATGTCGTTGACCTGGTGGGCGAGTTTGACCGAAGCGCCGGCCTCGGCGACCAGGATCACGCCGATGAAGGGGGTGGCGAGCGCGTTGCCGCGGGGGCTGCCGTGGAGCTGCGCGGACAGGGCCGCGGCCCGGTCCCGTACGCGCGCGAGGTGTTCGGGTTCGGTACGCGACACGAGCAGGGCGAGCGTGGCGTGCGGCAGCAGGTCGATCGCGGGCGAACCTCCGCTGATGCGGCCGAGGTCGGCGATGACGTCGGCCGGCGCGTGCGGCGATTCGCCGAGCGAGGCGAAGGCCCGGCCGAGCGTCGGCCAGCTGCCGGCGAGACCGGCCGCCTGCTCGGCGGCGCCGAGTCCCACGAGCAGTTCGAGCCCGCCGGCCATCGGCTGGGCGTGGTCCCACAGCTGGTCGGCGGCGAGCCCGCGGCGGGCGGCCGCGGCCAGCGAGAGGAGTCCGGTGTTCGGGTTGAGGGGGCCGCCGTTGGTGGCCGTGCAGCGGTACACGAGGTCGCCGCCCGCCGGGTCCGTCTCGGCGAGCAGCACGCGTCGGGGCCATACGGCGGCCAGGGCCAGGGCCGCGGTGGTGGCACCGGGAGAGCCCTTGTCGGATGCGAGTGCGATGAGCGCCATGTCTTCCGCGTCTTCTGTCTCTGCTACGTCGCCGGGTCGCCGCGCGACTCAGCCGTTGCCCGGCGCGACGCGCACCACGGCGACTTCGCCGGCGGAGGCGGCCTGGGCGAGTGCGGCCGCGTCGGCGGTGTTCACGGTGAGCGTGAGGGCGAGGTTGCCGCTGCCGAAGGACTTGTCCTGGGTGCCGGTGTCGCTGACGATCGCGCGCTCGACCAGCGGTGAACTCCCGCTCGTGGACCCGGAGTTGGCGGCGCCGCCCGATCCGCTTCCCTTGCTCGAACCACTCGAACCACTCGAACCACCGGAACCGGCGGAGTTGCCGACCCGGTAGACGGCCACCGTCTCGCCGTCCTTGAGGTTGGTCGGGTACTGGCCTTCCTTGAGCGAGACGCCGACGGCGGCCTTGCCCGCCTCGATGCCCCCGTCCGGCGCGAACATCTGGCCCACGAGGACGGTGCCCGTGTAGAGGTTGGACTTGGCCCGGAGCTTGGTCAGGGCGCCGTACTGATCCGGGGAGATGTAGTCGACCCCGTTGTCCGCGGCCACCATCACCGTGGTGAGATCGCCCTTCGTGACGGCGCGGCCTGCGGCCACGTCACTCTTGAGCTCGTAGACCTCGACCCGGTCACCGGCCCGCAGCACCAGAACGGTCGCTCCGAGCGCGCCGATCAGGATGAGCAGCACGGCGAGGGCCGCGAGGGCGGGCTTGCGTTCGCGCGGCGGCACCGGAAGCCGCTCGCCGACCGGCTGACCGGGCGCCGCCCCCCGGTGCGTTCCCGCCCCGCCGCGCTCCTGGACCTTCACGTCGCTTCTCCCCGTGGTCATTCTTTTGCGACAGCGTCGAGTTGAACAAAACCGGCCATAGTCCACGTAGGGCCGAAATCGAGTCACTTCAGGCCACGACGACTTGAACCGGTCCGGCCGCCCCGTCCCTCTTCGGGCGGTTCGCGGAGCCGTCACCACACTGTCAGATCACATGATCGCACCGTAGCAGCAGCCCATAGTCACCTCAAGGTGAGTTAAAGATCGCGAACATCACGCGCCCCACCAACACCGCCACAACCCGGACGGAAAGGCACCCTTGCGACCTCGCCGTCGCGTCCTGTTATCACTATGCAATCCGTACGGCCGGATCGGACGCCCGGCTCCCCCACAAGCGGCGAAGCCGCCCGGGGCCGACCTCCGACACACCCGCCCCGACCTCCGACGCACCCGCCGCCGACCTCCGCACCGTCCTGCCGAACGCGCTCCGGCCAGCGACCCGGCACCACGTCCGACAGGGCAGATCCGGCCATGGCGAGCCGCGGCGCTGCGATGCCCACCGCCCTCGGGGCGGGCGCACAAAAAGGCACAGGCGTCACGAACACGTCACTGGAGAGCGTTTCTGGACTTCGCGGGCGGCTCGGCCACGACAAGGTCAAGGGTGAACCCTCGTTTGCCAAAGGGAGCGGGGTAAATCCGCTCACACCGTACGATGGCAGGCTGTTGCCTGTCGGGGCGGACACCGAGTCGCAGCGCATATCGTGCAGCAGGCCGAAGGCCCACGGGCGGCGGCGCATCGCGCGCGGCAATTTTCGGGAGCCCGACAAGGCTGGAATCGTCCAGAAGTCGGCCCCCGCGACGTCGCGCTGTCGTAACAAGAGCGAAGTGAAAGGCATTGCGTCCATGGGGGATTACGTCGGCGTCGACCCGGTGCGGGTACGCAAACTCGCGGATCGCCTCCAGGACTTGGAGGGCGCCCTCGCCAAACACGGGGCTTTGATCCGCAAGAACTTCACGTCCTGGGAAAGCGGCCTCGACCTGTCCCTGCTGGGTCAGCAGACGCAGGCGGTGGGCGACGACGCCCGCAGCATGTCCAAGCGCGCCGATCTGGCTCGCAGCCTGTTGCTCGAAGGCGACGCGTCCGGCATGTGCACTCCGGACGGCGACATCATCAACATCCCGTGGGACATGACGGACGTCAACGCGCAGAGCGCCAAGGAGGCCAAGCAGGAGGCCGCCACGCTCAAGAAGGCGCTGGACGACCCGAAGGGCGCGAGCTCCCGCGAGGACATCGAGGCCATCGCCCGCTCCCTCGCCGACCACCAGGACGACCCCACCTACCTGGCCGCGTTCGCCAACGCGGGCGGCGTCGTCGACGCGGCCCGCGTCCCCCGCGCCCTGCACACGGAGGACGGCACCCACGGCGGTGACGTCCTCAGCAAGGACTCGCAGAACCTGGTCGCCCAGTACGCCACGGGCATCAACCGCATCTTCAAGCTCCAGTCGGCCGGCAAGATCCCCCCGAACCCGGAGTACGCGAAGGCCCTCACCAACCCGCCCGGCGACGACATGTGGTCCGTCGGCATGCTCTTCAAGTACGGGCCCAAGGGCAACGAGTGGGACACGGACGTGCTGACCAAGGTCGGCGGGGCGATGCTGGACTGGCGGAGCAAGCAGCCGACCATGCGGCCGGGTTACGCGTCGGCGATGCCGCCGTATTCGGCAGGCGGTTACGTGGGCAAGGGCGACGGCGGCTGGTACCACTCCCTCGGCCTCGACCCCGATTACGCCTCCTTCTCCAAGGGACCGGACGAGAACCAGAGCATCGTCGACGGCATCCGGGCCAACGACCCGGCACTCGCCGTCATCAACCGCCTGGGAGAGAACGCGGACGCGTCGCGGCACCTGCTGGCCGACAACGACTCCGGCCAGCGCTATGCCGCGGACCTCGTCGACTACCAGTGGCAGACGCCCGGCCCGGTGACACTCGACGATTCGGACGGGGTGCGCCAGGTACTCACGCTGGCGGCCACCGATCAGACCCCGGGGCACATCGACGAGTCGGGCGTGGCCGCCGCCAACATCCTCGCGGCGGCCGCGAAGCAGAAGGACCTCTTCGACAGCCGTACGGACAAGCATTACAAGAAGGCGAATTACGTAAATTACCCCAACGGCACCGCGGTCGCGCTGGCCGGCATCACGGCTACCTGGGCCGACGATCTGGGTGGCACGGGGATGTCCACCAAGAGCGGGACTGCCGGCTACTCCGCCAAATACCACAGCCTGATCGGCAACAACGCGGACACGGTCAAGGTCATGCAGTTGTTCGTCAAGAACAACCCGGGCGCGGCGGCGATGTTCGACGTAGCACTGCACGAGAAGGTCTCGTCGGCAGCCGCAAGCAAGGACCCGACGAAGGCACTGACCGCCATCGGCGATACCGCGGGAATGCTCACGAAGGCGAAGGTGAATGAGAGCTACACCGACGCGCAGCAGATCGACGAGGAGCACAAGACCAACAAGATCATCCTCGACACCGCAGGAAGCCTGTTCGGCTTCGTGCCCGCCCCCAAGCTGGGCGAGGCGGCGTCGAAGCTCAGTCAGAAGATTGCCGAGAAGGGCCTCAAGTACTCCCAGAACCTGGCGCTCATCGGAAGGACGGTCGTCGCTCCCCAGACGGATCCCTTCTCCACGGACAATGCCGCGAAGCAGGACGCCCTGAACGTGGACAGCGCGAAGGATCAGAAGGTTGCCTTCACCTCTTCGATTGCCCAGGGATTGATCAGGTCGGGCGCGGTCCCTCCGCCCACGGGCGCGTCCTGGTACGACCCGCAGACAGGAACCATTTCCCCCAATGCCAGTAATGACATCGATTTCCAGGGCTGGTGGAATCGTCTGCCGTCGTCGGCGGGCCAATACCAGAGCGTCTTCTACGGCGGCTTCGACCACGCCGAGGTGTCACCTGATGGTCATTAAGACGCGCACGCGAGTAACCCTCGCGGCCGCCACGACCGGTGCGCTCGTGTTGTTCTTGGGTGCCTGTTCGGCCGACAAGACCGAGAACGGTCCCAAAGTCCCCGTGGCAGAGACCGGAAAGGTGGCCGCTTTCGCGCTGAGCGAGGTGAGCACGGAGTACGACCTCAACCGCGCCTCCTCCATCACGAGCGGCCATGTCGCCTCGGACGGAAAGGGGAATGTGTTTCTGGCGGACGGCTTCAAAACCCCGGACATCCCCATTCTGCGTATGACGCCGGACGGCAAGGTCAGCCAGTTCGCGAAGGTCACAACGAGCAGCGCCGACTCCGGCTTCGCCGTCGCTCCGGACGGCTCCCTGGTGACCGGCGGAAATGACGGGCTCTCGCGAGTCCGTCCCGGGGGTACGGCGACCCCCATCCCGTCCACGCACCCGTTCACCCGTCCCGAGCCGATCGGGGTACGCCCGGACGGCACTGTCATCGTCACCGAAGACTCCAGCGTGTGGTCCGTGAAGGACGGCAAGGCGGACGAGATCCTGGCCTTTCCGGCCGAACAAGGACGTGCACGCGCAACCGTGACGGCGAACGGAACGGTCTACGCGACCAACGGCCGACTCCCGGACCTCCACGTGCTCGCCCCCGGCCAGGCGCCGAAGACCGTGACGGTGCACGGCACCCTGCCGGGAGCCGGCACGCCTCTCTCCGAGACGGCGTTCGAGGGCATGACCCAGGCCGGCGACGGCGGGGTCTACGCCCGCGTACTGAAGGATCCGCAGAAGGGCCCGGCCGGCTTCGTGTACCTCGTGCACATCGACCCGGCCGGCGCCCTGACCGTCATGGCACGGGGCTCCGAAGAAGCCAAATCCTGCCCGGCGGGGCAGTATCCGGCGCTGGACAACCCGTGCCAGCTGCCCTGGTTCCTCGCGCGAAGCGGCGACCAGCTACTGGCCCTGGGTTCCGTGGTCGATCCGGAACACAAGCCGACGCCCGCCCTCGCGATCCGCGCCACCTTCAAGTGAGACAGGGGAGATGACATGGGCGTACCGCAGGAAGACCGCCTGGATTACAACTGCCGTAAGGACATGAACGCGATAGAGACCGCCGTGGGCGAGATCCGCACGGCCATCAGGAACGTCGAGTCCATGATGCCGAAGACCTGGATAGGCAAGAAGGCCGACAACTGGCGCACCGACCACGACGGCCGCATGAAACGGCTGAAGACCCTCTTTGACTCGTTCCCCGCCGAGGAGAACCGGCTCGTGGAGAAAGCCCGCCAGGACCAGGCGAAGATGAACCCGCACGGCGGAGGCTGAGCGCGATCGGCGCCGCGCAGGGCCCTTTGCGGCGGTGCGGCGCCGGCCTCGCGACCGGGCCCGGTCGGGTGCCCGCCCCCGAGGGGAGAGTCACCTCGGGGCTCCGTGCCGCCGCGCCCCAACTGGCCGTACTGCCACCGGAGTTCACTCTCATGAGCCGGGCCCCTCTCGCATCCACCCGGTACTTCCAGATGCCTCGCCGTATCATCAACCCCACATGCAACAGGCCAAAAGGCAGCAATCCGTGCCGACCGAGCCGGTCCGGGGACAGAGGGGGATGGGGCAATGGGGGACACGAGGTCGGTCAACCCGGAGCATCTGGAAGGCCTCGCCAAGCTCATCGACGGCCATGGCGGAGTGCAGGACAGAGTGGACGAGGCCTTCACCAGAGCCTCACGACTCGGTGTCACCAGCAAGCTGTCCAGCCTCGGACCGATGCGTTCCTGGCTCAAGGACACAGCTCCCGACCTGCGCAAGCGCGCCACCATCGCGCGGCTGGATGACGGCGACCCCGAAGCGGGCCTGCGCTGGGCCGGGTTCAGCGCCGAAGACCTCAAGAAGTACGAGGGTGATCTGCTCACGCCCGACGCGATCCTCCTCGCCAACTCCCTCGCGGCCAGCGGCGATGCCCACGCCTATGAATTCAAGCGGCAGCCGGACGAGTCCCTGAACGACTGGATCCAGCGGATGGAGTCGCATGCCATCACCCGGATCCCGGGCCTCCAGCCGCACGAGCAGACCGTCAACACGCTGCTCGGTCTGTTCGGTGACTGGAGCTCCATCACCAAAGCCACCGCCGTGGTCACGCTGCAGGGCGGCTCACTGGCCAAGGTCGTGGTCGGCAACTCCTTGAAACAGGGCGTCTTCCGCGCCTGGAAAATACGGGTCGGCGCGTCGATGCGGGCCTCGAACACCCCATGGCTCCAAAAGGGCGGCACGGCAGTCATCAAGTGGTCGCCGAAGATCCGTTCCCTTTCCGCTCCCGGCAGCTGGCTGCCGGGCCAGCTCGGCAACCTTCTCTCGCGCAGCTCGCTGTACCAGCGGGCAGCGAGCATCCCGGGCACGGGCGGCGTCCGCGGGGATCTCTTTGGCGACGCATGGAACGCCTTTCGCTCCAGCGCCCTGATGGAGCACGTCGGCGCCAACGGAGTCATCGACTTCGTCGTCGGTTCGGATGAGTTCGCCAAGACGTACGGCGGCTTCACGCACTCCGGGCAGGCGGTGGCGCGTGCCGGCAACGCGAGCCTGGTGAAGGTCTTCAGCAAGGCAAGCACCATGCAGCGCTTCGCGAACAGCGTGCCGACCAGTGTCGACACGGTGACGACCGCCACCAGGGGGGCCTCGGCGTTCCGTGCGGGTCTGGGGGCGGCCGCCAAGACGGCCGGTTTCCTGCGCGGCGTCGGCATCGTGGGCAGCGTCGCCGCGACCGGCCTGAGCGCGGCCAACGTCATCTCCCAGGGCAACCCCGTCAAGGCCTTCCAACGAAACGGCGTCGGATACGTGGCCGACGTGGCGGAGCTCGGTTTCAACGCCTCCATGACCGCGGCGATGATCGCTCCCAATCCCGTCACCATCGGCCTCGCGGTGGGCACCGGCATCATTTACGGTGGCGCGAAGGTCATCGAGCACTTGGACGAGATCAAAGCCGGAGGCAAGAAGGCCGCGCACTGGGCCGGGGAAAAGGCGAAGGGTCTGGCGAACGGGGCGAAGAGCCTGGCCAAGAAAGCCAACCCCATGCACTGGTTCTGACGTCCGCTCCCACCCTGCTTCCGGCTCAGTACTCGCGCAGCACCGCGAGGGCGAAGGCCAGTCGGCGGTCCAGCCAACTCGCCCGGGCCAAATACCACTTGAGGTGGCCCGAGAGCGCCGAGGTCATGGCCACCTGCTCGCCGGACTTCCAGGTCACGGGCTTGGGGGCCCCGCTGGTGTCGCCTCCCTCGGCGCCGAGCCCCATGACCGAGCCCACCACACTGCCGAGCGCCTTTCCGGCCGTGCGGCCGAGGATCTGACCGGCACTCCCCTTGGCCCAGTGATAACGGGCCACCACCTCGGGGTGCCCCGGCTGTTCAAGCCACCAGCCGTGCTGGACCAGACGTCGACTGGCCGAGCCCCTGAAGACGGAACCCACTTCCTGGCCCTGCCCGTCGTGGAGCCGGTAGCGGCGCGAGCCGTCCTCTTCCGTTCCCGCGTCCAGGGTGACGGAGCACAGCAGGCGCGATCCGGTTTCGTCCTCGCACAGCCGGAAGCCGGCCTCCGCCGAGGGCTTTTCGGATGCGGGGAGCGCCACATACGCGCTGGGGACCAGATGGACGACGCCACCGGCGTGCTTCTCCACCCGCACCGCCAGCGGCCCCTGGACGGTACCGCGACGGGTCGTCGACCGCGACGCGGTGCCGATCGTGAACTTGCTGACACTGTCCCAGTGCACCGGTTCGAAGGACGGGGGCTCCGCCTCCGCTTTTCTGCCGAACACCATTGCCTCTCGCTTCCGTTCTCATTCGGGGCGGCGCCGAGGGCCGCCGCGCCGAGCAGGCGCCCGTCACCGTATGGGCGCGTCGATCAGGTCTTCCTCGTCGGGGAGCAGGTCGGCAACGCGCTCCCAGATGGTGCCGGGAGTTGTCCACGCCACGACAAGGGGGCTGTCCGGGGTCACCTGGCCGGGCAGGATGGGCTCTTCGGGCTGTTCCCGGACCCAGTAGCCGTGCGGGCCGCAGTCCCAGACAGCGAGGGAGCGGATCATGGCAGAGCGCTCTCCCTCGTGCTTGCCGTCCCAGGCGGTGGTGATGCGCCAGGTGGAGTTGAGCGAGACGACCAGTTCGAGGAACTGGTCCAGTTCGGTGGAGTCCAGGCCGCTCGTCTCGGCCAGGGCGGCGTGAGCCCGGACACGGGCCGCGCCCTCGTCGCCGGCCGCCTCTTCGAGAGCGGCGAACGCCGCATCGAGGGCGCCCATCGACGTCTCGATGCGCGCGGTCACGGGAGTGTCCTTCGGCTCCCCGCGGTGCAGGTTGACCTTGCGGGCGAGTTCCCAGACCAAGGTGCTCGGCTCGATGGAGACGTACTCGGCCTCCTCCTCGCCGGGCCACCCATCGTGCGAGATGACCGCGTCCCGGCCGACGACCACGCCGTGGTTGATCGGACCGTGTTCTCCGGTGATCTCCACTTGGATCACGACTACCGGGTCGGCCAGCGCCCCGAGCAGGTCACGCAGCAGAGGCGCGAGTTCGCCCTCTTTTCCGACCATGCCGATCCGCTGGAGCTCCAGCAGACTCTCCCAGAGCTCGTCGGGCGGCGTCTCACCATCCAGCAGATGAGCGAAGACTGCGATGTGACGGTCGGCCAGCCTGAAGCGGGCGCGGGAACTGTCGAACGACGGCATGACTCTCGATTCTCCCCGGGGCCGGCTGGTCGCGCGGTTCATTTCTTGGGGTGCTGCAGGTCCTTGGCATCCTGGCTGGCCTGCTGAGCCTCGGTCCGCAGCGACTCGGCCACCGTGGAACAGGTGGTGCGCCAGCTGCTGAGCTTCCCTCGGACGTCCGTGGCGTTCGGCCCGGCCCACGTTTTCATGGTGCTGGTGCTGTAGGTCCGTGGCTGGTCCATCAGGGACTCGACGTGATCGGCGAGCGAGCGCAACTCCGCAGCACGATGGTTGAGTTCTTGAATGTCCGGATTTGCCATAGCAGCCTCCCCCGATGTCACAGGGCAATTCAGCATAGCCGCACGTCGTGACGGAGCTCGGGCGGCCCCTGCCCCCTCGTTCACGGTGCTGTCCGGGGCTTTACAGGTGATGCGGAAGGTGCGATACCGTCGCCCGGTACAGAAGTATTTTCTGTTTAGTCAGTGAGCAGTGACACGGGGAGAGGAACGCAATGGAACGCGGTGCAAGTCTCAAGGAACTCAGGGACCTGGCGAAGCTGTTCGGTCGCAGCGCGGGCGACCTGCAGACGATCATCACCAACCTGAACTCGTCGACGTCCGGCAGCACCGGCTACTGGAAGGGCCCCAAGGCCGACCAGTTCCGCAAGGACTGGGAAGACGCCCGGGGCACGTTCTCCAAGTGGGTCGACACGCTGCACGACGCGCAGAAGTCCGCGTCCACCAACGCCGACAACATCGAGCGCGCCACCTGATCCGCACCCCAACGGCCGGATCGGCAAGCATCGCAGGGGCGTCCACCATGGGTGGGCGCCCCTGCGGCGCGTTACGGGGCCGGGTGCGGGGCCGGGTGCGGGGCCGGGTGCGGGGAGACTCGGCGGCCAAGTCCCGCAGCCCGTGCCAACGGGCCGGGCTCGGGGGCGGCACGGCTCGGGGGCTCACGCCCGCAGCCGCGTCACCGGGCCGGGCGCGAGGGCGAGCGGCCTCGTCTCATCCCCGCAGCACCCCCTGCACCGGCCGGAACGCCCCGCCCGAGACGAGCAGTCCGCCGCCCGGCCTGCCGCCGCCCGTGTTCGCGGGGAGGCGGATGCTGAACAGCTCGCCCTCCTGGGAGTTCTGGGGGTTGAGGAGCAGGCCGTTGCGGGACTTGCGGGCCGCGGTGACGAAGCCGCGGTACTGGGAGGCGAGGCTGTCGGTCGTGCCGGCCGCGATGAGGCCGAGGCCCCCGTCGACGCCCTTGCGCAGGACGGCCTCCAGAGCCTCGTCGAGCCGTGTGTCGTAGAGCAGTTCGGCGTCGTCCGCCAGGATCACATACGGGCGGCCCCCGGCCTTCTCCACCAGTTCCTCCAGGTCGTCCTCCCTGGCCTCCCCGTCGAGAACCCCCAGGACGTCTTCGCGTCCTTCCAGATCGCGCAGGGGCGAGCGGCGGGGTGTGACCAGCACCAGCGGCGTGCCCTGGGCGAGCAGGGACTCGGCCGCACACATCAGGGCCGTCGACCGGCCGGACTTCGGCGGGCCGCCGATGACGAAGCCGGGGCCCGACTCCTCCAGATCGATGCCGACGGGCGCCAGTTCGTCGCCGCCGACCGCGAGCAGCGCCCACAGCTTCGACGGCACCACGAAGTCGGGATCAAGCGCCATCGCCTCGCCTGCCGTGATCCGGGCCGGAAGCGCGTCCACGCGCATCGGGCGGAACCGGGCCGGTGTACGCCCGTGCACCTTCCGCGCCTCCTCGGCGATCTCGCGGAGCATCCGCACCTGGGCCTGGCCGCTCGGGTCCTCGTCGAGGAGAGCGATCTGCGTCTCCTCCGTACCGGTGTCGGTGATCCGCAGAGCACGGCCCGGAGGCATGTTCTTGGGTACTTCGCGTGGCTGAAGGCCTGCCATCGAATAGTCGTTGGGGTCGGCGAACCGCAGGATCAGACGGTCCTGGAAGGCCGAGGAGACCATGCCGCTCAGGCCGCTGCGGTCGGACGTCATGACGACCTTCAGGCCGACCGCGGAGCCTTCCCGGAAGATCCGCTGGGCCTGCTCGATGAGCTGGCCGTAGTTGTAGTTCTCGAACGTCGAGAAGAAGCCCTCCCAGCTGTCGAGCAGCAGCACCATCCAGGGGAGCCGGTCCTCGGGGGCGGCCGAGGCCCGCTGTTCGGCCGCGCTGGACGCGCCCTCCATGGCGAGCAGTTGCTGACGTCGGCTGATCTCGCCGAGCAGCCGGTCGAGCAGCCGTCGTACGCGGTCGGGTTCGTCGCGGTTGACCACCGCGCCGACGTGCGGCAGACGCACCAGTGGCAGCAGCGCGTTGGAGCCGCAGTCGATGGCGTAGACGTGGACGTCACGCGGGGACGCGGTGCGGGCGAGGGAGCCGGCCAGTGTGCGCAGGGCCGTCGAGCGCCCGGAGCGGGCGCCGCCGGCGAGCATGGTGTGTTCGCCTTCGACGAGGTCGAGCGCGAAGGGCTTGCGTGCCTGCTGGGCGGGCAGGTCGGTGAGGGCGAACCCGATGGGCGGCACGTCGCCGTGGGCGGGGGCGGGGCCTTCCGCGGCGGTGAGCGCTTCGAGCGTGACGTGCTCGGGCAGCGGGGGCAGCCAGGGGCTGCGGGGCGGCGGGAAACCCATGGTGTCGGAGCCGCCCCTGATCGCGTCGACGAGCACGGCGAGGTCGGTGACCATCGTGCCGTCGTCCTCCGACTCCGCCGACCTCGGCAGCGGGCGGCTGAACGAGGTCCAGTGCAACGGCGCGAGCACCGCCTTGGGCCCGCTCTTTCCCGTCGCCGGACGGCGGCCACCGATCCGCGCGGACTGGACGCCGACCAGGGACTGGGCGCCGGAGCGTACGTAGGCGCGGCCCGGCGTGGACTTGGCGATGGCGCCCGCGTCCGCGGCGTCGATGACGTCCATGGATTCGGTGCCGTCCGTCACACGCAGCGCGATGCGCAGGTTGGTGTTGGCCCGGATGTCGGCGCTGACCACACCGGCCGGCCGCTGGGTCGCGAGCACCAGGTGCACGCCGAGGGAGCGGCCGCGTCGGGCGATGTCGACGAGCCCGGCGATGAAGTCGGGGAGTTCGGCGACCAGCGAGGCGAACTCGTCGATGACCAGGACGAGCCGCGGCATCGGCTCCAGCTCGGGGCGGAACTTCCGGGTGTCGTTGTAGTCCTCGATGTCCTTGGTGCCGGTGTCGAAGAGGATCGTCTCGCGGCGGTGCAGTTCGGCCGCGAGCGAGGCGAGCGCCCGCTCGGTGAGGTGGGCGTCGAGGTCGCTCACCATGCCGACGGTGTGCGGGAGCCGGGCGCAGTCCATGAAGGCGCTGCCGCCCTTGTAGTCGATGAGCACGAAGTTGAGGGCGTCGGGCCGGTTGGCGACGGCCAGCGAGGCGATGATCGTCTGGAGGAGTTCGGACTTGCCCGCGCCGGTCGTACCCGCCACCAGCGCGTGCGGACCGTCCCTGCGGATGTCCAGGGTGAAGGTGCCGTCGGCCGCGACGCCGATGGGGGCCGCCGTGGTCGAACCGCCGGCCCGCCAGATCCGCTCGATGTCGGCGCCGCTCGGGTCGGGCATGTCGAGCAGGCTCAGCAGCCGGGCCGCGGTGGGCAGAGCTCCGCCCGCGTCGTCACGGCTGACGTCACGGACCGGGGCGAGGGAACGGGCGAGCAGGTCGCACCAGTCGGGGCCGACCTGGTCGGCAAGCACCTCGCCGACCGACTCAAGGCCCGAGCCCCGCAGCTGTACGTGGGTCGGCGACCCCGGAGTCCAGCACACGACGGCTTTGCACTCCTCGGGGAGCAGCCGGTCGTCCTCGTCGAGGCAGAGCGCGAAGATCCCGTACCGCGGCCCCTCCTGGAGGAGTTGCGGTACGCCGGGCATGCGGCGCAGCAGCCGTGCTCCGTCCAGGACGAGCAGGATGTGCGGCTCGTCCCCCGGGGCGCCGCTCATCATGGCGCCCGAATTCTCCTGGGCGGCCTTGCGCCGGGCCAGCTCGTTGAGGAGTTCGTTCACGCGCCGGGCGATGGCCTCGCTGTCGCTGCCGACCAGGGCGACGCAGTCCTGGCCCTGCTGCGGCGCGGCGTGCGGCAGCCAGTGCGCCCAGTGCCAGTCCGCTCCGGCCTGGGAGGACGCCGCCAAAAGGACGAGGGAGAGCTCGCGTGGGCTGTGCAGCACGGCGGCCTGGACCGCGAGCCAGTGCGCGGTGGCCAGTGCGCGCGGACGGTCGCCCGAGACACCGACGACGCCGAGTCCGGGGAGCGACACGGTGACCGGCAGGTGGGACAGGAGCGGCGGTTCGGGCTGCTCCTCTCCGTAGGCGGCGCCTTGTCCGTGGGCGAGCTCGATGTCGGCGGGCAGGGTGCCCACACCGACCCGCAGCCGCAGTACGTCGACGTCGGTACGGCGGCGCTCCCACAGCCGGCGGCGGGGCCCGGTGGCGAAGAGCAGCACCTGGGCCGGGTCGGGGTT
Organism: Streptomyces sp. NPDC048416; assembly: GCF_043200435.1. Classification (NCBI taxonomy): domain Bacteria; kingdom Bacillati; phylum Actinomycetota; class Actinomycetes; order Kitasatosporales; family Streptomycetaceae; genus Streptomyces; species Streptomyces sp. NPDC048416. The sequence continues at coordinate 57,538 of NZ_JBICXU010000040.1, forward strand.
GTCGGCCCTGCGGTTGCGCTGGTCCTCCTTGCCCAGGCGCACCAACTCGGCTTCGTACTCGGCGAGTTCCTGCTTGTACTGCTTGAGCGACTTCTTGTTCCGCTGCTTGCCGTCGCGGTTGTCACTGACCCACTGGCCCAGCATCATCACCGGCGACATCGCGCAGAACAGCAGCATGTAGACCTGTTTGGTCACGAAGTACATGACCAGACCGAAGATCATCGGAGTGAGCGCGGAGATCGTCTGGAAGCGGGTGCGCTCGGTCTTGGACGGCTCGGCCGGCACGGCGAGCCGGGGACGGGGCCGCACCGGGGAGAGTCGCGGCGGCCGGTTGTAGGCGAGACCTCCCTCACCGGTCGCGGACAGGTGGGCGTCCGGTTCGCCGACCCGGTCCAGGACGAACAGCGAGTCCCCCGCTCGTACGACTCCGCCGAGCGGCCAGTCCTGGGCCTGCGTCACCGGCTCGTCGTCGAGCAGCACCGTGGAGCCGTGCTGCGGGGCGAGGGTGGCACGGCCCCGGACGTCGACGGTGATCTGGGCGGCGACGGGCGCCAGCACCGGGTCGGGGGCCGCGAGGGTGCAGGTCGTGGCCGACCCGAAGGTGGCGGTGCCGACGGCGAGCCGGACGACGCGTCCCGCGCCGGGCCCGCCGGCGACCCGCAGCTCGTACCGGCCCATGGGCTCGCCCTTGCGGAGCAGCGGGCCTATGGAGTCGTCGACCGAGATCCGCATGCCGTCCCGCAGGATCTGGCCGGCCGGGGTGTCCGGGTCGCAGCGGTGTCCGTCGGCCCACAGGACCGGCTCGGCACCACGGCCGCCGTGCATCGGATCGAGGACGGTGCCGGGCAGCGCCACGACCACCGGCGGTGGCCGTTCGGCCTGCCCCGGCCCCGCGCCCGACGCCGCCAGCGCCTGCGCGACGTCCCGCGCGACGGCGTCGTCGTCGGCGTTGACCATGACGTCGTACGGAGGCGCGCCCTCCTGTACGACGGTCACCAGGACTCGCATGGTCGTCTTCCTCCCCCGCCGGCCCGCCCGGCCCATCGCCCTGCTGTGGCCCACCCGAGGCTAATGGCTGCCCCGGACACGGGAAGACCGAGGGTACGGGGCGGCGGCGGGCGGGTCCGTGGGCCGTGGCGCAGCGTCGCGATCGCCCCGGGCGGCGGGCGGCGGGCCCGGCTGCCCTACTGCTTGCCCAGTGTCCCCGTCGGCCGGCCCGCCGCGGCCTCCTGGGACTCGAAGCGGAGTTTGCCGTCGGGCTGGAGGGTGTACGTCATCGTCGCCGTGGCGCCGGTGCAGCCGAAGGTCGAGGGCTTCGACGGGTCCGTGCGTTCGGTGATGTGCAGCACGGTCGCGGTGGCGGAGTCCAGGGTGCCCACGCCGTGGCACTCCAGCGGGCCGACCGTGGTGGTCGTGCGCACCACGTCCGTGCCCTTGGCGCCCTTGGTGATCACCGCGGTGTACGCGTACCCCGAGGTGCCGTTGTCCTGGGTGAGTACGCCCTTCCAGGTACCCAGGAACTCGCCCGGTACGGCGGTCGGTTGACCGTCTCCCGTGGGTGGGGACGCCGCCGGGTCCGGGGCGCCCGTCCCGGTCGCCGGGGCCGAACTCGCCGGTTTCGCGCCCGTCTCGCTCGCACCGCCTCCCGGCAGCAGGTCGTAGAGGAAGGCCGCACCGACCGTCACCGTGGCCAGCGCGCCCGCCACCGCCAGAGCCACCGTGCAGCTGACCCTGCGGCCCCGGCCGCGTTCGCCCGGTTCCGCCGTGGTCGCGACGGACAGGGCCACGTGCGGGCCCCGGTCCGCGGAGCGCGGCGGGCCGGTGGGCCGCGGGGGCGTGCGGGGGCCGGGGAACGGGGCCGGCTCCCCCCGGCCGTACGAGGCGTCCGGCGGGCCGAAGGCGCCCATCGCCCCGACCCCGACCCCGGTGCCGGGCCCGGAATCGGACGCCGGACCCGACGCCGCCTCGCGCGAAGACCCGGACGCCGGACCCGACGCCACCTCGCGCCGAGCCCCAGACGCCGGACCCTGCGCCGCCTCGCGCGAAGACCCGGACGCCGGACCCGACGCCACCTCGCGCCGAGGCCCCGGCGCCGGGCCCGGCCCCGTGCTGCCCGCCGTGGGTCCACCGATCGCCGCGCTGCTGAACGGGACCGGGCCCGAGCCGCCCTCCGCGTCCAGTGGCTCCAGGTCGAGCAGGCGGACCGCCGAGCGGCTGACCTCCTCGACGAGCGGGCCCGGCAGCCAGCCGTCGCGTACCAGCGCGGCCGGTCCCGCCGGTGCCAGGCGGTTCGCGAGGGCGGTGGGGGCCGGGCGGGCCGCCGGGTCCTTGGCCAGGCAGGCCACGACCGCCTCACGCACATCGCCCGTGAGCGCCGCGCCCAGCTCCGGCGACTCGTGCACCACCTTGTAGAGGAGCGCCGCCGAGGAGTCGCCACAGAAGGGCGGCTCACCGGTCGCCGCGTACGCGAGGACCGCGCCGAGCGAGAAGACGTCGGCGGCGCCCGTCACACCCCGGCTGAGGATCTGCTCGGGCGACATATAGCCGGGCGAGCCGATGGAGACGCCGGTCGCGGTGAGCGAGGCGGTGCCGTCGGTGGCGCGGGCGATGCCGAAGTCGATGAGGCGGGGGCCGTCGAGGGTGAGCAGCACGTTGGACGGCTTCACGTCGCGGTGGACCAGGCCCAGCGCGTGGACGGCGGCCAGCGCTTCGGCCAGGCCCGCGCCCAGGGCGCGTACCGAACGCTCGGGCAAGGGGCCGTGGTCCAGGACGGCCCGGGTCAGCGAGGGGCCCGCGACATAGCCCGTCGCCACCCACGGAACCGGTGCCTCCGGGTCCGCGTCCAGGACAGGCGCGGTCCACTCGCCGCCCACCCGCCGGGCCGCCTCGACCTCGTGCCGAAAGCGCGCCCGGAACTGTGCGTCCAGCGCGAAGTGCGGGTGCACCACCTTGACCGCGACCGTGCGGCCGCCCGCGCTGCGGCCGAGGTACACCCGGCCCATGCCGCCCGCCCCGAGCCGCCCGAGCAGCCGGTAGGCGCCGATCGTCCGCGGTTCACCCGCTTCCAGCGGCTGCAACAATTGCATCGCGCTGTCTCCCCCCACGCCCACCAGGTCAAGCCGGTCGCACAGCAGCGTAGAGGCGTACGTGCGCGGGATCACCCCCGGCAGGGAGGGATCCGCTGCTCGTCGGGCGAACCGAACGGCGCGTTCCGCACTCTTGACTCACGTGGTCCACCGCCGGTCGCCCGCCTTCCCGCGCACACCTCGCGGGCCACGGCCCGGGCCACGCCCGGAGAGCTCGCGCGCGACCCGCGCGACCCGCGTCCCGCCGGGCCGGGTTCCCCCGGCCCCACAGACCCGGGCCCCGCAGACCCGGACCCCACAGAACCCCGCAGACTTCCAGCTCGCAGACCCATAGCGCACAGACCAACGCGGGATCCCCGGATCCCAGATTCACGGAGCCCCCGAATGAACCGTCGCCGCCCCGCCGCTCTGATAGGAGCCGCCGTCATCGGCTCGATCGTGCTGGTCACCGGCTGCTCGGACGAGGGCAAGCCGGTCAGCTTCGACTCGGGGCCGGGCAACCCGTCGGCCAACGCATCGACGCAGGGCGGGCAGAAGGGCAACGACGCCCCCGCCCCGGGCGACCGGAAGAACGGCGATGCCTCCGCGAAGAACGGCGCCGCGGCGCAGACCCTCCTGCCGACCGGACCCAAGGCCCAGTTCACGACGGAGAGCACGCTCGGCGACGGCACCAAGATCGGCGTGACCACGCTCAAGGGCGCGAAGTCGGGGTTCACCGGCAAGGTGTGGGTGTGGGCGCCCCCGCAGTACTTCGACGCGAAGTACCAGAACAGCGGCTTCCCGGTGCTCATCGCGCTGCCGGGCGGAAACGGTTACCCCAAGAACTACTGGATGGGCACCGACCTCAAGCTCCAGAGCAGCATCAGCGCATGGTCCAAGACCGGCAAGAGCCTGCCGTTCATCGTCGTCATGCCGGTCCTCAACCCGGACGCCAAGCACTACTACGACGGCAGTGACATTCCGGGGCAGCCGAAGATGGGCACCTGGATGACCGAGGACGTGCCGGATCTGGTGAGGGCCAACTTCCGTACCTTCAGCTCGCGCGACGGCTGGGCCTTCATGGGCTCCTCGTCGGGCGGCTTCGTCGGCCTGAAGTCGGTGCTCAAGCGGCCCGACCTCTTCAAGGCCGTGATCGCCTCCGGCCCGGACATCGTGCCGGACTCACCGCTGTGGGCCGGCCACGAGGCCGAGCAGCAGGCGAACAATCCGCAGAAGCTGGCCCAGGACCTGATCGACAAGAAGGGGCCCGAGGTCGACCTCGCCTTCCAGGTGGGCACCAAGGAGACGACGGTCCTGCCGAAGGTGAAGCAGTTCATCGAGACGTACGGCAAGGGCCCGGTGAAGACCCGCCTCCAGATGATCCAGAACGGCACCCACAACGCCCACACCTATGTGACGGGCATGGGCGAGGGCACCATGGAGTGGATCAGCAAGCAGCTGCTCGCCCCGGTCCCCTCCTCCTGAACCCGGGGCCGCTACGGCGCCAGCAGCTCCACGCTCACGTCCGCGGCGAACCCGGTCGTCGGCCCGGTACGCCGGGCGAACTCCCGTACGCCTTCGAGCTGCTGCGCCCCGAAACGGAAGTCCAGCGTCGTGAAGTAGCGCTCCAGGAGCTCGGCGTCGAAGACCTCCCAGCGGGCGGCCTGCTCGGCGACCTTGGTGACCTCCTCAAGGGAGAGGTCGCGTGAGGCGAGGAACGCCTCGTGCACCTGCTGGACGACGCGGGGCTCGCGGGCCAGGTAGTCCTTGCGGGCCGCCCACACCGCGAAGACGAACGGCAGCCCCGTCCACTCCTTCCACATCGCGCCCAGGTCGTGGACCTGGAGCCCGAGGCGCGGGGCATCGTGCAGGGAGGCCCGCAGGGCCGCGTCCCCGATCAGCACGGCCGCGTCCGCCTCGCGCATCATCAGGCCGAGGTCGGGCGGGCACGTGTAGTAGTCGGGCGCGACCCCGTACCGCTCGGCGAGCAGGAGCTGGGCCAGCCGCACCGAGGTGCGCGAGGTGGACCCGAGCGCGACGCGCGCCCCGTCGAGGTCTTCGAGCGGACGCTGCGAGACGATCACGCAGGACATGACCGGTCCGTCGCAGCCGACCGCGATGTCGGGGAAGGCGACCAGGTCGTCGGCGTTGCGCAGGAACTCCACGAGGGTGACCGGGGCGATGTCGAGGTCGCCGTTCACCAGCTGCTCGCTGAGCTTTTCGGGGCTGTCCTTGGTCAGCTCCAGGTCGAGCAGCGTTCCGGTCCGTGCCAGGCCCCAGTACAGGGGGAGGCAGTTGAGGAACTGGATGTGGCCGACGCGCGGCCGGCCGCCGTGGTGCTGGGGGCTGGTTGAATTGTCCACATGGCGAGGCTAGACCCGTCCCACTCCGTGGACGGCGCCGGGCCTCCCCGGGCGTCGCGCGTGCCCCCTGGCCCGGCCGCCGCGCGATCGCTTCGCGACCGTCCGGGGACCCTTGCGGTGCCGCTTCGCGACCCTGCGGGTGACGGCGCGCGGGCGGTCCATCACCTGCTCAGGGGCTGGACAAACGTCCGGTCTCAGTGATCTTTCCCTCTACCGCCGGCCACGGGCTGCGTGCTACGCTCAGCGCAAGTTGCAGTTTGGTTTCCCTTGCAGTACAGAGCCTGCGGAGCATGTAACCCGCAGGCTTTTGTAGTTTTCAGACTTGTTTGCAGGTTCTGGAGCAGGGCAACCCTTTGGCCCAAGGAGGGCTTATGGCTACCGGAACCGTGAAGTGGTTCAACGCTGAAAAGGGCTTCGGCTTCATCGCCCAGGACGGCGGCGGCCCGGATGTCTTCGTCCACTACTCCGCGATCAACGCGTCTGGTTTCCGCTCCCTGGAGGAGAACCAGGTCGTGAACTTCGACGTCACTCAGGGCCCGAAGGGCCCGCAGGCGGAGAACGTCACCCCGGCCTAACTTCTCCGGGTTGGCGATCGCTGACTTAGCAGTACCCAAGGAGCCCCGTCCTGCCGGAACGGGGCTCCTGCCTTTTGCCTCACGGGTGCGGGTGCCTTCGGGTGCGGGTGCCTTCGGGCGTCTTCGGGTGCGGACCGTGCTGGGGCACCCGCGCAGTTCCCCGCGCCCCTGTAGGGCGCCCGGAGTCGCTGGAGCCCCGCCACACATCAGTACCGCCAGGGGCGCGAGGAACTGCGCGAGCAACCCCCCACGACCAGCACACGAACGCACACCCGCGACACCCAGGGGCGCGGGGAACTGCGCGGGCGGGGTTCGGTGGTGGGAGCGGGTTAGGGGGTGTCTGGTGGATCAGGGGCGGTCAGGGTGCGGCGCCTGGTGCGGTGCATCGCAAGGCGCCGGAACGTCGTGATAGCGGAGCTATCGGGGCGTTTTGGCAACGCCGCGAGGTGCCGTGCCAGGCGCCGCACCCCCGGCCATGATCCACCAGACACCCCCTAGACGAGTCATTCCGATGTGATCAGTGGTCGTAAGCGATCAGTGACCGCGTGATGGGCTGGCGGGTCTTGTGGTTGTGCCAGATCGCGGCGG
>NZ_JBICXU010000041.1:0-61708 GCF_043200435.1 Streptomyces sp. NPDC048416
GCCGCCGCGATCTGGCACAACCACAAGACCCGCCAGCCCATCACGCGGTCACTGATCGCTTACGACCACTGATCACATCGGAATGACTCGTCTAGCGGCCGGGCGGCGCCGGCTCACGGCCCCGTTGGCCAGACCTCCCACCGCGCTGCCCACCGACAGCGCGGCGAGCGCCCACGCGGCGCCGAGGGCCTGTTGGAGCAGCAGGGCCCGTGCAGGAGCGGGGCCCGTGCAGGTGGGGCTGGTGGTGGGGTGGGGCTAGGTGGTTTCGGTCAGGCTTGTCACGAGTTCGTCGGCGGCGGCGTACGGGTCGAGTTCGCCGTCCACGATGCGCTGGGCCAGCGCATCGAGGCGGCGGTCGCCGTGCAGGGAGCCGATGCGCTCGCGCAGGGCGGTGACGGCGATGGTCTCGACCTCGCGGGCCGCGCGGGCGCGGCGGCGCTCCGCGAGGACGCCGTGCTCGGCCATCCACGCGTGGTGCTTCTCCAGGGCCTCCACGACCTCGTCGATGCCCTCGCCGCGGGCGGCGACCGTCTTGACGATGGGCGGGCGCCAGTCGCCGGGGCCGCGCGATTCGCCCAGGCCCAGCATGTGGTTGAGCTCGCGGGCGGTGGCGTCCGCGCCGTCCCGGTCCGCCTTGTTGACGACGTACAGGTCACCGATTTCGAGGATGCCCGCCTTGGCCGCCTGGATGCCGTCGCCCATGCCGGGGGCCAGCAGCACCACCGAGGTGTCGGCCTGCGAGGCGATCTCGACCTCGGACTGGCCCACGCCCACCGTCTCGACCAGGATCACCTCGCAGCCCGCCGCGTCCAGGACACGGATCGCCTGCGGCGCCGACCAGGCGAGGCCGCCGAGATGGCCCCGGGTCGCCATCGAGCGGATGTAGACGCCGGGGTCGGACGCGTGGTCGGACATCCGGACCCGGTCGCCGAGCAGGGCGCCGCCCGAGAAGGGCGACGACGGGTCGACGGCGAGCACGCCGACCCGCTTCCCGGCCCTGCGGTAGGCGGTGACGAGGGCGGACGTGGAGGTCGACTTGCCGACACCGGGCGAGCCGGTCAGACCCACGACGTACGCGTTGCCCGCGAGCGGGGCCAGCGCCGCCATCACCTCGCGCAGCTGCGGGGACGCCCCCTCGACCAGCGAGATCAGCCGGGCGACGGCCCTGGGCCGGCCTTCCCGGGCCTGGGCCACCAGTTCGGGGACGTCCACCATTGCCGCTCCGTTCACTCGCGTACGCACCGCAGGGTCAGGAATCGCTTCCGGGGTTGCTCGCCCGGACCGCGCTTACTTGGGAACGCGCACGATCAGGGCGTCGCCCTGGCCGCCGCCACCGCACAGGGCGGCCGCGCCGACGCCGCCGCCGCGGCGCTTCAGTTCGAGGGCGAGGTGCAGGACGACACGGGCGCCCGACATGCCGATGGGGTGGCCGAGCGCGATGGCGCCGCCGTTGACATTCACCTTTTCCGGGGACACCCCGAGGTCCTTCATTGACTGCACGGCGACCGCCGCGAAGGCCTCGTTGATCTCGATGAGGTCAAGGTCCTCGACCGTGATGCCCTCCTTGCCGACCGCGTGCTTGATCGCGTTGGAGGGCTGCGACTGGAGCGAGCTGTCGGGGCCCGCCACATTGCCGTGGGCGCCGATCTCGGCGATCCACTCAAGGCCCAGCTCCTCGGCCTTGGCCTTGGACATGACGACGACCGCGGCCGCGCCGTCCGAGATCTGCGAGGAGGTGCCGGCCGTGATCGTGCCGTCCTTGGCGAACGCGGGACGCAGCCTGCCCAGGGTCTCGACGGTCGTGTCGGCGCGGATGCCCTCGTCCTTGGCGAACAGGACCGGGCCGCCCTTGCGCTGCGGGATCTCGACCGGGGTGATCTCGGCCTCGAAGATGCCGTTCTTCTGGGCGGCCGCGGCGCGCTGGTGCGAGGCCGCGGCGATCTCGTCCTGCTCGGCGCGGGCGATGCCGAGGCGCGTGTTGTGCTTCTCGGTCGACTCCCCCATCGGGATGTTGTCGAAGGAGTCGGTCAGGCCGTCGTACGCCATCGAGTCGAGCATCTCGATCGCGCCGTACTTGAAGCCCTCGCGGGACTTGGGCAGCAGGTGCGGGGCGTTGGTCATGGACTCCTGGCCGCCCGCCACCACGATGTCGAACTCGCCGGCGCGGATCAGCTGGTCGGCGAGCGCGATCGCGTCCAGACCCGAAAGGCACACCTTGTTGACGGTGAGCGCGGGCACGTTCATCGGGATGCCGGCCTTCACGGCCGCCTGGCGCGCGGGGATCTGGCCGGCCCCGGCGGTGAGCACCTGCCCCATGATCACGTACTGCACCTGGTCGCCACCGATGCCGGCCCGGTCGAGGGCCGCCTTGATGGCGAAGCCGCCGAGGTCGGCGCCGGAGAAGGACGCGAGGGAGCCGAGCAGGCGGCCCATGGGCGTACGGGCGCCCGCGACGATCACTGAGGTGGTACCGGTCGTTCCAGACATGAGGCACGGCCCTTAGGGAGGTGATGTGAACGAGGGTTTACTTGAATGTACTGAGCGGTACTGCCCCACGTCACCGGTCGGCCGGTGTGATCGCGCGCACGTTGCGTAACCACCCCCGGTGGCGCTGCACTGAGTCCATGCTGACGCGAATCGACCACATCGGAATCGCCTGTCTCGACCTCGACAAGACCGTCGAGTTCTACCGTGCCACCTATGGCTTCGAGGTGTTCCACACCGAGGTCAATGAGGAACAGGGTGTGCGCGAGGCCATGCTCAAGATCAACGAGACCTCGGACGGCGGTGCCTCCTACCTCCAGCTCCTCGAACCCACCCGTGAGGACTCCGCGGTGGGCAAGTGGCTGGCCAAGAACGGCGAGGGCGTCCACCACATCGCCTTCGGCACCGGGGACGTCACCGCCGACTCCGAGGCCATCCGCGACAAGGGCGTACGGGTCCTCTACGACCAGCCGCGCACCGGTTCGATGGGTTCGCAGATCACCTTCCTGCACCCCAAGGACTGCCACGGCGTCCTCACCGAACTCGTCACTTCCGCCCCCAAGGACAGCACGGACACCGCCGCGCACTGAGCCCGCACACATGGAGGCCGGTCCTCCGGATTCTGGGCCCGGTACAGTGGGCGGTTCCGGGCCGGGGTCGGGTCGGGGCCTGGGACCCACGCCCCTGTTTTGATCTGACACCATTCACCGGGGGCCCCGTCCGTCGTGTGCGGTCGGACGGTGCTCGTACGGGCAGTGTTCGCGACCAGGGGACGGATGGGACCGCGCAGTGCGGGGCTACGAACGCCAGGAGACCCAGAGCCACCGGCCTGACGACCACCTCTCGCGGTTCGAGGCCGAGATGGACCGGCTGAAGACCGAGCGGGAGAAGGCCGTTCAGCACGCCGAGGATCTGGGTTACCAGGTCGAAGTGCTGCGCGCCAAGCTCCACGAGGCGCGCCGCAATCTCGCGACCCGTCCCGCCTACGACACGGCGAACGTCGGCTACCAGGCCGAACAGCTGCTCCGCAACGCCCAGATGCAGGCCGAGCAGCTGCGTACGGACGCCGAGCGCGAGCTGCGTGACGCCCGCGCCCAGACGCAGCGCATCCTCCAGGAGCACGCCGAACACCAGGCGCGCCTCCAGGCCGAGCTGCACGCCGAGGCCGTCAACCGCCGCCAGCGCCTCGACCAGGAGCTGGCCGAGCGCCGGGCCACCGTCGAGTCGCACGTCAACGAGAACGTGGCATGGGCCGAGCAACTGCGCGCCCGTACCGAGGCGCAGGCCCGCCGGCTCATGGAGGAGTCGCGCGCCGAGGCCGAGCAGTCCCTTGCCGCGGCCCGCGCGGAGGCGACCCGGATCGCCGAGGAGGCCCGCCAACGACTGGGCGCCGAGGCCGAGTCGGCCCGCGCCGAGGCGGAGGCGACGCTGCTGCGCGCCCGCAAGGACGCCGAGCGGCTGTTGAACGCGGCCTCCACGCAGGCCCAGGAGGCCACCTCCCACGCCGAGCAGCTGCGGACGACCACCACCGCCGAGGCCGACCAGGCGCGTCAGCAGGCGGCCGAGCTGAGCCGCGCCGCCGAACAGCGGATGCAGGAGGCGGAGGCCGCGCTGCGGGAGGCGCGGACCGAGGCCGAGCGGGCGGTCAGCGAGGCGAAGGAGGCCGCGGCCAAGCAGGTCGCGAGCGCCGAGTCCGCCAACGAGCAGCGCACCAGGACCGCGAAGACCGAGATCGCGCGTCTGGTCGCGGAGGCCACCAAGGAGGCCGAAACCCTCAAGGCCGAGGCCGAGCAGGCGCTCGCGGACGCGAAGGCACAGGCCGAGCGGCTGCGCACCGAGGCCGCCGAGTCGGCCCGCACGAGCGCCGCCGAGGACACCGCGGCCCAGCTCGCCAAGGCCGCGCGTACGGCGGAGGAGGTGTTGACCAAGGCGTCCGACGACGCCCGTGAGACCACCCGCAAGGCATCCGAGGAGGCCGAGCGGATCCGGCGCGAGGCGGACGCCGAGGCCGAGCGGCTGCGCGGCGAGGCCGCCGAGCAGGCCGACGAGCTCAAGGGCGCCGCCAAGGACGACACCAAGGAGTACCGGGCCAAGACGGTCGAGCTCCAGGAGGAGGCCCGCCGACTGCGCGGCGAGGCCGAGCAGTTGCGTGCCGAGGCGGTCGCCGAGGGCGAGCGGATCCGGGGCGAGGCGCGGCGCGAGGCCGTCCAGCAGATCGAGGAGGCGGCCAAGACCGCCGAAGAGCTGCTGGCCAAGGCGAAGGCGGACGCCGACGAACTGCGTACCACCGCGGGCAACGAGTCCGAGCGGGTACGCAATGAGGCCGTCGAGCGGGCCAACACCCTGCGCAAGCAGGCCGAGGAGACCCTGGAGCGCACCCGCGCCGAGGCCGAGCGGATGCGCGCCGAGTCCGAGGAGCAGGCGGAGCAGACCACGACGGACGCCGAGACGGCCGCCGTCCGGCTGCGCGAGGAGACCGAGCGGGCGATAGCGGCCCGTCAGGCCGAGGCCGCCGAGGAGCTGGCCCGGCTGCACACCGAGGCCGAGCAGCGCCACGCCGCCGCCGAGCAGGCCCTCGCCGAGGCCCGCGCCGAGGGCGAGCGGATCCGGCGCGAGGCCGCGGAGGAGACCGAGCGGATCCGCACCGAGGCCGCCGAGCGCATCCGTACGCTCCAGGCGCAGGCCGAGCAGGAGGCCGAGCGGCTGCGCGCCGAGGCGGCGGCCGATGCCTCGACCGCGCGTTCGGAGGCGGAGGGCGCGGCCGTCCGGCTGCGGGGCGAGGCGGCCGCGGAGGCCGAGCGGGTCAAGTACGAGGCGCAGGAGGCCGCCGACCGGATGCGCGCGGAGGCCGCGGCCGCCGCCGAGCGGGTGGGCGCCGAGGCGGCCGAAGCACTCGCCGCCGCGCAGGAGGAGGCCGTGCGGCGCCGCCGCGAGGCCGAGGAGACGCTGGGTTCGGCGCGCGCCGAAGCCGATTCGGAGCGTGCTCAGGCCCGCGAGCAGAGCGAGGAGCTGCTTGCCTCCGCGCGCAAGCGGGTCGAGGAGGCGCAGGCCGAGGCGCAGCGGCTCGGCGAGGAGGCCGACCGGCGCGCCACCGAGCTGGTGTCGACGGCCGAGCAGACCGCCAAGGACGTACGGGATTCGGTGTCGGGGCTCCGCGAGGAGGCCGAGGAGGAGATCGCCGGGCTGCGCAGCGCGGCGGAGCACGCGGCCGAGCGCACCACGAGCGAGGCGCAGGAGGAGGCGGACCGGGTCCGCGCCGACGCGCACGCCGAGCGGGAGCGCGCGAGCGAGGACGCGAGCCGGGTCCGGGCCCGCGCCCAGGAGGAGTCCGAGGCCGCGAAGGCGCTGGCCGAGCGGACCGTCACGGACGCCATGGCCGAGGCGGAGAAGGCCCGTTCGGATGCCGCCGAGTACGCGCAGCGCATGCGCACCGAGGCCTCCGACGCGCTCGCCTCCTCCGAGCAGGACGCGGCCCGCACCCGGGCCGAGGCCCGCGAGGACGCCAACCGGATCCGTTCCGACGCCGCGAGCCAGGCCGACCGCCTGGTGAGCGAGGCGACGGCGGAGGCCGAGCGTCTTGCCGCGGAGTCGACCGCCGAGGCCGAGCGCCTGGTCAGCGAGGCCCAGCGGGTACGGGTCGAGGGCCAGGCCGAGGCCGACGCGCTGCGCGCCGAGGCACGCGAGGAGGCCGAGCGGGTCACCACCGCGGCGCTCGCCGAGGCCGAGGCCGCGACGACGGCCGCCCACGAGCAGGCCGAGCGGGTCACGAGCCAGGCGCGGGCGGACGCCGAGCGCACCACCAACGAGGCGAACGCCTATGCCGAGTTGGTCACCACCGAGGCACGCTCGGACGCCGGTTCCACGCTCGGGGCGGCCAACGCCGAGGCCGAGCAGACCATAAGCGAGGCACGCGCCGAGGCCGAGCGGCTGCTCGACGAGGCACGCGGGGCCGCCGACAAGCGGCGCTCCGACGCGGCCACCCAGGCCGACCAGCTCATCGCGGAGGCGAGCGGCGAGGCCGAGCGGCTGCGCGCGGAGGCCGCCGACACGGTGGGCTCCGCCCAGCAGGCGGCCGAGCGGATCCGGGCCGAGGCCGAGAAGAACCGGGCCCGCGCCGAGGAGGCCGCGGAGAAGGCGCGTACCGAGGCCCGCGAGGAGGCGGACCGGCTGCTCGACGAGGCCCGCACCGCCGCGGCCAAGCGGCGCGCGGACGCCGCCGAGCAGGCCGACCAGCTCATCAACAAGGCGCAGGAGGAGGCGCTGCGCGCCGCCACCGAGGCCGAGGAGCAGGCCGACACGATGGTGGGCGCCGCCCGCAAGGAGGCCGAGCGGATCGTCGCGGAGTCGACGGTGGAGGGCAACTCCCTGGTGGAGAAGGCCCGTACGGACGCCGACGAGCTGCTGGCGGGGGCCCGCGCGGACGCCACCGCCATAAGGGAGCGCACCGAGGAGGTGCGTGCGCGTACCGAGGCGGAGATCGAGGAGCTGCACGACCGGGCCCGCCGCGAGAGCGCCGAGCAGATGAAGACGGCGGGCGAGCGCGTCGACAAGCTGGTGAAGGCCGCGACCGAGCAGGCAGCCGAGGCTCAGGCCAAGGCCAAGTCGCTGGTGGCGGACGCCGATTCGGAGGCGCACAAGGTCCGTATCGCCGCGGTCAAGAAGGCCGAGGCGCTGCTCAAGGAGGCCGAGACCAAGAAGGCCGAGCTGGTCCGCGAGGCCACCGCGCTGCGTGACGAGGCGGCGGCCGAGGCGCAGCGCACGGTGGAGGAGGGCAAGCGTGAACTGGACGTGCTGGTCCGGCGGCGCCAGGACATCAATGCCGAGATCTCCCGTGTCCAGGACGTACTTGAGGCGTTGGAATCATTCGAGGCACCGGCCGCGGGCGGCAAGTCCGGGTCCGGCGGAGGTTCATCCGCAGGTGTCAAGGCAGGTGCGGCGGCCGGGGCAACACGTTCGAGTGGCAAGTCTTCGGAGGGCTAGCCACTCAAAAGGCTGGACATTCTCCAGATCAAACGGGCATCCGCTCGATGACACGCCGCCTGGGCCCCTAGGATTCCCCCTATCACCTCACCGGTCTCATTCGACAGGAAACCCATGAGCGACACTTCCTCCCCCTTCGGCTTCGAGCTCGTGCGGCGTGGTTACGACCGCGGTCAGGTGGATGACCGCATTACCAAGCTCGTCGCCGACCGTGACAGCGCTCTGGCACGGATCACTTCTCTGGAAAAGCGCATCGAGGAGCTTCACCTCGAAACGCAGAACGCCCAGGCCCAGGTGAACGACGCGGAGCCGTCGTACGCGGGTCTCGGCGCGCGGGTCGAAAAGATCCTGCGGCTCGCCGAGGAAGAGGCGAAGGACCTGCGCGAGGAGGCCCGCCGGGCCGCCGAGCAGCACCGTGAACTCGCGGAGTCCGCCGCCCAGCAGGTGCGCAACGACGCCGAGTCGTTCGCCTCCGAGCGCAAGGCGAAGGCCGAGGACGAGGGCGTACGGATCGTCGAGAAGGCGAAGGGTGACGCCTCTCAGCTCCGTTCCGAGGCGCAGAAGGACGCGCAGTCCAAGCGCGAGGAGGCCGACGCGCTCTTCGAGGAGACCCGCGCCAAAGCCGCCCAGGCCGCCGCGGACTTCGAGACGAACCTCGCCAAGCGCCGCGAGCAGTCCGAGCGCGACCTGGCGTCGCGTCAGGCCAAGGCCGAGAAGCGCCTCGCGGAGATCGAGCACCGCGCGGAGCAGCTGCGCCTGGAGGCCGAGAAGCTGCGTACGGACGCGGAGCGCCGGGCGCGCCAGACGGTGGAGACGGCGCAGCGCCAGGCCGAGGACATCGTGGCCGACGCCAACGCCAAGGCGGACCGCATCCGTTCGGAATCCGAGCGGGAGCTCGCGGCCCTCACCAACCGCCGCGACTCGATCAACGCGCAGCTGACCAACGTCCGCGAGATGCTGGCGACGCTGACCGGTGCGGCCGTGGCCGCCGCCGGCTCCCCGGTCGACGACGAGCCCGTCTCGCGCGGCGTTCCGGCGCAGCAGACCCGCTAGTGCCCCGCAGCCCCTCCCCCGTGGGCTGCGGAAGGACGCGGAAAAAATCGCGAAGCCCCCTGCCATTCCGGTGGCGGGGGGCTTGGTTCACGTCTAGCGTAGCCGCATGATCGAGCTAGAGGGTCTCACCAAGCGCTATGGCACCAAGGTCGCGGTCGATCATCTCTCGTTCCAGGTCAGACCCGGTGTGGTGACCGGATTCCTGGGGCCCAACGGGGCCGGCAAGTCGACCACCATGCGCATGCTGCTCGATCTGGACAACCCGACCAGCGGCACCGTACGCATCGACGGCAAGCACTATCGCGAGCTCACCGAACCGCTGAAGTACATCGGGGCGCTGCTCGACGCCAAGGCGATGCACGGCGGTCGCACCGCGTACAACAACCTGCTGTGCCTGGCCCAGTCGAACCGGATCCCGGCGTCGCGGGTCTCCGAGGTCCTGGACACGGTGGGGCTGACCGCGGTGGCGAAGAAGAAGGCGAAGGGCTTCTCGCTGGGCATGGGGCAGCGGCTGGGAATCGCCTCCGCGCTGCTCGGCGATCCCGAGATCCTGATGTTCGACGAACCCGTCAATGGTCTGGACCCCGAGGGAATTCACTGGATCCGCAATCTCATGAAGCAGCTCGCGAGTGAAGGACGGACGATCTTCGTTTCGTCTCACCTGATGAGCGAAATGGCCCTGACGGCGGATCACTTGATCGTTATCGGGCAGGGCCGGCTCCTCGCCGATACCTCGATGGCGGATTTCATCCGGGAGAACTCCCGGAGTTTCGTGCGGCTGCGTTCACCGCAGTGGGAACGGCTCCTGGACGTGCTGGGACAGGCCGGCATCTCCTATGTGCAGACCGGCGACGGGGCCATCGAAATCGACAACGGCAGGATCGAGGCACTGGGTGAACTGGCCGCGCAGCACCAGCTCGTCCTGCACGAACTCTCCGGCCAGCAGGCCTCACTCGAAGAGGCGTTCATGCAGATGACGGCGGGCTCGGTCGAGTACCACGCGCACGGCGCCACCACCCCGGGCGGACCGCCCGCGGCGCCGCCCGACTGGGGCGGCGGACAGCCGGTGCCGAACTGGGGCGCGGGCGACCAGCGCAGGGGGGTCTGAGCCATGGCAGCGGTACCCGCGGTCCTCAAGTCCGAGTGGACGAAGATCCGTACGGTCTCCTCCACCGTCTGGACGCTGGCCAGTGCCCTGATCGCGACCGTGGCGATCGGCGCGGCGCTCTGCGCCCTGATGAAGTCGCAGTTCGACGATCTCAAGCCGGCCGAGCAGGCGACCTTCGACCCGACGCTCATCAGCTTCTCCGGGATGATCCTCGGTCAGCTGGCGATGGTCGTCTTCGGGGTGCTCGTGGTCGGCACCGAGTACAGCTCGGGCATGATCCGCTCCTCGCTCGCCGCCGTGCCGCGGCGTGCCACCTTCCTCTTCTCCAAGCTGGCCGTGGCCACCCTGCTCGCCCTGGTCGTCGGCATGGTGACCAGCTTCCTTGCCTTCTTCCTCGGCCAGGCGCTGCTCGGCGCGCACCACACCTCCATCGGCGAGCCCAATGTGCTGCGGGCCGTCTTCGGCGCCGGGCTCTACATGGCGCTGATCGCCCTGTTCTCGATGGGCGTGGCCACGATGCTGCGCAGCTCGATGCTGTCGCTCGGCATCCTGATGCCGTTCTTCTTCCTGATCTCGCAGATCCTGTCCGCCGTGCCGGGCGCCAAGAACGTGGCGCGCTATTTCCCGGACCGGGCGGGCTCGAAGATCATGCAGGTCGTTCCGGACGCCATGAACAGCGATCCGACGCCGTACGGGCCGTGGGGCGGCCTTGGCATCATGGTGCTGTGGGTGATCGCGGCGCTTGCGGGCGGCTACCTCGTCCTGAGGAAGCGGGACGCCTAGGGGGTGTCTGGTGGATCAGGGTCGGTCAGGGTGCGGCGCCTGGTGCGGTGCATCGCAAGGCGCCGGAACGTCGTGATAGCGGAGCTATCGGGGCGTTTCGGCAACGCCGCGAGGTGCCGTGCCAGGCGCCGCACCCCCGGCCCTGGCCCGCCGGACGCCCCTGAGGCCGGCCGTCGTGCGACGAACCTGTACGCCTGTGCCGTACGCCCGTGCCCTACGCCCGTGCCGTACGCCCGTGCCGTATCACCGCCCGGCGCGGGCGACCGGCGTGAGCAGGGCATGACGACTTAGCCGGAACCGTCAAGGCCTGGATAAGCTCCTCACTCATACGGGGGCATGCCGGCCGCGCGCCGGACACCGCCCCGACGACCCAAACCGTCGATGGGGCTGGAGAATGATCGAGGCAGTCGGCCTGACGAAGCGCTACGGCGCCAAGACAGCCGTGCACAACCTTTCCTTTCAGGTGCGACCGGGCATGGTCACCGGATTCCTGGGGCCCAACGGCTCGGGCAAGTCCACCACCATGCGCATGATCCTCGGCCTCGACCAGCCGACCGCCGGCCGTGTCACCATCGGCGGTCACCCCTTCCGTGATCTGCCCAACGCGCCGCGCCAGGTCGGCGCGCTGCTCGACGCCAAGGCCGTGCACGGCGGGCGCAGCGCCCGCAACCACCTCCTCTCGCTCGCCCAGCTCTCCGGCATCCCGGCCCGCAGGGTCGACGAGGTGCTGGGTGTGGTCGGCCTCCAGGACGTCGCCAAGCGCCGCTCCAACGGGTTCTCGCTCGGCATGGGCCAGCGGCTCGGCATCGCCGCCGCCCTGCTCGGCGACCCGCAGGTGCTGCTCTTCGACGAGCCGGTCAACGGCCTCGACCCCGAGGGCATCCTGTGGGTGCGCAATCTGATGAAGATGCTCGCCTCCGAGGGCCGCACCGTGTTCGTGTCCTCGCACCTGATGAGCGAGATGGCGCTGACCGCCGACCACCTCATCGTGATCGGCCGCGGGCAGCTCCTCGCGGACATGCGGATCGCCGACTTCATCTCCCACAACTCCGCGGACTTCGCACGGGTACGCACCCCGCACACCGAGCCCGCCCAGCGCGAGAAGCTGACGGCCGCGCTGACCGAGGCGGGCGGGCAGGTGCTTCCCGAGCCCGACGGCGCGCTGCGCGTCACCGGGCTCGCCCTGCCCCGCATCAGCGACGTGGCCCACGAGGCGGACGTACGGCTGTGGGAGCTGTCCCCGCACCAGGCCTCGCTGGAGGAGGCGTACATGCGGATGACGCAAGGCGTCGTCGACTACCGCTCGACGGCCGACCAGAAGGCCGGCCTCCAGCCCGCGATGCCGCCCGGGTACCTGCCGCCGCCGCAGGCGATCCCCGAGGTGCCGCAACAGGGCTGGTACGCCCCGCCGCCGCCCGGCCAGAACCCGTACGCGGGCGCGCCCGTGCCGCCCGTGCCGCCCGTGCCGCACGTGCCGCAGCAGCCGGTGCACCCGGTGCCACAGCCGCCCGCCGCTCCCCCGGTCCCGCAGGCCCCGCAGGCCCCGCAGGCCCCGGCCGTTCCTGCCGCCCCGACCACGCCCGAGGACGCCCGATGACCACCCCCTACCAGCAGCAGCCCGTCCAGCAGGCGCCGCTCCCGCAGGCGCCGGGCGGCCCGCTCGGCGCGTACACCTCGCCGATCGCCGTGCGGCACGCCACCTTCACCGACGCGCTCGCTTCCGAGTGGACCAAGATCCGGTCGGTGCGTTCCACGATGTGGACGCTGGGCGTGCTCATCGCGCTCATGCTCGGACTCGGCCTGCTCTTCGGCTTCCTGGTGCGGGCCAACGACGACGCGGACGTGAACGACGCTCCGGTGCTGGCGTTCGGTTCGTTCGGCGTGCTGCTCGGCTCGATCTGCGTCATCACGCTCGGCGTGCTGACCATCACCTCCGAGTACGGCACCGGCATGATCCGTACGACCTTGACGGCCTGCCCGAGCCGGGGGCGCATCCTGGCGGCGAAGGCGGTCGTCTTCTTCCTGCTGGCGTTCGTCGTCGTGACGGTCGGCGCCACGGTCGTCGCGTTGCTCCAGAGCGCCCTGCTGCCGGACGCGGCGACGGCGAGCGGCGGCGAGTGGCTGCGGGCCACCGTCGGCGTCGGCGCCTACGTCGCGATGCTGGGGCTGCTGTCACTCGCGGTCGGCGCGCTGATCCGGCACTCCGCGGGCGCGGTCACCATCATGATCGGTGTGGTGCTGCTCCCCCTGGTCCTCGCCCTGTTCATGTACACCGACTCGCTGAGCGGCCTGCGCACCTTCCTCATGGACTACTCGATCCCCAGCCAGCTGATCGGCTTCTACGGCAGCTCGGCCACGGGAGGGATGTCGGGTCCGGCCGGCTGGGACTCGCTGTGGATCATCACCGGACTGGCGGCGGCCGCGCTGGCCGGCGCGTTCCTCCTGCTCAAGAAGCGGGACGTCTGGGGCCGTTGAGCAACCGACGCCCTTGAGCGGCCGGCGCCACTGAGTGCCCCGCTGAGTGCCCCGCGCCCTTGAGCGGCCGGCGCCGTTCAGTACCGCGGCGCGTTCCTGGACCGCTGCACCCTCGTGGTGCGGCGGTCCTTCGCGTTCCAGCACGCCTTGTGCCAGTGCCGGCGCTCGTCCACGCCCGCGTACTCGGGCCAGGCGACCAGGTGCGGCGCGCCGGAGGGGATCTCCTGGTCGCAGCCGGGGCAGCGGTAGCGCTTGCCGGCGGCGCTGGCCCCCGCCACATGGCGTACCGACCACTCCTCGCCCTGCCAGGACTCGGTGCCCTGGAGGCCGAAGCGGTCACCGCCCGCACCCCGGCTCGCGGACTCGGTCGGCTTCTCGCCGCCCTTGGGGCGGTTGCGGCGCGGGGACACGTAGACACCTCACGGGGCGGGCGGACGTTTCTCTCCAGCCTAGGCCCCCACGGTCCGGGTACCCGCCCAGGGCAGGGAGGGCGGCCGTCACCCGTTAGAGGGGCTTTTAGCGGACAATCGCAAGAAGTTGGCGATGGGCCGTGCCCTTGGCACTTGTCAGACGTTCTTGCCAGTAAGAGGGGGAGAGCCGCGTCGGCCGCAAGGAGGCAGAAGGCGATGCGTGTGGGCACTTTTGTACTGGCAGCCCAGTTCCCGGGCCAGGGGCAGGGAGAAACGCTCCACCGGGCGGTCAGGTCCGCCGAGGTGGCCGAGGAGGCCGGGCTCGACTCGGTGTGGCTGGCCGAGCACCACTTCGTACCGTACGGCGTGTGCCCGTCCGCCGTGACGCTCGCGGCGTTATTGCTCGGGCGGACACGGCGGATCAGGGTCGGCACCGCGGTCACCGTGCTGCCGACGGGGCACCCGGTGACGATCGGCGAACAGGCCGCGTTGCTGCACCTCACCTCCGGCGGGCGGTTCTCGCTCGGGGTGGGCCGGGGCGGCCCCTGGGTCGACCTGGAGGTGTTCGGCTCGGGTCTGCCGGCGTACGAGCAGGGCTTCCCCGAAGCACTCGACCTGCTCCTGCGCTGGCTGCGCGAGCCCCGGGTGTCCGCGCTGGGGGAACGATTCACCTTCCGGGAGGTCGCGGTGGTGCCGCGGCCCGCCGAGATCCTGGACGGCGGCCCCGAGGACGCGAGCCCCGAGGTGGTCGTGGCCTGCACCTCCCCGAAGAGCGTGAAGCTGGCCGCGGAGCGCGGGCTCCCGATGCTGCTGGGGATGCACTGCGGGGACGAGGAGAAGGCGGAGATGGTCGCGCTGTGGCGCAGGGAGGCGCTGGCGGCGGGCCACGCGCCGGACCGGGTCGTGACGGCGGGCCATGTGTCGGCCGGCGTCGCCCAGATCGCCGACCGCAGGGCCGAAGCCGCCGAGACGCTTCTGAAGTCGATGCCGGGTTGGCTGAAGCAAGGGCTTGACGCCCATGTGACGGTCGACGGCCGTCGTCGCTCGATGCGCGACCCGGTCGCGTACACCGAACTTCTCTGCGGTCTCCACCCGGTGGGCACGCCCCGGCTGGCCGCGGACCGGCTGGCCGCCACATCCGAACGCACCGGGATCACCCGCTTCGCCCTCCTCGTCGAGGGCTCGGGCGATCTGGCCGCCACGGAGGAGAACGTGTGGAGGCTGGGCACGGAGGTACTGCCGCTGCTCACCTAGGGGGTGTCTGGTGGATCATGGCCGGGGGTGCGGCGCCTGGCACGGCACCTCGCGGCGTTGCCGGAACGCCCCGATAGCTCCGCTATCACGACGTTCCGGCGCCTTGCGATGCACCGCACCAGGCGCCGCACCCTGACCGACCCTGATCCACCAGACACCCCCTAGCGCGTGCCGTACGCGCCGGGCGGCCCGGGACCGAGCTAGCCGGGCCGGCGGCGGTTCGGGACGGGCCGGGCCGAGCGGGGCCGATCTTTCCAACTGGCCGCCGCCCCGCGTCAGTTGCACCTCCCGCGACGCGGAGCGGCGACGAAGCCGTCAGCAGTCCCGAAGCTCCGGAGACTGGTTCAGGAGCTGACCCCTGATCGAGGTGAAGCGGGCCAGCCGCTCATCGGAGGAGGGGTCCAGAGGGAACACCGCGACACGGTGGCAGTTCTGGAACGCCAGACGGACACCGAAGTGCCGCTGGAGCGCACCGCGGATGGCGTCACTCGCAAGAGCACGCAGCAGCTGGCCGCGTGCCTGCTCGTCCGGCGGAGGCGTCTGGTTGTCGGCGAAGGCTCCGCCGTCGACCTTCAGCTGGGCCACCAGAGAGCTGATCATCTCCCACGCGTAGGGCAGGGAGGTCCGGACGCAGTCGACGAAGGCGGCTTCGTCGACCTCGCCTCGCTCGGCCTGTTCGAGTAGGGCCGGTGAGACGTCGAGCGACATGGTTTCTCCTCTCGCGACCCCGGGGAGCGGGGCCTTACGGGCAGGGAAAGGGAGCATGACGGCCGTCTCTTTCGACAACGCAGCGTGCACGGCCGACAACCTCCCGCTTCCACGGTAGGCGCGAAGTCGGGCCCATGGCAGGTACTTGGCACATAACCGGCCAATAACGAACAGTGCACTCCTGGGCGAATCGCGTTCGAAGGGGGGAGTCGAGTAGCGTTGCGCCCCATGCGTCTCGTCATCGCCCGCTGCTCCGTCGACTACGCGGGCCGGCTCACCGCCCACCTCCCCTCCGCCCCCCGTCTCATCCTGGTGAAGGCGGACGGCAGCGTGTCCATCCACGCTGACGACCGGGCCTACAAGCCCCTCAACTGGATGTCTCCGCCGTGCACCCTCAAGGAGGGGACCGGGGAGACCGAGGGCGTCTGGACGGTCGTCAACAAGGCGGGCGAGAAGCTCATCATCACGATGGAGGAGATCCTTCACGATTCGTCGCACGAACTCGGCGTCGACCCCGGCCTGATCAAGGACGGCGTGGAAGCGCACCTCCAGGAGCTGCTCGCCGACCGCATCGACACCCTCGGAGACGGATACACCCTGATCCGCCGCGAATACCCGACGGCGATCGGCCCGGTGGACATCCTGTGCCGGGACGGCGACGGCAAGACCGTCGCGATCGAGATCAAGCGGCGCGGTGAGATCGACGGTGTCGAGCAACTGACCCGCTATCTGGAGCTCCTGAACCGCGACCCGCATTTGGCTCCGGTCCAGGGCGTCTTCGCGGCGCAGGAGATCAAGCCCCAGGCCCGTGTGCTCGCCACCGACCGCGGTATCGGCTGTGTGGTGCTCGACTACGACGCGCTGCGCGGCATCGAGGACGACAAGCTCCGCCTGTTCTGAGCCCGTTGGGTACGTGCCGTCCGCCTGGATGCGTACGGCGCCTGTCCGCCCGGCATGGAGAAGGGGCCCGCAGAGTGCTGCGGGCCCCTTCTCGCGCGCCGCGGGGATGTGCTGCCGCGGGCTCGGTCGTGCGCGGGCCCCGGGGAGACCGGTGAGGTCTACGGGGCGCTCGTGGTGGTCGACGTCGTGGGCGGCGTGGGTCCGGCCGGCACGGTGGACGTCGGGGAGCTGGATGCCGGGCTCACCGGCGGGGGTTTGTCGGAGGGCGAGGTGCCTCCGCCGCCGGACGGGGACGCCGGCGCGGAGGGTGTCGAGGGGGTGTCCGTCGGCGACTTCGACTGCGTCGGACTGCCCGCCGCAGGGCTCGACGGCGTACCCGGCCGGGTGGGCCTGCCCGGTGTGGAGGGCTTCGACGAGCCCGGCTTCGACGACCCGGGTGACGGGTGGCCCGAGGCGCCCGGCCCGCTCGGCGTGGCGCTGGTGCCCGGGAGCGGCTGCCCGGAGGCCCCCGGCTTTCCGGTGGCGCCCGGCCTGCTCGGGCTCACGGGGCCGCCGCTCTTGTGGTGGCCCGGCGCGGCGCTGCCGCTGGGGTCGTCGGGGTCGGCGTCCGGACCGCCGTCGCCGTCGCCGTCGGTGGCCGACTGCTGCTGCGTGACGTCGTCGCCCTGGCCGTCTCCGTCGTGGTTGGAGGTCGCGCCGAGCGTGACGACCGTGCCGAGCACCGCGGCGAGCAGCGCTCCCGCGCCGGCCGCGACGAGGTTGCGCTTGGCACCGCCGAACAGGGCGCGCCGCGCCTTGGGCATGGCGGCGCCCACCGGGATGTCCCGTCGGGTGATCAACGCGCCACCCGCGTCCGGGAGTTGAGCGGTCACCACGGCCGAGGGAGTGCCCATGGGGGGCGACTGGAGTTCCTCGTGACGAGGGCCGGGCGGCTCGTCGCCCATCGGGGTCAGGGGGGTCATGGGGGTCAGGGGGGTGCGCCCGCCCGGCAGGGGGCCGCCGGAGCGGTCCTCGACCAGGGCGAGGGCCCGGCGCCCCGCCACCGTGCCACGCTTGTCGGAGAGCGCGCCGCGCAGCCCGATGGAGGCCTCCAGCTCGGCGCGGGCCCGGTCGAGCCCGCCGTTGCAGAGCGCCAGGACACCCAACTCGTGGTGGAAGTACGCCTCTTCGGCGACCTCGCCGGTCAGCCGGGCCGCCTCGGAGCCGACCCTGAGGGCGCGCTCCCACGCCCCCCAGTGCAGCCCTGCGGCGAAGACGGGCGCGGCGGTGCGGGCCAGCTCGACGGCGGCCGCGGGGTGGTCGGGCCCGTCGCCGGGGAGCAGCGCGCTCATCGAGGCGAGCACCCCGTCCGCCTCCGTGGCCGCCCGTTCCGGGGTGACCGAGGGGTGGCCGGTCCACCAGGTGTAGTGGCGGGCCGCGGTGTGGGCGAGCTCGCCCGCCCCGGTGGCGTACCCGGAGTTCTCCAGCTGGGTGAGGACGCCCGCGGCGAGGCGGTAGCGGGCGCCGACCGGTGACAGGAGTCCGCTGTCGAGGAGTTCGCCGAGGCTGGCGTCCGCGTGGGTGTCGCCGACGAGGGCGGGCAGATGCGCCTGGTGCGGCACTTCGCCGCCGAGCGCGACGGCGAACCGCAGGGTGTCCCGTGCGGCCTCGCTCAGCCGGGAGGCGAGCAGGGCGGCAGGCGCCGCGCCCTCGCCGAGCGTGGGCAGCGCGATGTCGCGGCCCTCGCCCGAGAACACCGAGGCTTCGGCGGGCTCGTCGACCGGAAAACCGTACGGGTCGACGGAGGTGCCCTCGCCGCGCAGCCGGTCGCGCTGGCGCAGCAGGGCGCCCGCCTGGACGAAACGCAGCGGCAGCCCCTCGGATTCGAACCAGAGGTCGCCCGCCCAGTTGGCCTCCTCGTCGGTGAGCGGCCGGTCGACGGCCTGTTCGAGGAGTTCGAGCGACGCGCCGCGGCCGAGGCCGGAAAGGAAGACCTCTTCGACGTGCGAGTCGGTGTGCGGGGCCTGCACGTCCGGGGTGGCGGCGAGCAGATAGGCGCACTCGGGGGTGGCGAGGAGCAGTTCTTCGAGGGTGGCGCCGCCGAATTCGAGGTCGTCGAGCACCACGACGGCGCCGATCTCGTGGACGCGGTCGAGGAGCGTGGCGCGGTCGGGGCGGTGCAGGGGGGCGTCGAAGACCGTGGCGTACAGCTCGTGCAGCAGGTCCGTGGGGCTGCGCCGGTGGCCCGAGAGGCGTACGACGCCGTCGGGCGCGAGCTCGGCGCAGTCACCGGCGACGGTGTCGAGCAGGGCGCTGCGTCCGGAGCCCGCGGGCCCGGTGACCCGCACGGAGCGGCCGCGGCCGAGGAGGCGTACGAGCCTGGCGCGCTCCTCCTTGCGTTCGAGCAGGGCGGGGGCGGGCGTCATGAGGCCGGGCGGCAGGGGCGGCCGGGCGGCCCTTTCGTGCTCGGACCGCTCAACGGGGTCACGCCGCTCCGCGCGCGCGGGTATGCGGCCCGGGGGGCAGTTCTCGATCTCGCTGCCGTCGACCGGGTTGACGGTGAGCAGGAAGTCCCCCGCGACGAGTTGGACGGTGCGGGCGAGTCCCGCCGCGCGCTGTCCGAAGTCGGCGGTGGCGGGCTCCTTGTCCCGCGGCGGGCGCTGCGGTCCGGCGCCCGGTTCCGCGTGTGCGCCCGCAACGCCGACGGTGTCGTCGGCATGGCTGAACTCTTCCGGTCCCCGGCTCTTCGGGTCCATGGTGCAAGCCCCCAGATGCGTGGTGCGTAAGGAATGCCCCTCCCGGCCTTCGCACACTTCGCTCTTCGCTGTCGCTTCTGGTCCGGTGCCCGCCGTGTGGGTTCGTCGATCGGCGGGATGCCGAACCTTAGACCTGCGGACAGTATCCACGAACAGGCGGGGTGGCGCCCCGCCCCAAGACGTCACGATGTCGTGAGGATTGCGTGCGGAGTCCGTTTGTCGCACCCCTGTCACGACAACTCCCGTCTTGGGAGACGGTGGACCCGCTTTTGCCGGCCGTAACGCCTTGCGGGCCCGCGCGTTCACCGGGGCCTACACGCGCGGCAGGGCCTACACCCGCGGCAGGGCCTCCGCCACGATGCCGCCCTCGATCGCGAGGATGCGGTGCAGCCGGGTGGCGACGAGGAGCCGCTGCATCTGGGGCGGCACGCCGCGCAGCACGAGGCGCCGGCCGCACCGGCCGGCCCGGCGGTGGGCCCCCATGATCACGCCGAGCCCCGTGGCGTCCCAGGAGTCCAGTTCGGTGAGGTCGAGCACGAGGTCACCGGCTCCGTCGTCGACCGCCGAGTGCAGGGCCGTACGGGCGTCCGCCGCATTGCGGACGTCGAGGCGGCCCCCGACGACCAGCTCGACGTGGTCGCCCCTGATGTGCATATGCGCTCCCGAGAGTGCTCTGGACTTTCCAACCGACTCAACAACTGACTGCCACACGGCCACAGAAGTTGCCGCCCGTGAGCGAACCGATACCTAATTCACCCCATGGAGTGAGGTCCGGGGCGGTCGGCGGTTCAGTGCTTGTAGAAGCCCTGCCCGCTCTTGCGACCGATGTCACCGGCGTCCACCATCCGGCGCATCAGCTCCGGCGGGGCGAACTTCTCGTCCTGGGACTCCGTGTAGATGTTGCTGGTGGCGTGCAGCAGGATGTCCACGCCGGTGAGGTCGGCGGTGGCGAGCGGGCCCATGGCGTGCCCGAAGCCCAGCTTGCAGGCGAGGTCGATGTCCTCGGCGCTGGCCACGCCCGACTCGTACAGCTTGGCCGCCTCGACGACGAGCGCCGAGATGAGGCGGGTGGTGACGAAGCCGGCCACGTCGCGGTTGACGACGATGCAGGTCTTGCCGACCGACTCGGCGAACTCGCGCGCGGCGGCCAGGGTTTCGTCGCTGGTCTTGTAGCCGCGCACCAGCTCGCACAGCTTCATCATCGGGACCGGCGAGAAGAAGTGGACGCCGACGACCCGCTCGGGGTGCTCGGTGGCCGCCGCGATCTTGGTGATCGGGATGGCGGAGGTGTTGGAGGCGAGCACGGTGTCCGGGCGCACGATCTTGTCGAGCGTACGGAAGATCTCGTGCTTGACCTCCAGCTTCTCGAAGACGGCCTCGACGACGATGTCGGCGTCGGCGCAGGCGTCCAGATCGGTGGTGGTGGTGATGCGCGCGAGCGCCGCCTGGGCGTCCTCGGCGGCCAGCTTGCCCTTGCCCACGAACTTGTCGTACGAGGCCTTGATGCCGTCGGTGCCCCGGGTGAGGGCGTCGTCGGTGACGTCGCGCAGCACGACGTCCCAGCCCGCCTGTGCGGAGACCTGCGCGATACCGGACCCCATGAGTCCGGCTCCGATGACGGCGAGCTTCCTGGCCACGACACTTCCCTCCAACAGGTTTCCACCCAAGCCTTCTTGGCGGAGGCTATCGGCCGGGCGGCGTTCTGGGAGGGCGAAGAGATGCGCGTCACGTCTCAGATGACGGACATCACACCCGCCGGCGTGAGGTGGGTCTCAGCGGGCGCCCCGTACGGCGTAGTTGAGCACCTTGTCCCCCAGGAGCCCCTCCATTTCGTCGATCAGGACCAGCACCTCGCGGGAGACCGCCTTGGGGTCACGGCCGGCCATCATCTCGCGGCTGATCGCGGCCATGGCTGTCTGGTGGACCCAGTTGATCTGACCCGCGATCAGTGAGGGCAGCGGTTCATCGGGGGCCGCGCCGACCTCCTCGCGCAGGGTCGCGTCCAGGTTCTCCAGGACCTCCTGGCCCACCGCCCACAGCCGGGCCTTGAGGGCGGGCGAGTCGTGGATGACCGCCATGAACCGTTTGTACCCCTCCATCAGGCCGACCCGGGGTGACACCGACTCGACCTCGCCGCGCAGCTCACGCAGCACGGCTCCGGCAGCCGACTCCCCGTCGTCACGGCCACGCACCCAGCGCGAGAGCCGGTCGACGATGCCCTTGCTGCGGTCGAGGAACAGGTCCTCCTTGGCGGGGAAGTAGTTGTAGACGGTGTTCACCGAGACGTCCGCCTGCTCGGCGACCTCGGCGATCGTGACCGCCTCGAAGCCGCGCTCCAGGAAGAGCCCGGTGGCCAGATCCGAGATCCGCTGCCTGGTCTCCCGCTTCTTCCGCTCCCTGAGCCCTTCTGCCATGACTCGATTGTAGGCGGCCCGCTGCACTCCCTTAAAACTTGGGGCCATTGCAAATTTTAAGGGACTCTGTTTTTCTGGAGTCATGGCAATCATCAGTACGGCCGGGCTCGCCCGGACCTTCCGGGGCAGGACCGGGCCCGTCGAGGCGGTGCGCAGCGTCGACCTCACGGTGCGGGCCGGCGAGATCCTGGGCTTCCTCGGCCCCAACGGCGCGGGCAAGACCACCACCCTGCGCATGCTCACCACGCTGCTGCCGCCGACCGGCGGCGCCGCGACCGTGGCCGGGCACGACCTCGTGCGCGAGCCCGCCGCGGTCCGCCGGGCCTGCGGTTACGTGGCCCAGTCGGGCGGCACCGACCCGAACGTCTCGGTGCGCGAGGAGCTGGTGACCCAAGGCCGCCTCTACCGGCTCACCAGGCAACAAGCCGCCCTGCGCGCAGGGGAGTTGGCATCGGACCTCGGGCTCGACGACCTCCTGGACCGCAAGACGGCGACACTCTCCGGCGGCCAGCGCCGACGGCTCGACATCGCGATGGGCCTGATGCACCGACCCGCGGTGCTCTTCCTGGACGAGCCGACCACCGGCCTCGACCCGGGAAGCCGCGCCGACCTGTGGAACCTGGTCCGGCGGATCCGCGCCGACCATGGCACCACCGTTTTCCTCACCACGCACTACCTGGACGAGGCCGACGCGCTCGCCGACCGCCTGGTGATCGTCGACAAGGGAGCGGTCGTGGCCGAGGGCACCTCCACCGATCTCAAGACCCGGTACGCGGGCAGGCCCGACGCCTCGCTCCAGGACGCCTTCCTCGCCATCACCGGCCGCAGCGCCACCCCGCAGGAATCCACCCCCGTAGCCGTCTAGGACTCCCCATGGCCGCCTCACCCCAGCTCTCCGCACTGCTCTCCGACACCGCGCTGATCTTCGGCAGATACGCCCGCCAGACCCTGCGCTCGAAGTTCCAGATCCTCTTCGGCGTCCTGATGCCGCTGCTCTACCTGCTGTTCTTCGGACCGCTCCTGACCGGCATGCCGCTGGGCTCGCACGGCAGTTCCTGGCAGGTCCTCGTTCCCGGCCTGCTGCTCCAACTCGCCCTGTTCGGCGCCTCGTTCGCTGGTTTCGCGATCATCATCGAGAACAGCTGGGGCGTCGTGGAGCGGATGCGCGTCACCCCCGTCTCGCGCCTGGCCCTCCTGCTCGGCCGGGTCCTGCGGGATGCCGCGCTCTTCGTCTTCCAGGCGGTGCTGCTCGTGCTCGCCGCCCTGGTCATGGGCCTGCGCGCCCCGCCGGCCGGCGTCCTCATCGGCTTCGCGTTCGTGGCGCTCCTGTCCCTGTCGCTGGCCTCGCTCTCCTACGCCCTGGCCATGAAGGTGACCACTCCTCAGGGATTCGGCCCGGCGGTCAACGCCATCACCATGCCCTCCATGCTGCTCTCCGGCCTGATGCTGCCCATGACGCTCGCGCCCGCGTGGCTGAACGCGCTGTCCCACTTCATGCCGTTCCGCTACCTGGTGGACGCGGTACGGGACGCGTACCTCGGCTCGTACGCCACGCCGACCATGCTGTACGGGGGTCTCATGGCCGGGGGGTTCGCGGTCCTCGCCGTGACAGTGGGCACACGCGTCTTCCGGACGGCCGGGGCGTAACTACTCTGACGGCATGGTCAATCTGACACGCATCTACACCCGCACCGGCGACCAGGGCACGACGGCCCTCGGAGACATGAGCCGGACCGCCAAGACCGATCTGCGGATCTCGGCGTACGCCGACACCAACGAGGCCAATGCCGTCATCGGCACGGCGATCGCGCTCGGGCAGCTGTCCGAGGAGGTCGTGAAGGTGCTGGTCCGGGTCCAGAACGACCTGTTCGACGTGGGCGCGGACCTCGCCACGCCGGTCGTCGAGAAGCCGGAGTACCCGCCGCTGCGGGTGGAGCAGTCCTACATCGACAAGCTGGAGGCGGACTGCGACCGCTTCCTTGAGGACCTGGAGAAGCTGCGCAGCTTCATCCTGCCGGGCGGCACGCCGGGCGCGGCGCTGCTGCACCAGGCGTGCACGGTGGTGCGGCGGGCCGAGCGCTCCACGTGGTCCGCGCTTGAGGTGCATGGCGCGTCCATGAACACCCTGACCGCGACCTACCTCAACCGCCTCTCCGACCTCCTGTTCATCCTGGCCCGGGTGGCCAACAAGGAGGTGGGAGACGTGCTGTGGGTGCCGGGAGGCGAACGCTGAGCCTCCCCGACACCGGTGGCGCGGGCGCGCCGTGAGCGGGAGGTTGCTTGAGCGGGGGGCCTCCCCGCGCCCGCCCCCGAACCCGTCGTCCCCCGCGGACCGTGGCCGCTTCTCGCGCAGTTCCCCGCGCCCCTGGCAGGGTGCGAGCGGAGGCATCCTCAGGTGGAACGGGCGCGCCGTGCGCGGGAGCTCCGCCCCCGAACCCGTCGTCCCCCGCGGACCGTGGCCGCTGCTCGCGCAGTTCCCCGCGCCCCTGGCGGCGCTGGTGCAGGGGCCGTGCCGGCCTGCTCGGGCATCTTCAGCCTGTCCGGCGATTGAGGACGAGCGCCGTTCAGGCGCGTTACGGGGGTGCAGGGGGCGAAGCCCCCGCCCGGGGTCTGGGGCGGAGCCCCAGGGAGCCGCACCCCCAAGTAGCCGCACGGGCGGGAGGGCGGGCAAACCCCCCGGGGTCTGGGGCGCAGCCCACAGGCGGTCCTACTGGTCCGACTGGGCGTCCGCGTCCGCCGCCGCCGCCGCGGACTCCGCGTCGCTGACCTTCTGCTCCATCTGCCGCTCCGTCCCGGAGGACGACGCCCCGGACGGCGCGTGCGCATGGGCGCAGCCCGTGGCGAGCACGCCGGTGAGCGCCACGGCCGCCAAGCCGAAGCGCACCCGACGGCCCCGCATCACTTCGTCCCGTTGTTGTTCGCGGCGCACCACGCGGCCACGTCCTTGAGGTCCTTCTGGCGCTGCTGAAGGGTCGTCACTAGCCCCTTGCGGTACGTGAGCTTGTGGTCGAGCAGGGTGGCGATCGCGGTGTGGCCCTCCTTCTTCGCGTTGTCATCCCGCTGCTGCATGCGCGCCACCGAACCCACCGTGGTGACGCCCCCGTCGAGCCGGTTCAGGGCGCGCTCGACACGTTTGTCCGCCTTGGGCTCCCGCTTGCAGATGCCCTTGGCGCCGTCGGTCGTGGGCGCGGACGCCGTGGCGCCCTTCGAGGGCGTGGAGTCGGCGAAGGCGCTGGGCGCGGTGACGGTCAGCACGGCCGCGGCGGCGAGCGCGGCCGCAGCGACGCGGCGGCGGTTGAAGATCGGGTTGTTCATGACTACTGCCTCCCGGAGGTGGGGACTGGTACGCCCCGGAGGCTAGGAAGGCTCTTTGTGGGAACTCTGTGATCGCTCGGCCGTCACCGTCAACCAGTCCCGTCGCGCCGGGAGTCGGCCCGCGCGGGCCGGGTCCTCGGCGGGCAGCCGCACCGTGCACCGGGTGCCCCGCCCGCCCGGCCCTTCGCCGAGTTCGACGGTGCCCCGGTGCAGTGCGGCCTGCTGGGCGACCAGGGTGAGCCCGAGCCCCGAGCCGGTGCTTGCGGGGCCCCGGTGGAAGCGGCGGAACACCTCCTCGCGGGCGGCCGGCGCGATGCCCGGGCCCCGGTCGTCGACGGTGATCCGCACCTCTGTCCCGCCCCGTGCGACAGTGACCGCGATGTCGGCGTGGCCCTGCGCGTCCCTGCCGTGCGCGAGGGCGTTGCCCAGCAGGTTGTCGAGCAGGATGCGCAGGCCCGGCTCCCAGCCGTGCACCGGCGCGGGCCTCGCGTGCAGGGTGATCACGGCGTCCGGGGCGCGCCGTCGGGCTTCGGCGACGGCCGCGTCGGCGACCTCCGCCACGTCGAGCACCCGGAACGCGTCGGCCTCGACCAGGTCGCCGCGCCCCAGTTCGCGCAGCGCCACCAGCATGCCGAGCAGCCGCCCGTGCTCGCGGCGCAGGTCCTCGACGACCTCGGCGCGCTCGGCGTCCGCGAGGCCGGGGTGGGCCAGGACGTCCAGGTTGGTGCCGATGCTCATGAGCGGGTTGCGCAGCTCGTGCGAGGCGGCCGCGGAGAAGGAGCGGGCGGTGTCCAGGGCCTCGGCGGTGCGGACGGCCTGCTCGTCGTAGCGGGCGAGGACCGTCTGGAGGGTGGCGGCGAGATCGTCGACCTCGGCGACCCTGGTCCGCCGGTGTTCCAGGCGTACCGAAGTGGTCCGGGGATCGAGCCCGGCCGCCGCCCCGCGCAGCCGGCGCAGCGGGCGGGTCGCGCCGCTCGCGATCGCCCAGGCGAGCAGGGCGGACAGCGGCGCCGCGAGCAGCGCGGTCGTCACGACGCGCTTGCGGACGAGGGTGAGCTGGGCGCGGCTCGCGGTGTCCGGCGCGAACACCCACAGGGTGCCGGAGACCTGCGCCCCCTTGACGGGCAGCGCGTACGCCCGCCAGGTGCGGCCCCCGCCGCGCACGGTGACCGGGCTCTTCCCGGGCGCGGGCAGCGCCACCGAGGGGGCGGGCTGGGGTCCGCCGCTGAAGGTGCCGTCGGGGCCGGTGAGCCGTACGCCGACGTCCAACGCGGCGTTGAACAGCCTGCGTTGACGGTTCTCCTCGGCGGTCGGCCGACCGTTGGCGGCGGCTTGCAGCAGGGTGCGGGCGTCCTGGGCGATCGCGGTGGCCCGGGTCCGCAGATGACTGTCCTCGGCGCGGTGCAGATCGCGGGCGACCAGGGTGAGCAGCAGCCAGCCGCAGGCGAGGACCAGGAGCGGGACGGTGAGGCCGACGGCCAGCGCGATCCGGGTGGAGAGCTTCACGGCCGCTCCCGCAGGACGAAGCCGACGCCGCGCACGGTGTGCACGAGCCGGGGCGCGCCGCCGGCCTCCAGTTTGCGGCGCAGATAGCTGACGAAGGTGTCGACGGCGTCGGTGCGTACGTCGAAGTCGTACCCCCAGACCCGTTCGAGGAGCTGATCGCGGCTGAGGACGATCCCGGCGTTGCGGGCGAGCACTTCGAGCAGTTCGTACTCGCGCCGGGTGAGGTCGAGCAGGCGTCCCTCGCGGTGTGCGGTGCGGGCCGCCGGGTCGATGACCAGGCCGCAGGCGCGGACGACGTCGTGTCCGGCGGGCGGGCGGCGGCGCAGCAGGGCGTGCAGGCGCAGCACCAGTTCTTGCAGGGCGAAGGGTTTGACCAGGTAGTCGTCGCCGCCCGCCTGGAGGCCCGCGATCCGGTCGGCGGTCTCGTCGAGCGCGGAGAGCATCAGGACGGGCAGGTCGTGCCCCGACTCCCGGAGCGTCCTGCACACGTCGATGCCGCTCATGCCCGGCATGGACACGTCCAGGACAAGAACGTCCGGCGGTCCCTGGCGCATCGCGGCGAGCGCGGCAGGCCCGCCGTCGGCGGTGCGGACGTGGAACCCGTTGAGCCGCAGACCCCGGTCGAGCGAGCGGCGTACCGCGTCGTCGTCGTCCACGACCAGAACGTCTCCGGCACGGCTCGGCCCGCTCATCCGCGCTCCCTCACTTCATCCGGCTACCGCCGGGTCAGCGTACGGTCCTCGCCTGTGCGCTCCGAGGAACCTCGGTCCGGCGCGGGCCCGAGCAGCCGGCCGAGCACCGTTGGCCTGCCCCCGGCCTCCTCGATCCTCTGCGGGAACAGGGCGTGGCTCAGCGCGACGACCACGTTGTTGCCGATCACGTACAGCATCCGCTGCCGCCGCATCCGCGGCGGGTCGGCGCCCCGGGCGCCTCTCGCCCGCAACACCCGCCGAGCACAACCGGCGGCCCCGGTAAGGGAGTTGGGACGGGGAGCGACAGAACGCCGGAGGTCTGGACCTCTTGACGGTTGGTCCAGACCTTTCTACGCTCACCGCACACTGCTGTGGTGGGCATGCCATCCCCGACGCTCTGCGGCACGCTCACCGGACGGAGCAGGGCTCCACCCCCACCACCGTCGCACCATTCGGGAGCAGCCTTGAGTACCGCACGTCGCATCCGTACGGGCTTCAGATCAAGAGCCGCAGCGGCCCTGACCGCACTCGCCCTCCCTGTGGCCGCACTGGTCGGCCTCGCCTCCCCCGCCCAGGCCGCCACGTCGGCGACCGCCACCTACGCCAAGTCCTCGGACTGGGGCACCGGATTCGGAGCCGCCTGGACCATCAAGAACACCGGCACCACCGCGCTCAGTTCCTGGACCGTGGAATGGGACTACCCCTCGGGTACGTCCGTGACCTCGGCCTGGGACGCGGACGTCACCAATTCCGGCACCCACTGGACCGCCAAGAACAAGTCCTACAACGGCGCCATCGCCCCCGGCGCCAGCGTGAGCTTCGGCTTCAACGGCGCGGGCTCCGGCTCCCCCTCGGGCTGCAAGCTCAACGGCGGCTCCTGTGACGGGAGTTCGACGCCGCCGACCGGCGACACCCCGCCCTCGGCCCCCGGCACCCCGACCACGAGCAATATCACCGACACCGGTGTCTCGCTGTCCTGGTCGGCGGCCACCGACGACAAGGGCGTCAAGAACTACGACGTCTACCGGGGCTCGGCCAAGATCGCCACCGTCACCGGCACGACGTACGCCGACTCGGGCCTGACCAAGGGCACGACGTACACCTACAGCGTGACCGCGCGCGACACCGCTGACCAGACGGGTCCCTCGTCGGGATCGGTCACCGTCACGACCACCGGCGGTGGCGGCGGCCCCGCCCCCGGCGGCGACAAGGTGCGGCTCGGCTACTTCACCGACTGGGGCATCTACCAGCGCAACTACCAGGTGAAGAACATCGTCACCTCGGGCTCGGCGAGCAAGCTGACGCACATCAACTACGCGTTCGGCAACGTCACCAACGGCCAGTGCGCCATCGGTGACGCCTACGCCGACTACCAGAAGACGTATGACGCGTCCTCCAGCGTCGACGGCACCGCCGACACGTGGGACCAGCCGGTCGCGGGCAACATCAACCAGCTCCGCGAGCTGAAGAAGAAGTACCCGAACATCAAGATCCTCTGGTCCTTCGGCGGCTGGACCTGGTCCGGCGGCTTCGGCGCGGCCGCGGCCAACCCGGCGGCGTTCGCCGACTCCTGCTACTCCCTGGTCAAGGACCCGCGCTGGGCCGATGTCTTCGACGGCATCGACATCGACTGGGAGTACCCCAACGCGTGCGGCCTGTCCTGCGACACCAGCGGTCCGGCAGCCCTGAAGAACCTGCTCGCGGCGCTGCGTTCGAAGTTCGGCAGCTCGGCGCTCGTCACTGCGGCGGTCACCGCCGACGGTTCGGCGGGCGGCAAGATGGACGCGGCGGACTACGGGGGCGCGGCGAGCTACGTCGACTGGTACAACGTGATGACGTACGACTTCTTCGGCGCGTGGGACGCCAAGGGGCCGACCGCCCCGCACTCCCCGCTCACCTCGTACGACGGCATCCCGATCGCGGGCTTCAACACGGACGCGGCGATCCAGAAGTACCTGGGCAAGGGCGTCCCGGCGAGCAAGCTCAACCTGGGCATCGGGTTCTACGGGCGCGGCTGGACGGGCGTCACGCAGGACGCGCCGGGCGGCACGGCGACGGGGCCGGCGCCGGGTACGTACGAGCAGGGCATCGAGGACTACAAGGTCCTGAAGTCCGCCTGTCCCGTGACCGGCACGGTGGCGGGTACGGCGTACGCCCACTGCGGGTCCAACTGGTGGAGCTATGACACGCCGTCGACGATCTCCGGCAAGATGACGTACGTGAAGAACCTGGGTCTTCGGGGTGCGTTCTTCTGGGAGTTCAGCGGGGACACGTCGAACGGGGAGCTGCTGTCGGCGATGGACTCCGGGCTGAAGTAACCCCGGGTTCCTCCAGCACCCCGGCCGACGGGCCCGTCCCCCGCGACCGGGGTGCCGGCACGCTGGCGCCCCTTGGCTATCCGGTGCGGGCCCGCATGGCATCCCGGGTCTGGGGCGAAGCCCCCAGCAACCCCGCCTACTCCTGCGGACCGTGGACGCTGCTCGCGCAGTTCCCCGCGCCCCTTGACTACTCGATGCGGGCCCGCATACGCACCCTCAGCCCGTCCGGCGATTGAGGACGAGGGCCGTCCAGGCCCGAACGGGGTCTGGGGCGAAGCCCCAGCAACCCCGATTACCTCTGCGGACCGTGGACGCTGCTCGCGCAGTTCCCCGCGCCCCTTGGCTATCCGGTGCGGGCCCGTATGCGCATCCCCAGCCCGTCCGGCGATTGAGGACAAGGGCCGTCCAGGCCCGAACAGGGTCTGGGGCGAAGCCCCAGCAACCCCGCTTACCCCTGCGGACCGTGGACGCTGCCCGCGCAGTTCCCCGCGCCCCTTGGCTATCCGGTGCGGGCCCGCATGCGGCACCCTCAGCCCGTCCGGCGATTGAGGACGAGGGCCGTCCAGGCCCGAACGGGGTCTGGGGCGAAGCCCCAGCAACCCCGCCTACCTCTGCAGAGCACGGACGCTGCTCGCGCAGTTCCCCGCGCCCCTTGGCTATCCGATGCGGGCCCGCATGCGCACCCTCAGCCCGTCCGGCGATTGAGGACGAGGCGGGGCTACGCCACGTTGACGCGCTGGCCGGGCGGGGCCGCTTCCAGCCAGGCCAGGAAACCCGTCAACGCATCCTCGCTCATCGCGAGTTCGAGCCGCGTACCCCGATGCGTACAGCCCAGAATGATCGCGTCCGACAGGAGCGCCAGCTCCTCCTCGCCCTCGGGGAGGCGACGCGACACCACGTCGATGGCGGACCGCTCAAGGACGCGGCGCGGCCGAAGCGCGTACGAGAAGACGCGGAACCACTCGATCCGGTCGCCGTTGTAGCGGGCCACCCCGTACACCCAGCCCTTGCCGCTGGTGTCCGGCGTCTCCGGGAGCCCCCAGCGCAGACTGCAGTCGAACGTCCCGCCCGAGCGCTGGATCAGCCGCCGGCGCAGACCGAAGACGAAGAGTCCCACCAGTACCAGCGCGACGACCAGGCCACACACAAGCAGAGCGAGAGTCATCTACACCGACCTCCTCGCTCAACCAGTAATCCAGCAACGGAAAAATCTGCCTGCATCGCCTCAGCCGCGACCGGCTCCGGAAGGATCCGGAACGAGCCGCGGCTGAGGAAAATCTCCGGCGGGTGTCAGCCCTTCGCCACCGCACGCAGTCGCACGTCGGCGCGGCGCTCGGCCGCGGCGTCCGACTCCGACTTCGCACTCTCCAGCGCACGCTCGGCACGCTGGACGTCGATCTCGTCCGCCAGCTCGGCGATCTCGGCGAGCAGCGACAGCTTGTTGTCGGCGAAGGAAATGAATCCACCGTGCACCGCAGCGACGACGGTGCCGCCCTCGCTCGTACGGATCATCACCGGGCCCGACTCCAGCACACCAAGGAGCGGCTGGTGACCGGGCATGACGCCGATGTCGCCGGACGTGGTGCGCGCGACGACCAGGGTGGCCTCGCCGGACCACACACTGCGGTCCGCGGCGACGAGCTCGACGTGCAGCTCAGTAGCCATGGTTGGCTCCTCGGGTCACCACCCGGCGGTTCGGCCGGGTGTTGGGTCGATTCTAGTCAGTTCTTGAGTGGCGACCGCGTGGAGGGGCGGGACGCGCCCGCCCCTCCACGTGGCCGGGTGCGTCAGGAGACGCCCAGCTCCTTGGCGTTGGCCTTGAGGTCTTCCAGGCCACCGCACATGAAGAACGCCTGCTCGGGGAAGTGGTCGTACTCGCCGTCGCAGATCTGGTTGAACGCCGTGATCGACTCCTCCAGCGGGACGTCCGAACCGTCGACGCCGGTGAACTGCTTGGCGACGTGCGTGTTCTGCGACAGGAAGCGCTCCACGCGACGGGCGCGGTGCACGACCAGCTTGTCCTCTTCGCCGAGCTCGTCGATGCCGAGGATGGCGATGATGTCCTGGAGGTCCTTGTACTTCTGCAGGATCGTCTTGACGCGCATGGCGGCGTCGTAGTGCTCCTGCGCGATGTAGCGCGGGTCCAGGATGCGGGACGTGGAGTCCAGCGGGTCCACGGCCGGGTAGATGCCCTTCTCGGAGATCGGACGGGAGAGAACCGTCGTCGCATCCAGGTGGGCGAACGTGGTGGCCGGGGCCGGGTCGGTCAGGTCGTCCGCGGGGACGTAGATCGCCTGCATCGAGGTGATCGAGTGACCACGGGTCGAGGTGATGCGCTCCTGGAGGAGACCCATCTCGTCGGCCAGGTTCGGCTGGTAGCCCACCGCGGAGGGCATGCGGCCGAGCAGGGTCGACACCTCGGAACCCGCCTGGGTGTACCGGAAGATGTTGTCGATGAAGAAGAGGACGTCCTGCTTCTGGACGTCACGGAAGTACTCCGCCATCGTCAGGCCGGCGAGCGCCACACGCAGACGCGTGCCCGGCGGCTCGTCCATCTGGCCGAAGACAAGGGCGGTCTTGTCGATGACGCCCGAGTCCTGCATCTCCTCGATGAGGTCGTTGCCCTCACGGGTGCGCTCGCCGACACCGGCGAACACCGACACACCGTCGTGGTTGTTGGCCACGCGGTAGATCATTTCCTGGATGAGGACGGTCTTGCCGACACCGGCACCACCGAACAGGCCGATCTTTCCACCCTTGACGTACGGGGTGAGAAGGTCGATGACCTTGACGCCGGTCTCGAACATCTCGGTCTTGGACTCGAGCTGGTCGAAGCGGGGCGCCTTGCGGTGGATCGGCCAGCGCTCGCCGATGTTGGCGTTCTCCTCGGGCTTGTTCAGCACCTCGCCGAGGGTGTTGAACACCTTGCCCTTGGTGAAGTCGCCGACCGGCACCGTGATGCCGTCGCCCGTGTCGGTCACCGCGGCCTGGCGGACCAGGCCGTCGGTGGGCTGCATCGAGATCGCGCGGACGATGCCGTCACCCAGGTGCTGGGCGACTTCGAGCGTCAGCGTCTTGAGCTTGCCGTCCTCGGCCGGGTCGGCCACCTCGACGTGCAGCGCGTTGTAGATCTCCGGCATCGCGTCGACGGGGAACTCCACGTCGACGACCGGGCCGATGACCCGGGCGACGCGGCCCGTGGCAACGGCCGTCTCAACAGTGGTCGTCATTACTTGTCACTCCCCGCGGTCGCGTCGGCCAGCGCACTGGAGCCACCGACGATCTCGCTGATTTCCTGGGTGATTTCGGCCTGGCGGGCCGCGTTGGCAAGCCGGGACAGGCTCTTGACGAGCTCCCCGGCGTTGTCGGTGGCCGACTTCATCGCGCGGCGACGGGCGGCGTGCTCGGAAGCAGCCGACTGAAGCAGCGCGTTGTAGATGCGGCTTTCGACGTAGCGCGGCAGCAGGGCGTCGAGGACGTCCTCCGCCGACGGCTCGAAGTCGAAGAGCGGAAGGATTTCGTCCTTCGTGCTCCCCGCGGCGGATGCCGCTGATGTCTCAGACTCCTTGGCCTTCTCCAGCGACAGCGGCAGCATCCGGTTGTCGACCGGCGTCTGCGTCATCATCGACACGAACTCCGTGAAGACGATGTGCAGTTCGTCCGCACCGCCCTCGGCCGTCTCCGTCTGGACGGCCTCGATCAGCGGCGCGGCCACCTGCTTGGCGTCCGCGTAGGTCGGGCTGTCGGTGAAGCCGGTCCACGACTGTGAGACCTTGCGCTCACGGAAGCCGTAGTAGGCGACACCCTTGCGGCCGACGATGTACGTGTCGACCTCCTTGCCCTCGCCGCGCAGCCGCTCCGTCAGCCGCTCCGCCGCCTTGATGGCGTTGGAGGAGTAGCCGCCGGCCAGACCGCGGTCGCTCGTGATGAGCAGGACCGCGGCGCGGACCGGGGCCTCGGCCTCGGTGGTGAGCGGGTGCTTGGTGGTGGAGCCGGTCGCCACCGCGGTCACCGCACGGATGAGCTCGGTCGCGTACGGCGTGGAGGCCGCCACCTGGCGCTGCGCCTTGACGATGCGCGAGGCGGCGATCATCTCCATCGCCTTGGTGATCTTCTTGGTCGCGGTGACGGATCGGATGCGACGCTTGTAGACCCGGAGCTGCGCTCCCATGAGTCAGGTCCCTTCCGTCGTCGTCACTTGCTGGTGCTGACCGGTGCGTCGTCGCCCAGGAGCTTGCCGTCCGAGGTCTCGAACTGCCGCTTGAAGGTGGCGATGGCGTCGGCCACGGACTGCAGGGTGTCGTCCGACATCTTCGCGCCCTCGGCGATCGAGGTCAGGAGCTCCTTGCGCTCGCGGCGCAGGTACTCCAGAAGCTCGGCCTCGAAGCGGCGGATGTCCTCGACGGGCACGTCGTCCATCTTGCCGGTGGTGCCGGCCCAGATGGAGACGACCTGCTCCTCGACCGGGAACGGCGAGTACTGCGGCTGCTTCAGCAGCTCGACCATGCGCTTACCGCGCTCGAGGGAGGCCTTGGAAGCGGCGTCCAGGTCGGAACCGAAGGCGGCGAACGCCTCAAGCTCGCGGTACTGGGCCAGGTCGACACGGAGTCGGCCCGACACCTGGCGCATCGCCTTGTGCTGCGCGGAACCACCGACTCGCGAGACGGAGATGCCGACGTTCAGGGCGGGGCGCTGACCGGCGTTGAACAGGTCCGACTCCAGGAAGCACTGGCCGTCGGTGATGGAGATGACGTTGGTCGGGATGAACGCCGACACGTCGTTCGCCTTGGTCTCGACGATCGGCAGACCCGTCATCGAACCGGCGCCCATGTCGTCCGACAGCTTCGCGCAGCGCTCAAGCAGACGCGAGTGCAGGTAGAAGACGTCGCCCGGGTAGGCCTCGCGGCCCGGCGGACGGCGCAGCAGCAGGGACACGGCGCGGTAGGCGTCGGCCTGCTTCGACAGGTCGTCGAAGATGATGAGGACATGCTTGCCGTCGTACATCCAGTGCTGGCCGATGGCCGAACCGGTGTACGGGGCGAGGTACTTGAAGCCGGCCGGGTCGGACGCGGGAGCGGCGACGATCGTCGTGTACTCCAGCGCGCCGGCCTCTTCCAGGGCGCCACGCACGGAGGCGATGGTCGAGCCCTTCTGGCCGATGGCGACGTAGATGCAGCGGACCTGCTTCTTCGGGTCGCCCGAGCGCCAGTTGTCGCGCTGGTTGATGATCGTGTCGACGGCCAGAGCGGTCTTGCCGGTCTGACGGTCACCAATGATCAGCTGACGCTGGCCACGGCCGATCGGCACCATCGCGTCGACGGCCTTGTAACCGGTCGCCATCGGCTCGTGCACCGACTTACGGACCATGACGCCCGGAGCCTGGAGCTCCAGGGCGCGGCGGCCGTCGGTCTCGATCTCGCCGAGGCCGTCGATCGGGTTGCCGAGCGGGTCGACGACGCGGCCGAGGTAGCCCTCGCCCACGCCGACCGAGAGCACCTCACCGGTGCGCTGCACCGGCTGGCCCTCTTCGATGCCGCTGAACTCGCCGAGGACGATGGCACCGATCTCGCGCTCCTCAAGGTTGAGGGCAAGACCGAGCGTTCCGTCCTCGAAACGCAGCAGTTCGTTCGCCATGGCCGAGGGAAGACCCTCGACCTTCGCGATGCCGTCTCCGGCAACGCTGACCGTACCGACCTCCTCGCGCGAGGCCGCGTCCGGCTGGTACGACTGGACAAAGGTCTCCAGCGCGTCCCGGATCTCCTCCGGCCGGATCGTGAGCTCCGCCATCTGGGTTCCCTGCTCTCCTTGTTGGGCCCGAAGTTTCTAAGGGGGTCTGGGGGCCGACCCCCAGGAATCTTCTGCAATTTCTGCACGGCCCAACCGGGCCGCTGGTGTTGCTGAATTCAGTTGGTGCGCGACCCGGGGGTCAGCGCGCCAGCCGCCGGTTCGCCTCTTCGAGGCGTTCCGCGATGGTGCCTTCGATGACCTCGTCGCCGACGCGCACCGAGATCCCGCCAAGGACCTCGGGGTCCACGTCGAGGTTCAGGTGCATCCGGCGGCCGTAGATCTTCGCCAGAGCCGCGCCGAGGCGCGTCTTCTGGGTTTCCGTGAGCGGCACCGCCGACGTGACGACGGCGACCATCCGGTCCCGGCGGTGCGCGGCGAGCTTGGACAGGGACTCAAGGCCCGCTTCCAGGCTACGTCCACGCGGCCGGGTCACGAGACGGACGACCAGACGCTCGGTGACCGGGTTCGCCTTGCCGCCCAGCAGGCTGCGCAGCAGCTCGCTCTTGGCCGCGACCGTGGCGGTGCGGCTGGTGAGCGCGGAGCGCAGCCCGGCGTCGGAGGCGACGATGCGGCCGAACCGGAACAGCTCGTCCTCGACGTCGTCCAGCGCGCCCGACTGCTGCGCGGCCGTGAGGTCGGCGATGCTCGCCAGTTCCTCCAGCGAGTCCACCAGGTCACGGGACTGCGACCAGCGGGAGCGGACCATGCCGCCCACCAGGTCGGCGCACTCGGCGCCCACCTGACCGGAGAACAGGCGCGCAGCCAGCTCGGCGCGGGCCTCGCCGGCCTGCGCCGGGTCGGTCAGGACCCGGCGCAGCGAGACCTCACGGTCGAGCAGCGTGGTGACCGCGGCCAGCTCGTCGCCGAGCTTCGCCGCGTCGACGGACGTGTTGTCCATCAGCGCGTCGAGACGCTCGCGTGCGGTGGCCAGTGCCTCGCGGCTCGCGCCGTTCATCGGACGGCCTCGGCCTTCTCCTCGAGCTCGCCGAGGAAACGGTCGATGGTGCGGCTCTGGCGGGCGTGGTCCTCAAGGGACTCGCCGACCAGCTTGCCGGCCAGGTCGGTCGCCAGCTTGCCCACGTCCTGACGGAGCGAGTGCGCGGCGGCCTTGCGGTCGGCCTCGATCTGGGCGTGACCGGCAGCGATGATCTCCTCACGCTGCCGCTGGCCTTCCGCCCTCATCTCCTGGATGAGCGCGGTGCCCTGCTCGGTCGCCTCCTGACGCAGGCGCGCAGCCTCGTGACGGGCCTCGGCGAGCTGCGCCTTGTACTGCTCAAGGACGCTCTGCGCCTCGGTCTGAGCCGCTACCGCCTTCTCCATCCCGCCTTCGATGGCCTCGCGGCGCTCTTCCAGAACCTTGTTGATGTTCGGGAGGAGCTTCTTGGCGAGGAAGCCGAAGACGATGACGAAGGCGATGAGGCCGATGACGAGTTCAGGAATCGGCGGAACGAGGGGGTTTTCAGCCTCCTCGGCCGCCAATTGAATCAGCGGGCTCATATCAGTGCCTTTCGTCGAAAAGTGCGATCCGAGGGACTACGTCAGGAGGTCGGGTAAACGAACGGCATGACCAGACCGATGAGGGCAAGCGCCTCACAGAAGGCGAAGCCGAGGATCTGGTTGGCGCGGATGAGGCCGGCGGCCTCGGGCTGACGGGCCAGCGCCTGCGTGCCGTTACCGAAGATGATGCCGACGCCGACGCCGGGGCCGATGGCGGCGAGGCC
The DNA here is from genome assembly GCF_043200435.1 of Streptomyces sp. NPDC048416. Lineage (NCBI taxonomy): Bacteria > Bacillati > Actinomycetota > Actinomycetes > Kitasatosporales > Streptomycetaceae > Streptomyces > Streptomyces sp. NPDC048416. The sequence continues at coordinate 36,644 of NZ_JBICXU010000041.1, forward strand.
GTAGCCGATGGAGCCCAGGTTGCCCTTGATTTCGACGCCAGCGGCGACGGTCTGCGCGAGAGCGGACATGCCGGTTCTTCCTTTTCTTTCATGGACCGGTGGGGGTTGGCCACCGGACGTCTGATGGCTTGGGGGGTGTGGCTGGGTCAGTGGCCCTCGGCGAGAGCGCCCTGAACGTAGCTGCAGGCCAGCAGCACGAAGACGTAGGCCTGGACAGCCTGGATGAAGAGCTCGAAGGCGGTCATGACGATGACCATCGTGAACGAGACCGCCGAGTACGCGATGCCGATGCCGTTGAGCATGTACCAGCTGGCGATCGTGAAGAGCAGCAGCAGCGTGTGGCCCGCGAACATGTTGGCGAACAGTCGCACGGTGTGCGTGAACGGCCGGACGATGAGGTTGGAGAAGAACTCGATCGTCATCGACAGCGGCAGGACCGGGCCGAGCGACTTGTCGTAGCCCGTGAAGTTCTTGAAGGCACCGACGAATCCGTGCCGCTTGAACGTCAGGCACACCCACATGATGTAGACGATCGCGGCGATGGCTGCCGGATAGGCGATGATCGCCGTCACCGGGAACTGGGCGAGCGGAACGATCGACCAGACGTTCATCATCCAGACGAAGAAGAACAGCGAGACCATGAAGGGCACATATTTCTCGCCCTCCTTCTTGCCGATCGTCTCGTACACAATGCCGCGGCGCACGAAGTCGTAGCCGGCCTCGGCGACCATCTGCAGCTTGCCGGGGACGAGCTTCGGCTTGCGGAAGGCCGCCCAGAAGAAGGCCACGATGACGACCGAGCCGAGCAGGGCCAGCAACATCGTCTTGTTGAAGTACAGGTTGCTGTCGCCGTCGCCCCAGAGGGGCTTGAACAGGAACGAGTGCAGGCCGGGAGCCGGGAAGCCACACCCGTCGAAAAGGTGGCAGTTGGTCTCGAAGGCGAGCACCTGCGTCGGATCAGCACTCACCGCGGGCTCCTTCAGCGTGGCGCATAGGTACGGCAACCTCGTTGTGTCGGCGCGGCGCGCAGCCGCGGTTCGGCACTGGACTGGTGTTTCGGATGATGGGGCGGCGGTCGGGCATCAAGCCTCGCGATTGAGCAGGCGTCAGCTCAGATGCCCGCGCCCGCAGTGCCGCAGTTGGCACCGGACGATAGCAGGGTCCAGAACTCGCACTTATCCCGCCCCTACCACTCACGATTTCGATCCCGGCGTTTCGGACTTTTCAGTCTTGGCGGAATCGGGTTCGACGTAAAGAATCTTAGCCTTCATGTGCGCACGCGCCTGCGCGCCGATCCATACGAGGGTCAGCGCAACCAGCGTGCAGGCAAAGGCCTTTGGATTGAACAGCGTCGTGTTCTTGAAGACCGCGACAAAGATGAACAGCAGCAGCAACTGAGCCGTGTACAGAGCCAGGCCCATGGCCTGGAACAGGTGCGGAAGCGATTTGGCAGTGCGCTGCAGAACGACGAGCCCGATACCCATGAAGAGGATCACGACCAGCGTCGCGACGATGGCACCCACCGCTCCCTTGCCGCCCGCGACCACGCCGCTGACGAGGGCCGCAACAGCGCCCGCGGCAGCGGTGGGTAGGGCGGTCTGGAGAAGAGTGCGTGCGTCGTTGGACGGCATGGCGGCAGCTCCGCTTGCTGGTGGGGGCAAAGTGGTGTCGTCATGGACGAGCGTAAGTCCCGGGCCGAGTTGGTCCACTCGGGCCAATGGACCGTCGCACTACGGTCCTTCGGCTCTGGCGCCGGGTCTCGTGAACCGTATCACAAACTATTTGATGAGGTCTTTACCATGGAAGTGTGATGGGCAGCACACTTGAGAGTGATGCCGCGCGTTTGTGCGCAACGGACGGCGACTTGTCTGGTATTGGGCGTCGGCGCGGCAATTCGTCAGCGTGACGCACCGGTCTTACGTCGGTCGGGGAAACGCGAACGGGGGCCGATCGCGGTCGCTCCGTTGACGCCGGAGACTCCGGTCACCACCGCGGGGCGTTCGCCACGCACCTCGTCGTCCTGCTCGTCCGCCGCCGCGGAGTGCTCCGGCTCCGGCTTGGTACGCCGGTAGCGCGGCGGCACGAACCGCTCGGCCCACCGCGGGGCCCGCGGGTCGAACCGCGGCAGCAGCAACAGGACGAGCCCGACCGCGCTCAGCGCGACGATCACCAGGACGATCCACATCGACGCCGAGTGCACCGAGTAGGCGACCGCGCCGAACGCGATGAGCGCCGACCAGAAGTACATGATCAGGACGGCCCGGCTGTGCGAGTGGCCGATCTCCAGGAGCCGGTGGTGCAGGTGCCCGCGGTCCGCGGCGAACGGCGACTGGCCGTTCCAGGTCCTGCGGACGATCGCGAGCACCAGGTCGGCCATCGGGATCGCGATGATCGACAGCGGCATCAGCAGCGGGATGAAGACGGGCAGCATCGCGTGGGTGGCGTCGCGGGTGCCGCCGAAGTTGAGCTTCATCGCGTCCGGGTCGACCTGGCCCGTGATGGAGATCGCGCCGGCCGCGAGGACGAGCCCGATCAGCATCGAGCCCGAGTCGCCCATGAAGATCCTGGCCGGGTGCATGTTGTGCGGCAGGAAGCCCAGGCACATGCCCATGAGGATGGCGGCGAACAGGGTGGCGGGCGCGGCCGCCTCGATCCCGTACCCGTACCAGAGCCGGTAGGCGTACATGAAGAACGCCGCCGACGCGATGCACACCATGCCGGCGGCCAGGCCGTCGAGGCCGTCCACGAAGTTCACCGCGTTGATGGTGATCACGACGAGCGCGACCGTCAGGAGGGTGCCCTGCCACGACGTGAGCGAGACCGAGCCGATGCCGGGGATCGGGAGCCACAGGATGGTCAGACCCTGCATGACCATGACGCCCGCGGCGATCATCTGGCCGCCGAGCTTGATCAGGGCGTCGATCTCGAACTTGTCGTCAAGGACGCCGATCAGCCAGATCAGCGCGGCGCCGGACAGCAGCGCCCGCGGTTCGTTGGACTGGCTGAAGACCGCGTTGAGCCCGTCGAGGTGGTCGGCGACCAGCAGTCCCGCGCACAGGCCGCCGAACATGGCGATGCCGCCGAGTCTCGGTGTCGGTTCCCGGTGCACGTCGCGCGCACGGATCGCCGGCATCGCGCCCACGGCGATGGCGAACTTCCGCACCGGCCCGGTGAGCAGGTAGGTCACCGCGGCCGTGACGCAGAGCGTCAGCAGGTATTCACGCACGGGCTGCCCCAGAGGTATCGCTGGCCTTCTCAGCCCCACACCCTAGCTTCGTGCGCATGTGGTTGAGGACATCCGGATCCGGCAGATGGTTGCGGGTACCCCCCTGAAGCGGGGATAAGCCTGCATTTCTCCCGTATGCGCACCCTGTGAGAATGCGCCGCGTCGTGAACTCCGGCCCCGGTCGGGCTCTCGCCCGGCCACTCGCCGGCCCCGGCCGGTTCCCCGTCCGTCCCCGGTCCGTCCCCTTCGGTGCGCCTTACGGAGGAGGGAACCTTTCGGCCAGTTCCCGTACTTCCGCCCGCGCCGTCGGGTCCTTGCGCATCGCCCTCGCGAACAGCGCCGCGATCCTGACCATCTCGGCCTCCCCCATGCCCTGGGTGGTGACGGCTGCGGTGCCGAGCCGGATGCCGCGGGCGTCCGCGTGCGGCAGGGCGCAGCTGTCCAGGACGATCCCGGCGCCCGCGAGGAGCCCGCGCGCGGTGCGGCCGTCGACGCCGAACCGCGCCGGGTCGGCGAGCACGAGGTGGGTGTCGGTGCCGCCGGTGGCCACCTCGAACCCCTCGGCGAGCAGCCCCTCGGCGAGGATGCGCGCGTTGGCGACCACGTCATGGGCGTACCCCGTGAACGCCGGGGTGGATGCCTCGCCGAAGGCGACGGCCTTGGCGGCGATCGTGTGCATCTGCGCGCCGCCCTGGGTGAACGGGAAGACGGCGCGGTCGATGCGGGCGGCGAGGTCGGCGCCGCACAGGATCAGGCCGCCGCGCGGTCCGCGCAGCACCTTGTGGGTGGTGGCGCACACGACGTCGGCGTACGGGACGGGGCTGGGCGCCGCTCCCCCGGCGATGAGGCCCATGGGGTGCGCGGCGTCGGCGATGAGGTAGGCGCCCACGTCGTCCGCGATCTCCCGGAAGGCCCGGTAGTCGGGGTGGCGGGGGTAGGCGATGGAGCCGCACACGATCGCCTTCGGCCGGTGCTCGACCGCCAGGTCCCACACCTCGCCGTAGTCGATGAGCCCGGTGTCCGGCTCGACGCCGTACCCGACGAAGTCGAACCAGCGTCCCGAGAAGTTGGCGGGCGAGCCGTGGGTGAGGTGGCCGCCGTACGGGAGCCCCATCGCCAGGACGGTGTCTCCGGGCTTCAGGAGCGCCGCGTAGGCCGCCAGCACCGCCGAAGTGCCCGAATGCGTCTGTACGTTGGCGTGGGCCGCCCCGAACAGGGCTTTGGCGCGGTCGACGGCGATGCGCTCCGCGACGTCGACGACCTCGCAGCCGCCGTGGTGGCGCGCGCCGGGGTAGCCCTCCGCGTACTTGTTGCCGAGCTGCGAGCCGAGGGCCGCGCGCACGGCCGGCGAGGTGAAGTTCTCGGCGGCGATCAGCTGGAGCGAGGCGGCCTGCCGCTCGGCCTCGCCGAGCAGCACGTCGGCCATTTCGGGGTCCTGGCGCCTTACGGCCTCGAACCCCGCGAGTTCAGTGCGGCTGTCTACGGAGGTGACCGGCATGCCCCCAGGGTAGGCCTCGGCCGCCGGGGGCGCCCGGCGTGCGCGGAAGCGGTACTCCGGGTGGCGTCAGTGGTGCGTGGGCACGCCGGTCAGGGCGGTGACGACCGGGTCGAGGGCCTGGTTGATCTCGTCGCCGATGGAGCGGAAGAACGTGATCGGGGCGCCGTAGGGGTCGTTCACCTCGTCGGCCTCGGCGCTCGGCGCGAGCAGCCAGCCACGCAGCGCGGCAGCGGCCCGCACCAGGGCCCTGGCCCGCTCCACCATGCCCTCCTGGAGCGGGTCGGGCAGCGTGGCGGGGTCTATGGCCCGTACGAGGCGGGTGAACTCCTTCAGGGTGAAGGTGCGCAGGCCCGCCGAGTGCCCCATCGAGATGACCTGGGCGCGGTGGTCGCGGGTCGCGGTGAGCACCAGGTCGGCGGTGATGACGTGCTCGTCGAGGAGTTCGCGCCCGGTGAATCCCGAGGCGTCCGCTCCGAAGTCGGCGAGCACGGCGGCGGCGTTGGCCTCCATCGGGGCGCCCTCGTGGCCCCAGGTGCCGGCGCTCTCCACGATGAGCCCACCCGTGAACGGGTCTCCGAGCCGGTCGCTCAGGGCATGGCGGGTCAGCCGCTCGGTGATCGGCGAGCGGCAGACGTTGCCGGTGCTGACGTGGAGGATGCGGAACGAGGTCCCCGCAGGGCGAACCGTGCCTATGCCACGCCCCTCAGGGGCGGTCAATTGGCCACCTCAAGGTCGGGTACCACCTTGCGCAGCTCGTCCGCGGTGAGGGCGCCGGCGCGCAGCAGCACGGGCACCTTGCCGGTCACGTCGACGATGGAGGACGGCACGATGCCCGGGGTCGGGCCGCCGTCGAGGTAGACCGAGACGGAGTCGCCGAGCATGCCCTGGGCGGCGTCGCAGTCCTCGGGCGCGGGATGGCCGGTGAGGTTGGCCGAGGACACGGCCATCGGGCCGACCTCGGTCAGCAGCTCGATGGCGACGGGGTGCAGCGGCATGCGGATCGCGACGGTGCCCCGGGTGTCGCCGAGGTCCCACTGGAGGGACGGCTGGTGGCGCGTGACCAGGGTGAGGGCGCCCGGCCAGAACGCGTCGACGAGCTCCCAGGCCTGCTCGGTGAAGTCGGTGACCAGGCCGTGCAGGGTGTTCGGCGAGCCGATGAGCACGGGGGTGGGCATGTTGCGGCCGCGGCCCTTGGCGTCGAGCAGGTCCATGCAGGCCTGTGAGCTGAACGCGTCGGCGCCGATTCCGTACACGGTGTCCGTCGGCAGCACCACGAGCTCACCGCGGCGGACGGCGGACGCGGCTTCGCGCAGACCGGTCGTGCGGTCCGTCGCGTCGTTGCAGTCGTATCGCCGAGCCATTAGCGGGCCTCCTCGTACACGTACACGGTCTGGATGTCGTAGCGGGTCACGGTGTGGCCTTGCGGGCCGTGGCGAAGCGCGGGCGGTTGTTCAGGTCGGGGTGGTCGGCCGCGTCCGCCCAGCCGGCCTCCTCGTTGAAGATCCACGGCACTTGGCCGCCCTGGGTGTCGGCGTGCTCGATGACGACGAGCCCGCCGGGCCGCAGGAGGCGGTGCGCGGTGCGTTCGATGCCCCGGATGGTGTCGAGACCGTCCTCACCGGAGAACAGCGCGAGCTCGGGGTCGTGGTCGCGCGCCTCGGGAGCGACGTACTCCCACTCGGTGAGCGGGATGTACGGCGGGTTGGAGATCACGAGATCGACCTGGCCGTCGAGCTCGGGCAGCGCGGTGAGCGCGTCGCCCTGGTGGAGAACGACGCGGGACCCCTCGACGTTCTTCCGCGTCCACTCCAGGGCGTCCTCGGACAGCTCGACGGCGTGCACGCGCGAGCGCGGCACCTCCTGCGCCATGGCGAGCGCGATGGCGCCCGAGCCGGTGCACAGGTCGACGATGAGCGGTTCGACGACGTCCATCGCACGGACGGCGTCTATGGCCCAGCCGACGACCGACTCGGTCTCCGGGCGCGGCACGAACACCCCTGGCCCGACGTGGAGTTCGAGGTAGCGGAAGAAGGCGCGGCCGGTGATGTGCTGAAGGGGCTCACGTGCCTCGCGGCGGGCGATGGCCTCCCAGTAGCGGGCGTCGAAGTCGACGTCCTTGACGTGGTGCAGCTCGCCCCGCTTGACGCCGTGGATGTGGGCGGCCAGCTCCTCCGCGTCGAAGCGCGGTGAGGGCACGCCGGCGTCGGCCAGCCGCTGGGTGGCCTGGGCCACCTCGGCAAGCAGCACGCTTCGGGGGCCTGGGGGTCGCCCCCCAGAGTTTTGCTGCACGCTGGTCCTCCGGCAGTCGTACGGGGGTGGGAATTACTGGGCGGCCGCGAGCTTGGCCGCGGAGTCCGCGTCGACACAGGCCTGGATCATCGCGTCCAGGTCGCCGTCGAGGACCTGGTCCAAGTTGTACGCCTTGAAGCCGACCCGGTGGTCCGAGATGCGGTTTTCCGGGAAGTTGTACGTCCGGATCTTCTCGGAGCGGTCGACGGTGCGCACCTGGCTGCGGCGGGCGTCGGCGGCCTCGGCCTCGGCCTTCTCCTGGGCCGCGGCAAGGAGCCGCGAGCGCAGGATGCGCATGGCCTGCTCCTTGTTCTGGAGCTGGCTCTTCTCGTTCTGGCAGGAGGCGACGACACCGGTCGGGATGTGCGTGATGCGGACGGCGGAGTCGGTCGTGTTGACGGACTGGCCGCCGGGGCCGGACGAGCGGTACACGTCGATGCGCAGCTCGTTCATGTTGATCTCGACGTCGACCTCCTCGGCCTCGGGCGTGACGAGCACGCCTGCGGCGGAGGTGTGGATGCGGCCGGCGGACTCGGTCGCGGGCACGCGCTGCACGCGGTGCACGCCGCCCTCGTACTTCATGCGTGCCCAGACGCCCTGGCCGGGCTCGGTCGCGCCGTTGCCGCCCTTGGTCTTCACGGCGACCTGGACGTCCTTGTAGCCGCCCTGGTCGGACTCGGTGGAGTCGATGATCTCGGTCTTCCAGCCGACCCGCTCGGCGTAGCGCAGGTACATGCGCAGGAGGTCGCCGGCGAACAGGGCCGACTCGTCGCCGCCCGCGCCCGCCTTGATCTCCAGGAGTACGTCCTTGTCGTCGCTCGGGTCGCGCGGGACCAGGAGCAGGCGCAGCTTCTCGGTGAGCTCTTCGCGCTGCGCCGTCAGGTCCTTGACCTCGGCGGCGAAGTCCGGGTCGTCGGCCGCGTACTCGCGGGCCGTCTCGATGTCCTCGCCCGTCTGCTTCCAGGCGCGGTAGGTCGCGACGATCGGCGTGAGCTCCGCGTAGCGCTTGTTCAGCTTGCGCGCGTTGGCCTGATCGGCGTGGACCGAAGGGTCGGCGAGCTTCGTCTCAAGACCGGCGTGCTCGCCGATCAGGTCCTCGACCGCTTCGAACATCGGTGGCTCCTGGGGTTCAAACGAAGGCGAAGTAGGGGTGGACGGCAAAGCGCCGGTCGCGGCGCCTCCGGGAAGGAGGCGCCGCGGACCGGCGCAGTTGGCTCGCTACTTCTGGGCGGAGCCGGCAGCGGCCTTGCCGAAGCGGGCCTCGAAGCGGGCCACGCGGCCGCCGGTGTCCATGATCTTCTGCTTGCCCGTGTAGAACGGGTGGCACTCGGAGCAGATTTCGGCGCGGATGGAGCCGCCGCCGATCGTGCTACGGGTGGTGAAAGCCGCGCCACAGGTGCAGCTGACCTGGGTCTCGACGTACTCGGGGTGGATGTCGCGCTTCAAGGTGTCTCCTAGGTTCGGGAGGGCGCCGGGTCGTAGGCACGGATTGCGCATACGTGAACCGGGGCCGACGTACCAGTCTGCCAGGACTGGCCGCATCTCCCAAAACCGGGGTGGACGCGGAACTATTCCCCGGCCGCCGCCGAGGCGCCTGCCGTACGTCCCGCCCGGTTCACCGGCCGGCCACGTAGCCGCCCGCGGTGCCCTTGTCGCCCGCCGAGCCCGCGGTCGCGGACGCCGGGATCGGCTGGTCCTTGGAGAGCGCGTCCCAGACCTGCCGGGACTGCTCCTCCAGGGGGCTGACGCGGTTGGGGTCCAGCTTGTCGTACTGCACCGGCAACGTGATCATCTTGACGTTCGAGGCGTCCAGGCCCTTGAGCCCGTCGGCGAAGCCGATCAGCGAGTTCACCGAGCTGAGGTCGGTGTCCGTGGTGATCGCCTTGGTGGCGGCGTCGGCGAGCCCGTAGAGCTTGGCGGGGTTGCCGAGCACGCCCACGCTCTTGACCTGGCTGATCAGGGCCTTGATGAAGGCCTGCTGGAGCTGGATGCGGCCGAGGTCGCTGCCGTCGCCGACCACGCCGTGCCGGGTCCGTACGAGGCCGAGGGCCTGCTCGCCGTTGAGGGTGTGCTTGCCGGCCGGCAGGTCGAGGTGGCTCTTGTCGTCCTTGATCGGCTTGTTGGTGGTGACGGGCACCCCGCCGAGCTGGTCGATCAGCTTCTTGAAGCCGGTGAAGTCGACCTCGACGTAGTGGTCCATGCGGATGCCGGACATCTGCTCGACCGTCTTGACGGCGCAGGCCGGCCCGCCGACCTCGTACGCCGTGTTGAACATCTGGCGCTTGGCGCCGGGGTCCGTCCTGCTGCCGTCCTGCGTGGTGCAGGAGGGGCGGGTGACCAGGGTGTCGCGCGGGATGGAGACCACGCTGGCGGTCTTGTGGCCCTGGTAGACGTGGATGATCATCGCGGTGTCGGACCGGGCGCCGCCCTCGTCCGCGCCGTACTCCTTGTTGGCGCCGGCCCGCGAGTCGGAGCCGAGGACCAGGATGTCCTCCGAGCCGTTGTCGACGTTCTGCGGGCGGTCGGTGCCGAGCTGGGCGTTGATGTCGACGCCCTTGAGGTTGCCGTTGAGCGTGAAGTACACGTAGCCGAGACCTGCCCCGCCGACGAGCACGACACCCGCCGCGCTCCAGGCGGCTATCCGCACGGCGCGACGGCGCGTGCTGGGCTGCTTGCGGCGCCTGCCCGCCCCGCGTATTCGGCTGCTGCGTGTGCCCTGCTCGGTCATGGTCTCCTCAGTTCTCGGTGCTCCTCCGATTACCCCCTGCCCCGGTGTTCAGGCACGGATTGTCGACACTCGTCAGACGTCGAAGCATCAAGAAGGGTTGCACAGGGTTCTAAGAACGCCCTAAGAGCGCGGTGCGCCCGGCGGCCCGCACGGGATGCCGTCCTCTGCCTCTCACCTGCGGCTTCGCGGACCCTGCGGGGGAGCGCCACGGTCCGGCGCCGCCGGGCGGCGTGTGTCGAATGCCTCAGCGGGGCCCGTGGCGGCCCGCCGCGTCCCGGGCGGCCCGGCACGAGCCGCCCGCGAGCGGGTCGCAGCGGGGCCGGGCGCGGGGTCGCCCGGCCGCGTACACAAGAGCGCCCCCGGCACCGAAGTGCCGGGGGCGCTCTCAACTGGTCCTGAACGAACCGGAGTTGCTAGTCGTTGCCGTTGCCCGGACCCGGAGTCGTCTTCTGGATCTGGAGCAGGAACTCGGCGTTCGACTTCGTCTGCTTCATCTTGTCGAGCAGCAGCTCGATGGCCTGCTGCTGGTCGAGCGCGTGCAGCACCCGGCGCAGCTTCCAGACGACCGCGAGCTCGTCGCTGCCGAGCAGGATCTCTTCCTTACGGGTGCCGGACGCGTCCACGTCCACCGCCGGGAAGATGCGCTTGTCGGCGAGCTTGCGGTCGAGCTTGAGCTCCATGTTGCCGGTGCCCTTGAACTCCTCGAAGATCACCTCGTCCATGCGCGAGCCGGTCTCCACGAGCGCGGTGGCGAGGATGGTCAGCGAGCCGCCGTCCTCGATGTTGCGCGCGGCACCGAAGAAGCGCTTCGGCGGGTAGAGCGCGGTCGAGTCGACACCACCGGACAGGATGCGCCCGGAGGCCGGGGCCGCCAGGTTGTACGCACGGCCCAGACGGGTGATCGAGTCGAGAAGGACGACCACGTCGTGGCCGAGCTCGACGAGACGCTTGGCGCGCTCGATGGCCAGCTCGGCGACGGTGGTGTGGTCCTCGGCGGGACGGTCGAAGGTCGAGGAGATGACCTCGCCCTTCACCGACCGCTGCATGTCGGTGACCTCTTCGGGACGCTCGTCGACCAGGACGACCATCAGGTGGCACTCGGGGTTGTTGTGGGTGATCGCGTTGGCGACCGCCTGCATGATCATGGTCTTGCCGGTCTTCGGCGGGGCCACGATCAGGCCTCGCTGGCCCTTGCCGATCGGCGACACGAGGTCGATGATCCGCGTGGTCAGGATGCCCGGGTCGGTCTCCAGACGGAGCCGGTCCTGGGGGTAGAGCGGGGTCAGCTTGTTGAACTCCGGGCGGCCGCGGCCGGAGTCGGCGGCCATGCCGTTGGAGGAGTCCAGACGCACCAGTGCGTTGAACTTCTCGCGGCGCTCGCCGTCCTTGGGCTGGCGCACCGCACCGGTGACGTGGTCACCCTTGCGCAGGCCGTTCTTGCGGACCTGGGCGAGCGAGACGTACACGTCGTTCGGGCCCGGCAGGTAGCCGGAGGTACGGATGAACGCGTAGTTGTCGAGGATGTCCAGGATGCCCGCGACGGGGATCAGGACGTCGTCGTCGGCGACCTGCGGCTCCGCGCCGAACTCCTCGCGGCCACCGCGGCGGCCACGGCGGTCGCGGTAGCGGCCACGGCGGCCACGGCGGCTGCCGTCGTCGTCGAAGTCGTCCTGCGGGCCGCTGTTCTGCTGCTGGCTCTGCTGGCCCTGCTGGCCCTGCTGGCCGCCCTGGCGCTCCTTGCGCTGGCCGCCCTGCTGGTCGTCGCCCTTGCCGCGGCGGTCACCGCGCTCGGCACGGTCACCACGCTCGGCACGGTCACCGCGCTCGGCACGGTCGCCACGCTCACCGCGGTCGCCGCCGCGCTCGCCGCGCTGACGGTCCCGGCGGTCGCCGCGGTCGCCCCGCTCACCACGGTCGCGGCGCTCACGACGGCCCTCGGCGCTGTCGACAGCCTCGGCTGCCTTCGCCTCCGGCTGGGCCTCGGTCTTCACCTCGGCCTTGGCCTCCGTCTTGGTGACGGTCTCGACGGCGGCCGAGGTGGACTCGGGGCTGCCGGACGGCGCGGTGGCACGGCGGCGGCGACGCTCGCCCGAGGGCTGCTCGTCGCCCGCGCCCTGGTCGGAGGCCTTGGCGGAGGGCTGGCCCGGGATGTCGATCTGCTGCTGCGCGGCCTGCTTCTCGGCGGCGGGAGCGGCGGCGTCGTCACCCGTACGTGCCTTGGAGGTGGCGCGGCGCTTCGGCTTGGCCTCGGCGCCGTCGGAGGCGGCACTCTTGGCCGGGGCGGAACCGCCCCCTGCCTGCGCCTCCTTGATGACCTCGATCAACTGGCTCTTGCGCATGCGCGCGGTGCCCCTGATGCCGAGGCCGGACGCGACCTGCTGCAGCTCGGCCAGGACCATGCCGTCGAGGCCGGTGCCGGAGCGGCGGCGCCGTGCGGTGGTGCCAGAGGCAGCACCTGCGGCGGGCGCGGCATTGTCGACAGAGCTGTCGGCAGTCACGCCCATCAGATCGGTGGTGTCGCTCACGAAGGGTCCTTCCCTGGAGCGGACGTCGGCCTGTCTGGCTCGGCGACCGGTTGTGCTGTCCGGCTGCGGCCCGTGATCTTGCTGACCACTGATCGTGCCGGGGCGGTGGTCCGCCGCGTGCGGCGGAGAGACAAAGTGCGTGGGTTCCGGCCCGAGATCCCCCTACTCGGCCCCTGCCGGGAAAAAGCGTGGGGTGTCGTGCCGGTTCCGGAGCGTGCTCGCAACTGCTCAGGCAGGCTGCACAGGCAGTTGGGGAGGCTCTCGGAAGAAAGGCGGTCCCTGAAGGGGACACGAAGCACCGCGCCACGAAGACGACCGATGCAGACTTGAGGTTAACACTACCGGATCCAACAAACATTCCCCCTCTCGTTCACCGGCAAGCCGTGCTCCCCGCCGCTCGCGCCTAGGACCCGAGCGGCAGGACGCTCGCACCCGCGGCGTCGAGACTGAGCCGGTCGGCGGCCCATCCCTCCCCCGCGAGGCGTGCGACCTTGTCGGCCGCACCGTCCTCGACCAGCGCGAGCACCGTGGGCCCGGCGCCGGAGATGACCGCGGGGACACCGTCCGCGCGCAGCCGGTTGACCAGTGCCACGCTCTCCGGCATCGCCGGCGCGCGGTACTCCTGGTGGAGCCGGTCCTCGGTGCCGGCGAGCAGCAGCTCGGGGCGCCTGGTCAGGGCCTCCACGAGCAGGGCGGCGCGGCCGGCGTTGGCCGCGGCGTCGACGTGCGGGACGGTGCGCGGGAGCAGCCCGCGTGCCGTCTCCGTCAGGACCGCCTTGCCGGGCACGAAGACCACCGGAACGATGGAATCCGCCGGGTCCATCCTGATCGCGCGGGCCGCGCCGCCGTCCATCCAGGACAGCGTGAACCCGCCGAGCAGACAGGCCGCGACGTTGTCGGGGTGGCCCTCGATCTCCGTCGCGAGTTCAAGCAGGGCCGCGTCGTCGAGCCGGGCGTCGCCGCCTATGGTCACGGCGCGCGCGGCGACGATGCCGGCGCAGATGGCGGCGGAGGACGAGCCGAGGCCGCGGCCGTGCGGGATGCGGTTGGCGCAGACGACCTCAAGGCCGCGCGGCTGTCCGCCGAGCAGGTCGAACGCGGTGCGCAGGGACCGTACGAGCAGGTGGCTCTCGTCGCGGGGCAGCGTCTCGGCGCCCTCACCCGCGATGTCGATGCCGAGGCCCGAGTCGGCGACGCGGACGACCACGTCGTCGTAGAGCCCCAGTGACAGGCCCAGGGAGTCGAAGCCCGGGCCGAGGTTGGCACTGGTGGCGGGGACGCGCACCCGTACGGCGGCGGCGCGGAATGCGGGACCGGCCATCGCTCTGATGACTCCTTGTGAGACTGCTGCTGGGGTCTGCTGCGAGGTTTTTCGAAGACGTACAAAACACCCGAGGGCCACGTGGGCAACTGCACCGCGGCATATGCGGCGGGGCGGGTTGGGTACAGCCTATCGAAGGAAGGTTCTGTGGCGACATAGGGCGCACAGGAGGCGCACGATGCGTGTCGCGAGCCCCCCGTGCCCCTCCGTGCGGGCCTGTCCGGTTCTGCGTACGCGTCCTCGCGGAACGGGACGCGTACGCGACCGTCGTGGCCAGGTGTTACGCGAGGCCGAGGCGCTCGGCGGCGGCCGCCGCGTCCACCGGCACGGTGACGGGCTGCGGGGCTCCGGCGACCGCCCAGTCGGGGTCCTTGAGGCCGTTTCCGGTCACCGTGCACACGATCTTCTGGCCCGGGTCGACGAGACCGCGCTCGGCGGCCTTGAGCAGTCCGGCCACCGATGCGGCGGAGGCGGGCTCGACGAAGACGCCCTCCTGCGCGGCGAGCAACCGGTACGCGCGCAGGATCTCACGGTCCGTCACCTCGTCGATGAAACCGCCGGATTCGTCCCGCGCGGCGAGCGCGAACTGCCACGAGGCCGGGTTGCCGATGCGGATCGCGGTGGCGATCGTCGAGGGGTCCTTGACGACCTCGCCGCGCACGATCGGCGCCGAACCGGACGCCTGGAAGCCCCACATGCGCGGGGTGTGCGTGGAGACACTGTCGGCGGCGTACTCCTTGTAGCCCTTCCAGTACGCCGTGATGTTGCCCGCGTTGCCGACCGGCAGGACGTGGATGTCGGGGGCGTCGCCCAGCGCGTCCACGATCTCGAACGCGGCGGTCTTCTGGCCCTCGATGCGCACCGGGTTGACCGAATTGACCAGCGCCACCGGGTAGTTGTCGGACAGCGAGCGGGCCAGCGTGAGGCAGTCGTCGAAGTTGCCGTCGACCTGGAGGATCTTGGCGCCGTGGACCAGGGCCTGGCCCATCTTGCCGAGCGCGATCTTGCCCTGCGGCACGAGGACCGCGCACACCATGCCGGCCCGCACCGCGTAGGCGGCGGCCGAGGCGGAGGTGTTGCCGGTGGAGGCGCAGATGACCGCCTTGGCGCCCTCCTCCTTGGCCCGGGTGATCGCCATCGTCATGCCGCGGTCCTTGAAGGACCCCGTCGGGTTCGCTCCCTCGACCTTGAGGTGGACCTCGCAGCCCGTGCGCTCGGAGAGCACCTGCGCGGGCACGAGGGGCGTACCACCCTCGCGGAGGCTGACGACCGGCGTCGTAGCGGAGACGGGGAGCCGGTCCCGGTACTCCTCGATGATTCCGCGCCACTGGTGGGTCATTGCTGGTTACTCCCCTTCAACACGCATGATGCTGGCGACACCACGCACGGTGTCGAGCTTGCGCAGGGCGTCCACGGTCCCGGTGAGGGCCGCGTCGGCCGCGCGGTGGGTGACGACGACGAGGGAGGCCTCGCCGTCCTTGCCGGACTGCCGCACGGTGTCGATGGACACCCCGTGCTCGGCGAAGACCGTCGCGACCTGGGCGAGCACGCCCGGCTTGTCGGCCACGTCGAGGCTGATGTGGTAACGCGTCACGACGTCGCCCATGGGGCTCACGGGCAGCCGCGTGTACGCCGAATCACCGGGCCCTGTCGAGCCGGCGAGCTTGTTGCGGCAGACCGCGACCAGGTCGCCGAGGACGGCGGAGGCGGTCGGCGCGCCGCCCGCGCCGGGCCCGTAGAACATCAGCTGCCCGGCGGCCTCCGCCTCGACGAACACCGCGTTGTAGGCGCCCCGCACGGAGGCCAGCGGATGGTCGAGCGGAATCATCGCGGGGTGGACGCGGGCGGTCACCGAGCCGCCGTCGGCGGCCCGCTCGCAGATCGCGAGCAGCTTGATGGTGCAGCCCATCTGGCGCGCCGACGCGAAGTCGGCGGAGGTCACCTCGGTCATGCCCTCGCGGTACACGTCGTCGAGGCGGACCCGGGTGTGGAAGGCGATCCCGGCCAGGATGGCGGCCTTGGCGGCGGCGTCGAAGCCCTCCACGTCGGCGGTCGGGTCGGCCTCGGCGTAGCCGAGCGCGGTGGCCTCGTCCAGGGCTTCCTGGTAGCCGGCGCCCGTCGAGTCCATCTTGTCGAGGATGAAGTTGGTCGTGCCGTTCACGATGCCCAGCACCCGGTTGACCTTGTCCCCCGCAAGCGACTCGCGCAGCGGCCTGATCAGCGGGATGGCTCCGGCGACGGCGGCCTCGTAGTACAGGTCACGGCCGTGCTCGACGGCGGCGGCGTGCAGCGCCGCGCCGTCCTGGGCCAGCAGCGCCTTGTTCGCGGAGACGACGGACGCGCCGTGCTCGAACGCGGTGGTGATGAGCGCCCGGGCGGGCTCGATGCCTCCGATGACCTCGACGACGACGTCGATGTCGCCGCGTTTGACGAGGGCGGTGGCGTCGGTGGTGACGAGGGCGGGGTCGATGCCCTCGCGCACCTTGGAGGGACGGCGGACGGCGACTCCGGCGAGCTCCACGGGAGCGCCGATGCGCGCCGCGAGGTCGTCGGCGTGCGTCGTCATGATGCGCGCCACCTCTGAGCCGACCACTCCGCAGCCCAGCAGCGCCACCTTCAGCGGACGCGTACGCATCATCCGACCTCGTTTCCTCTTCAAACCTGGAATAGGAACCAGTCTCACTCACCGGACGGGGGTTTCTGCCCGTCGTCCGGATCCTGAGACAACTATTTCATTACCCGACATCGAGACGCAGGAGATCCTCCTCCGTCTCACGCCGCACGATCACGCGCGCCGATCCGTCGCGCACCGCGACGACCGGCGGGCGCAGCGCGTGGTTGTAATTGCTGGCCATGGAGCGGCAGTAGGCACCCGTGGCCGGCACCGCAATCAGATCACCCGGCGCGAGGTCGGCGGGCAGGAACGCGTCACGCACCACGATGTCACCGCTCTCGCAGTGCTTGCCCACCACCCTGACCAGCATCGGCTCGGCGTCGGACGTGCGCGAGACGAGGGCGACGGAGTACTCGGCGTCGTACAGGGCGGTGCGGATGTTGTCGGACATGCCGCCGTCGACGCTCACATACGTCCGCAGGCCTTCGAGCGGCTTGATCGTGCCGACCTCGTACAGCGTGAACGCGGTCGGGCCGACGATGGCGCGGCCCGGCTCGACGGAGATGCGGGGCACGCGGAGCCCGGCGGAGTCGCACTCGCGCGTGACGATCTCGGCCAGGGACTTGGCGATCTCGTGCGGCTCGGCCGGGTCGTCGTCGGAGGTGTACGCGATGCCGAGGCCGCCGCCGAGGTCGATCTCGGGCAGCTCGACGCCGTGCTCGTCACGCACCTGGGCCAGCAGCTGCACGATGCGGCGCGCGGACACCTCGAAGCCGGCCATGTCGAAGATCTGCGAGCCGATGTGGGAGTGGACGCCGACCAGTTCGAGCCCGTCCAGCTTGAGGGCGCGGCGCACCGCCTCGGCGGCCAGGCCGTCCGCCAGCGCGATGCCGAACTTCTGGTCCTCGTGCGCGGTGGCGATGAACTCGTGGGTGTGGGCCTCGACGCCGACGGTGACGCGGATGAAGGCCTTCTGCACCGTCCCCAGCTCCTGGGCGATGTGCGCGACGCGCACGATCTCCTGGAAGGAGTCGAGCACGATCCGTCCGACCCCGGCCTCGACGGCGCGGCGGATCTCGGCCTCGCTCTTGTTGTTGCCGTGGAAGGCGATGCGCTCGGGGGGCATCCCCGCGTCGAGCGCGGTGGCGAGTTCGGTGCCGGAGCAGACGTCGAGGTTGAGCCCTTCCTCGTTGAGCCAGCGCACCACGGCCCGCGAGAGGAAGGCCTTCCCGGCGTAGAACACGTCGGCGTCGCGGCCGAATGCCTCGGCCCAGGCCCGGCACCTGGCGCGGAAGTCGGACTCGTCGAGAATGTAGGCGGGTGTGCCGAACTCCTCGGCCAGGCGCGACACTTCGAGCCCGCCGACGCTGACCTCGCCGTCGGCGGTGCGCGTGACGGTGCGCGACCAGACCTTCGCGTCAAGGGCGTTGAGGTCGGCGGGCGGCGCGGAGTAGTGGCCTTCGGTCAGCACGTCGGCGTGGCGGGGGCCGGCGGGGTGCGCGGATCGGCTCATGTTCTGTACGTCTCTTCTCTTGCACGTCTGCGGTCATGACTGCGGCTGACGGTCCGCGTCCGCGGTGGGTGCGCAGGTCGTCGGGTGCTCATGTCACAGAAACTCGGGGGCGTCGATGCCGAGCAGGGACAGGCCGCCGGCCAGCACCGTCCCGGCGGCCTCGGCGAGGGCCAGCCGGCAGCGGTGGGCGGCCGAGGGTTTCTCGTCGCCGCGCGGCAGCACCTGGTGGTGGAAGCGCAGCAGCTCGTCGGCCACCGCTTCGAGATGCCGTGCCAGCCGGTCGGGCGCGTGGTGGCGTGCGGCGCCTTCGAGCACGGCGGGGTGGTCCCCGACGAGCCCGAGCAGGGCCTCCGCCTCGGGCACGGGCCCGGCCTCGGCCCCGAACCCGAGCTCGTGGGCGTTGCGCGTGAGGGCCCGGCTGCGGGAGTGCGCGTACCGCACCCGGAAGAAGGGGTTGCTCTCGCGCTGGGCGAGCAGGTCCTCGACGTCGGTACGGGGCCGGTCGTGCCGGGCGGCCCTCAGCATGGCCCAGCGGGCGGCGTCGTCACCGACGAGCTCGGCGAGGCGCGGCACCGGACAGGCCACGACGGCGAGCCGGACCCCTCCCCGCTCCACGACGCGGACGAGGGCGCCCTGGGCGCCGAGCAGCCTCGCCACGACCTCCGTGACGATCCGCGCGCGCTCCTCGGGGACCGCCGCGAACTCCAGGGTCTGCCCGCCGAGCGCGTCCCCGTACCCGTACCGCCGGCCCGCTTCGCGCACCTGCCGTACGACATCGTCCTGGGCGGCGCGGTCGAGGGTGATGTTGAGGAATCCGGGCCCGCTGATCTCGACGAGGGCGATGCCCGGCTGGCCCGCGATGCGCTTCCGGAGCTCTTCGGCGACCCGGCGGGGCGGCAGCCCGGCCGCGGCGGCGAGCTTGAGTGCGATCCCGCTGGCGTAGTCGCCCCCGCCGCCCGGCCGGGGCCGCTCGACCTTGACGACCTCGGGCACCACGAGCCCCACCCGCCCCAGGGCACCCTCGTCGACCGCGGTGCGCACGACGCGCACGACGGTACGGGAGAGCTCGGAGGGGGTCACGTGACCAGCGTAGGCGAGAAGGGGGGGCCCTTCGCGAACCGGTTTCGCCATACGGGCAGAGCGGGTTCGCGGACGGGTCGCGGAGGGGGTTCGCGGAGGGGGTTCGCGGATGCGTGGCGGAGCGGGGCCCAGTCTCCGGGGGTTCAACTCCCGGGGCTCAGCTCCCGGGGCTCAGCTCCGGGGGTTCAACTCCCGGGGTTCAGTCTCCGGGGCTCAGCTCCGGGTGCTGCCGGCCCGCCCGGGCTCCCTGCTGCCGTCGGCAGACGGCGGAGCCTCCCGGTGCAGCAGCTGCCGTACGACCCGGACCAGCTCCGCGGGCTCGAACGGCTTGGCGAGGAAGGCGTCGACCCCGGCTGCGAGCCCGGTCTCCACCTCGTACTGGTTGCAGGCACTGATGATCGCCACGGGCAGCCGGCTCGTCCGGGGATCGGAGCGCAGCCGCTCAGCCGTACGCAGTCCGTCGAGCCGGGGCATCATCACATCCAGGGTGATCACGTCGGGGCTGACCTGGTGTACGACTTCCAGGCACTCGGCACCATCGGCCGCGGTCACGACCTCGAAGCCCTCCAGCTCAAGGTTGACCCTGATCAGCTGCCGGATGACCTTGTTGTCGTCCACAACAAGAACCCGGCCGGACGCGCCTGACACACCTTGAGGTTAGGTCCGAGGAGGGCACCGCGTCCGGGTTTTCCCCACTTCCACCCCGCCCGGGGGACACAGCCCGCGAAAGAGCCGGAAATACCTGTTCACAGCCACCCCGAGAGAGCTGGTAGGGTTCAACCCGTCGCCGCCGAACGCGGCGCACGCCCCCGTAGCTCAGGGGATAGAGCAACGGCCTCCGGAGCCGTGTGCGCAGGTTCGAATCCTGCCGGGGGCACAGAAAGCCGGAACAGCGTAGTCAGTCCGCTGACCGGCCGAAGTGCCGGACTTCAAGAGCCGGACCCAGTCTCACTGGGTCCGGCTCTTTGTCGTTGCGGGTGCGCATCCCGTCGTGATGCCGGTCAGAATCTGGCGGGCGGGCGGGTCACCCGTGCGTCACCACGGCACCTCTCCCGCGTCGTCGAAGAAGTGGCCGGTCGGGCCGTCGTCGGGCAGGGAGGCGAGCCGGATCGCGATTGCCGCGCCCTGTTGCGCGGTGCGGACGCCGCGGAAGCCGTTCAGGTCGGTCGCGCAGTAGCCAGGGCAGCCCAGGTTGATCAGGATGTTGGTGTCGGAAAGCTCCTTGGCGTACTGGACGGTGACGGCGTTGAGGAACGTCTTCGAGGGTGAGTAGGCCACGGACGTCGGGCCGACTTCGGCGCCGGGTGTGGTCTGCCGGGTGAGCGAGCCGACGGTGCTGGACATGTTCACGATGCGCGGGGACGACGAACGGCGCAGCAGCGGCAGCATCGCGTTGGTGACCCGGATGACACCAATGACGTTGGTCTCCACGGCAGTTCGCACCGTGGCCACGTCGACCGTGGTCGGCATCTGCGGCGCGTTGCCGGTCGTCCCCGCGTTGTTGACGAGTACGTCGAGTCGCCCGGCGCGCTCCTCGATCAGCCGGGCGGCGTCGGCCACGCTCGCGTCGTCGGTCACGTCGAGCGGCACGCCGAACGCGTCGACACCGGCCGCCCGCAGCTTCGCCACGGCGCTCTCGCGCCGCTCCTGGTCGCGGGCGCCGATCCCGACGCTCCAGCCCAGGGCGCCGAGGCCGGCCGCGATCTCGTACCCGATGCCCTTGTTCGCGCCGGTCACCAGCGCGATTGTCTGTTCGGTCATGCTGTTGATCCTGGCGGAGCACGGCGCCGGCCGGCCAACACCGATGAGGTGCGCAGCGATACCGTCCGAGTATCGATCCAGGTGGGAGCGGTACGCTGGCGACGTGGAGACGAGGGAGTTGCGGTACTACGTCGCCGTCGCCGAGGAACTGCACTTCGGGCGGGCCGCCGCGCGGCTCGGCATCGCGCAGCCCCCGCTGTCCCGGGCGATCAGCCGGCTCGAACGGCGCCTAGCGGCAACGCTGTTGGAGCGTTCCAGCCGGGCGGTCACCCTGACTGAAGCGGGCGCGGTGCTCCTGCGGGAGGCCCGCGCGGCGCTCGACGCGGTCGAGGCCGCCGAACGGCGCACCCGCCGTGCCGCTCTCGCCGCGACCGGCCAGGCCGACGTGGTCCTCGCCACGAAGGCCGGCGCATCCAGCGATCTGCTGGCGAAACTCCTCGACGCCTACGCCGCCGAACCCGGTGCGGGCACCGTCGACCTGCTCCTGTGCGGCATCGGCGAACAGGAACGCATGCTGCGCGACGGCCGGGCCGATGTGGCCCTCCTGCACCTGCCCTTCGACGCGACGGCCGGCTTCGACACCGAGGAACTGCGCACGGAGGGCCAGGTGGTGATCCTGCCGGCCGGGCATCCGCTCACCGAGCGCGCCCAGGTCCTGGCGGCCGAGGTCGCCGAGTTCTCCGGCCTGCCGATGCCGCGCTGGCCCGGCCGGGACGGCTCGTACCCGGACGGCCCCGGCCCGCAGGCCCGCGACCATGCCCAGTTGCTCCAACTGATCGCCCTCGCTCGTGCCTGCTGGATCGCGCCCGAGTCGTGCCGGGCACAACTGCGTTCGGATCTGGCCACGGTGCCGGTGGTGGACGCGCCGGAGGTCACGACGGTGATCGCCTGGCCACCCCACAGCCGCTCCCTGGCCGTGGCCGGGCTGGTCCGGGCCGCTGCGCGTATCTGAGCTCACGGCTGTTGCCCGGTCGGCGACGACATCCTCTCGGGCATCAACCGGCGGGCGTAAGCGCATCGCTCCGGCCCGGGCCGCACGCAAGAGCATCCGGGCAGCGCGTCCCGACGGCGCCCCGATCCACGCGATCCCGGACGACCCTTCCACGCGATCCCGGACGACCCTCACCGCCCCGGCGCGGCAGTCGCCTCACACCGTCTTGATGCCGCCGCCCTCGACGACGTAATCGGCGCCGGTGACGCTTGCCGCACGGCCCGAGGCGTGAAACGCGACGACGGCCGCGACCTCGTCGGCCTCGACCATACGGCCCGTGGTCATGCCCATCGCCGCAGGCACCCCGGCCACGAAGTCGCGGTGCCCGACACCGTTCGCCTGCGCGAGGCGGGCACCGAAGCCGTCGGCGTCCTCCCACATTCCGGTACGCGTCGGACCGGGTGAGACGGTGTTCACCCGTACCCCCTGGGGGCCGAACTCCTCGGACAGCGCCTTGCCGAACGCGTTGAGACCGGCCTTCGCGACGCCGTACTCGATGGGGCCCGTGCCCGGCAGGCGTGCGCTCATCGACGAGATGTTCACCACCGCACCGCGGCGCTCCAGGAGGCTCGGCAGCAGTCGACGGGTGACCCGGACCGTGCCGAACAGGTTGACCTCGAAGCTCTGTGCCCACAGGGCGTCGTCGGTCGCGAGGAACCCGTCGAGGGTGAACGTGTCGCCGCCACCCAGGTTGTTGACCAGGATGTCCACCCCACCGAGTTCCGCGAGCGCCTGCGCCCCCAACTCCTCGGCGCCTTCCGGCGTGCTCAGGTCGACGGCGACCGGGTGCGCGCCGGCCTCCTTCAGTTCGGCCGTGACCGTACGGGCCGCACCCACCACGCGGACCCCCTCGGCCACGAGCTGCCGTGTGATCGCGAGGCCCACGCCCCGGCTGGCCCCCGTGACGACCGCGGTCTTCCCGGCGAGATCGAGCTCCATGTCCCAGACTCCTCAAATATATTTGAATTGCAGGTACAGAATTAGGTCAAAAAATAGAGAGCGGCGCCGACCGGCGGTGCTGGACTACAGCGACGCCATCGCCGCGTCCACGACCCGCCTCAACTGCGCCGCATCCTCAGCGGTCTTGGCCAACACCCGCATCCCGATCACTGTCGCAAGCAACCAGGCGGCCATGGCCGCCGCGTCGCGGTCACCAGCAATCTCGCCGGCCCGCTGACCTTCCTCGACGGTCGCACGGAATGCGCTCTCCGTACGCGCGAACATCTTGCGCACCGCGTCAGCCGATCCGGCGTCCGATGCGGCCAACTCGGTGGCGGTGTTGACCGCCATGCAGCCGCGCCGATCCGGGTCGCCCAAGTCGAGCTCGACCAGCGCCTCCAGTGCTCCCCGAAGCCGGTCCTTCGCCGAACCGGGGTGATCGAGAAGCGCCTCCAGCCACGCGGCCTGCGCGTCGCGGTAGCGCGTGAGCGCCTGCTCGAACAGGGCATGCTTGCTGCCGAAAGTGTTGTACAGACTGCCCTTGCCGATGCCGAGCTCGTCCACGAGGTCCTGCGGCGTCGTCGCCGCGTACCCCTTGCGCCAGAACACGCCCATCGCGCGCTCCACCGCCACATCCGGATCGAACTGCTTCGGCCTGCCCATGACGCCACCCTAGCACCATTTTTGACCTTGAGGTCAAAAGAAAATCTGGGCGCGGGCAGCGCCCGACGGCGACCCCGCCGACCACAACTTGCTGCTTGAGCAGGTTGCCCACACCGGTGGTGTGCGCAGCCGGCAGGTCGGCCGCGTACCGCTCCTCCCCGTACTGCGAAAGCAGCGCCGCCGGCGCCCCCGACCGGCGGCAACGGAGCTCCATCGCCGCCCGCATCCCCTCGACGGTGAAGCCGGGCGGCATCCGGGCGTCGATCAAGCCGAGTTCGGGCCGGTGCGCCGCCGCTGCCGCCAACAGCCCCTCCGCGTCGCCGACTTCGCGGCGCCCCGGAACTCGCCCCCTCTTCAGCACCTTGATCAGGCCGACCCGCGACAACACCGAATCCTCGACCGTCACCGCGCGCACGGCAGCTCCGCGGTGATGGTGGTGGGCCCGCCAACGGGGCTGCTGACGTGAAAGGCCCCGTCGAGAGAGCCGACCCGCTTGGCCAGGCCGGTCAGCCCTGTGCCGTCGGCGGCGTCGGCACCGCCCAGCCCGTCGTCAGTGACGCGCACGCGCAGCACCTCGCCGACCTGACGGACCATCACCTCTGCACGCCGCGCGTTGGCGTGCTTCGTCGCATTGGTCAGCGCCTCGGAGATCACGAAGTACGCGACCGCCTCCACGTTGGGCGCCACGCGCTCCTCCAGATCGACCCGCAGCCGCACCGGCAGGGGCGTGCGGGCAGCCAGCCCGGACAACGCCGCGTCCAGACCCCGGTCTTCGAGCACGGCCGGGTGCAGCCCCCGCACCAGGTCATTGAGTTCGGCGATCGCCTCCTTGGCCTCCAGGTGCGCTCTCGCGATCATCTCGCGGGCATCACCCGGCAGGTCCGGGCGGGTGGCAATGGCCAGACCCAGGTTGACCGCGAGAGACACCAACCGCTGCTGGGTGCCGTCGTGCAGGTCGCGCTCGATCCGGCGGCGCTCCGCGTCGACGGCCTCCACCAAGTCGGTCCGGCTCACGGCCAGTTGATCGACCCGCGCCTGGAGCCGCTGCGCCCGGCTGGGCCCGAGCAGGCCCACCGCCGTCCGCGCCTCGGCCCGGGCCACTGCGCGTGCGGTCCAGGGCAGGGCGCACAGGAGGAGGAGCCCAGCCGCTGTGTAAGCCGGCAGCTGGGTCAGGTAGCCGAACCAGTCCTGGCGGATCCCAGTTGGCAGCGCCCATGACCAGGCGTAGGCGGTGACGCCCGCCAGGGACGCCGCTGCCACCGCGAGCACCAGCAGCTCCGGCAGCGCGAGCAGCAAGCCCAGCAGGAGGTGGTATCCGATCTTGCGCCAAGGCCGCGTCGCCGCGAGCCACCGGGCGGTCGAGGCCCACGTCCGTTGTTCCGGCGCGGTGGGGGTGAGCCGGGGGACGCTTACACCGATGAGCACCCGGTAGCGAGCCCGCTGAACGGCCGTCAGCACCGGGGTCCCGAGCATGACCAGGGCTGCCGACACGGAAACCGTAAGAAGCCAGTCCCCCGTCCTGGCGCCAGTCGTCGCCGCCCAGGCCCATACGGGCACCAGCGCCAGGTGCGGCGGCACCCCAGCGGCAAGAAAGCCGATGTCCCGCTGCGCCCGGAGGACCGTGCGTCTCAGTCCAGCTGGAATCGTCATGGCCCGACGCTAGGGCACCGCGCGAGGGCGGTGCCATGAATCCTGTACCCGGTCTCAAGGTGAACCTAGTACCAGCTGTGGGCAGCCGGCTGTGGGTGGCCGAGCAGGCGGGCAGACGGCGAGGTCGTCGACCCCGAGATCGCCGTGGGAGTACTGGCACGGATCACAGGCAAACGCGAAAAAGCCCCGCACCGTGACCGTATTTCTACGATCTGGTGCGGGGCTTTCCCCACAATTTGTTCGGCGGCGTCCTACTCTCCCACAGGG
>NZ_JBICXU010000042.1:0-55984 GCF_043200435.1 Streptomyces sp. NPDC048416
GCTAAGCCTTTCAGCGCCGATGGTACTGCAGGGGGGACCCTGTGGGAGAGTAGGACGCCGCCGAACAAATTGTGGGGAAAGCCCCGCACCAGACCCTTCAGGGTCACGGTGCGGGGCTTTTCTGCGTTTAAGGTCGAACCATGCGCTACGACCTCATCATCTTCGACAACGACGGCGTGCTCGTCGACAGCGAGCCCATCGCGAACACCATCCTCTCCGGGTATCTCACCGAGCTCGGCCATGCCACTTCGTACGAGGAATCCCTCCGCGACTACATGGGGGCCGCCGTTCACCGGGTGCATGACCTCATCGCGGAGCGGACCGGGCGGAAGCTGCCCGCGGACTTCGACGACACGCTGCACGCGCGGATCTTTGCCGCGTTCGAGCGGGAACTGCAGCCCGTCGCCGGCGTCACGGACGTACTCGGCAAGCTCGTCGCGGACGGGGTTCCCTACTGCGTGGCCTCGTCCGGGACGCATGAGCGGATTCGGGTGGGGCACCTCAGGACCGGGCTCGACGAGTGGTTCGAGGACGAGTGGGTGTTCTCGGCCGAGGACGTCGGCCGGGGCAAGCCGGCGCCGGACCTCTTCCTGCACGCGGCCGAGCGGATGGGCGTCGCCCCCGAGCGGTGTGTCGTCATCGAGGACAGCCGGCTCGGCGTGGAGGCGGCGCGGGCGGCGGGGATGGACGTGTACGGCTTCACCGCGATGACGCCGGCCGAGCGGCTTGCCGGGGCCAATGGGTACTTCGACGACATGGGACAGCTGCTCGAATTGCTCAGGTGATCCATCTACCCAGGGGTAGGGAGCGGCCCTAGGCTGTGCGGCCATGACAGACGCACGCCTGCGGCACGGCAGGGCGTCCCTGGCGGTGAGCTTCTTCGCGCAGGGAGTGGCCTTCGCTCTGCTGGTGACCCGCATACCGGCGATCCAGGACCAGTACGGGATATCCGACGGGCTGCTGCCCGTCTTCCTCGCTGCCGTGCCGGTTCTCGCGGGAGCCGGCAGCGTCTGCACCGAACAGGTGGTCAAGCGGGTCCGGCCGAGCGTGGTGCTGCGGTTCGCCCAGCCCGCGGTGCTCCTGGCGCTGCTCGGGGCCGCCGCGGGCGGCCAGATGTGGCAGGCCGCGCTGTCGCTGGGCGCGTTCGGGCTCTCGGTGGGGGCGCTCGACGCGTCCATGAACATGCTGGGGGTCAGTCTCCAGCGGACGTACGGGCGCAGCATCATGCTCGGGTTCCACGCCACGTACAGCCTCGGCGGGATCGGGGGCGCCTCGCTTGCGTGGGCGGGGGCGCACTGGCACCTGTCGCTGCTCACCTCGTATCTGCCGGTCGTGGCGGTCCTGTTGCCGGTATGTCTGGTCGCCAGTCGGCGGTACGTGGACGGGGGGCCCGTCACCGATGCGGCGCAGGGGGGTGCCCCCGGGGCCAAGCCCGTCGTCTTCCGGCTGCTGTTGCCGCTCTGCCTGGTGATGAGCTTCGCGTACATCGGGGACTCGACCGTCTCCAACTGGAGCGCGAAGTACCTCCAGGACACGCTGGGCAGTTCCGAGCAGCTGTCCACGGTTCCGTACAACGTCTACATGGTCACCACGCTGCTCGGGCGGACGGCGGGGGACTTCGGGGTGCGGCGGTTCGGGGCGGCGGCGGTGGTGCGGTTCGGGACGGTGCTCGCGGCCGTCGGGTTCGGTGTCGTGGCGGTGGCTCCCGGGCCGTGGGTGGGGATGGCCGGATTCACCCTGCTCGGGTTCGGGCTGTGTGTGATCGTGCCGCAGACGTTCGCGGCGGCGGGGCGGCTGTTCCCGAACAGCAGCGACGCGGCCGTGGCCCGGCTCAACATCTTCAACTACGTGGGGTTCCTCGTCGGCTCGCCGCTCGTGGGGGCGCTCGGTGACGCCTGGAGCTATCGCGGGGCGATGCTGGTGCCGATGGTCCTGGTGCTGCTGACGCTGGTGTACGCCCGCTCGTTCGGCTCGGCGGGCGCCCGATACGGTGGCGGGCATGAGCGGCCGCGCACTGTTGATGTGGGATGAAGCTGTCACGGGCTACGACTTCGGGTCGAGTCACCCGATGGACCCGGTACGGCTCGCGCTGACCATGGGTCTGGTGCGGGCGTACGGGCTCGACCAGCGGGTCGATGTCGTCGCCGCGCCGGCGGCGGGGGACTCCACGCTGCGGCTCGTGCATCGGCAGGACTACGTCGACGCGGTACGGGCCGCCTCCGCGAACCCCGCGGCGGCCGACGCCTCGTACGGACTCGGGACGGTGGACGATCCCGCGTTCGCCGGGATGCACGAGGTGTCCGCCCTGATCGCGGGGCAGTCGGTGGCCGCGGCCGAGGCGGTGTGGGCGGGCGAGGCCTCGCACGCGGTCAACTTCGCGGGCGGGCTGCACCACGCGATGCCGGGCGGGGCGGCCGGGTTCTGCATCTACAACGACGCGGCGCTCGCGATCGCCCGGCTGCTGGAGCTCGGGGCCGAGCGGGTCGCGTACGTGGATGTCGACGTGCACCACGGGGACGGGGTGCAGGCGGCGTTCTGGGAGGACCCCCGGGTGCTCACCATTTCGCTGCACGAGCACCCCCGGCTGCTGTTTCCCGGGACCGGGTGGCCCGAGGAGACCGGGGCGGACGGGCCCGGCGAGGGCTCCGCGGTCAATCTCGCGCTGCCGGCCGGTACGGGGGACGAGGGGTGGCTGCGGGCGTTCCACGCGGTGGTGCCGGAGCTCATCGCCGATTTCCGGCCACAGGTGCTGGTCACGCAGCACGGGGCCGATACGCACTTCGAGGACCCGCTGGCGCATCTCGCCGTTTCGCTCGATGCGCAGCGGGCGGTGCAGGAGGCGTGTCACTTGTTGGCGCACGAGTACGTCGAGGGGGCGAAGTGGGTCGCGCTGGGGGGTGGGGGGTACGCGGTCGTGGACGTCGTGCCGCGGTCCTGGACGCATCTGGTCGGGATCGCGGGGCATGTGCCGGTCGATCCGGCGTCGGTGATTCCTTCTTCCTGGCGGGATGAAGTGTTCGCGCGTACGCGGCAGTTGGGGCCGGGGCGGATGACTGATGGGCGGGGGGTGTCCTGGCGGTCGTGGGAGGCGGGGTATGACCCTGCGGACCGGGTTGATCAGGCGGTGCTTGCGGTTCGGCGGGCGGCGTTTCCCCTGCGGGGGTTGTTGGCGTAGGGGTTTGCCCCCCACCCCGCCCCTTCCCGAAACCCTCCGGGGGCGAGGAGGGAGGCCGCTTCCTGGGGCTGCGCCCCAGACCCCGGGCGGGTTTTCCCACCCACCCGCCCGTGCAGCGCATTGAATGGGCTGAGCCCTGGGGCTGCGCCCCAGACCCCATGCGGGGGCTCCGCCCCCTGCACCCCCGTTCGCGCCTGAACGGCGCTCGTCCTCAATCGCCGGACGGGCTGAAGATGCCTCCGCTAGCACCCTGCCAGAGGCGCGGGGAACTGCGCGAGTGGCCCCGCACGGTGCGAGGGCGGGAGCGGGTTTTGGGGGCGCGGGGAGCTGCGCGAGTGGCCCCGCACGGTCCGCGGGTGAGAGCGGGTTAAGGGGCGCGGGGAACTGCGCGAGCGACGCCGCACGGGCCGCGCCCGAAAGCCGGTCCGTCCAGGGGCGCGGGGAGCTGCGCGGGCGACCCCGGACGGGGTGAACGTGGGGGCGGGGGGCCGGGCGGGGCGGGGCCGTTACGCCAAGTGTGGGGTGGGGGGCGGAAATTGGGGCGGGGCGGGGGCGGCTGCGGGAGCATCGTCGGGTGTTGAGCATCGGGGCGCTGCGGGCGCATCTTCTGGCGGCTCGGCTGGCCGGGCCGGTGGCCACCTCGCGGGAGGAGAGCCTGCGCAGCTACCGGCTTTTCGCGGCCAGGGACCCCCGGGTCACGCTGGGACTTGAGCCCGAATGGGGCTGGGACGAGCGGGACTTGCTGCGGCTCATGGCGGACAAGTGCGGGGTGAGCGCCGACCCGGACCACGTGAGCGGGCCCGATGTCATCGATCCCGAGCGGACGCTGGCCGGGCTCGACGCCTTGGCGGGGCGGCTCGGGGAGGTCGCGTCGCGCCGGGGTGCGGTGCTGCTCGGCACCGGGCATCCGCAGCGACTGCTCGGGTTCTACGCCGCCATCGCGGACGCTTTGTCGGCGGCAGGATGCCCTGTTCTCACCCCTGCGCAGGGTGGCTCTGTCGACATAACGACCCGGTTCGGGGTACGCACGTACAACCTTGACTACGTACGAGGAGTCGCGTTGGTGCGGGAACCCGGCGCGCGGGGAGCCGCGAGCGAGACCGGCGTGCACACCCATTCACCGCTGCCGATCCGGGTCGCCCTGGGGGCCGTCGCGGGGGGTTCGGGGCAGCTTCCCGATCTTGTGATCGGAGATCACGGATGGGTCTGCGGGGCAGGTCAGCTGGGCATTGAGGCGGTCGGTCTTGCCGATACCGATGATCCCGCGCTGTTCGTGGGGGAGGCCGAGGGGCGCGTGGCCGTGGCCGTGCCGGTCGATGACGCCGTGCGGTCCGACTACTACCGGCCGCTTACGCGCTATGTACTCAATCGAGCGTGTCTGTCACAGTAGGCGGCCCGTACGGGGTCGTCGAGGTCGGCTCGGAGGCTCCTCTTCCCCACTCGCACCACCCGCCCCTACTCTGGGGAGTGAGCGCACAGCGACGTTGAGTCACCGGAGGGGAAGCCGGTGCGCGTTCGGTGCGGAAGGTACAGGTGGGTCATGACTGCTGGGAGTGACAGGCCTCTCAACGAGGTCAAGTTCCTGACCGTGGCGGAAGTCGCCTCGGTGATGCGAGTGTCCAAGATGACCGTGTACCGCTTGGTGCACAGCGGTCATCTGCCGGCGATCCGGGTGGGCAGGTCCTTCCGGGTCCCGGAGCAAGCAGTTCACGAGTATCTCCGCGAGTCTTTCGTGGGGGTGGAGACGGCCTGAGGGGCCACCTGCTCCCCTCGGATTACGTCCCTCACTCGGCGGCAGGTAGGCTAGGCCGACGTAGGTCGTGTGGGCCCAGACGCCCCGCACCGAGTGAGAAGAAGTGAGCGAGGGTAGTCGTGGGCTCTGTTATCAAGAAGCGGCGCAAGCGGATGGCCAAGAAGAAGCACCGCAAGCTGCTCAAGCGCACGCGCGTTCAGCGTCGCAACAAGAAGTAAGCGAACGCAGTTCGTGAGTTCACAGCCCTCCCGCCGCATTGTCGGCGGGAGGGCTGTGGCGTACGCGGACGCGGTTTCCCGGCAGTTTCTCGGCCACGCGGGCGTACGTGGTCGCCGCCGTGCGCCATGCAGCCGCTACGGTGGCGCGGAAGGTGTTGGGGCGTACCTGAGGCCGAAGGAAGGCGCTGATCTTGGGGAAGGTCGTGCTCGTCACTGGAGTGGCCCGGCAGCTGGGGGGCCGCCTCGTGCGGCGGATCCAGCGGGATCCCGAGGTCGACCGGGTGATCGGGGTCGATGTGGTCCGGCCGGGCCATGGGCTGGGCGGTGCCGATTTCGTCCAGGCGGACATCCGCCAGCCGGCGATCGCCAAGGTGCTCGCAGAATACGGCGTGGACACCGTCGTGCACATGGACGTGACCGGGACGCCGCTGAGCTCGGGCGGCGGACGCACCGCGGTCAAGGAGACCAACGTCATCGGCACCATGCAGCTGCTCGGTGCCTGCCAGAAGTCGCCGACGGTCAAGCGGCTCGTCGTGAAGTCGAGTACGAGCGTGTACGGGTCCGCGCCGCGCGACCCCGCCGTGTTCACCGAGACGACACCGCCCAAGTCGTTGCCCAGCGGCGGCTTCGCCAAGGACGCCGTCGAGGTCGAGGGGTATGTGCGCGGCTTCGCCCGGCGCCGGCCCGACGTCGCGGTGTGTGTGCTCCGCTTCGCCAACATCCTGGGGCCGAGTGCCGATTCGCCGCTCGCCGAGTACTTCTCGCTGCCGGTCCTTCCGACGGTGCTCGGCTACGACCCGCGCCTCCAGTTCGTCCACGAGGACGATGTGATCGACGTGCTGCGGATCGCCTCGGGCGAGGCCCGGCGCGGGACGCTCAACAGCGGGACCTTCAATGTCGCCGGGGAGGGCGTGCTGTTGCTCTCGCAGTGTTCGCGACGGCTCGGACGGCCCACGGTGCCGGTGCTCCTTCCGGCGGTGCGCTGGGTCGGAACCGCGCTGCGGTCGGTCGGCGTGACGGACTTCTCGCCCGAGCAGATTCGTTTGCTCACCCACGGCCGGGTGGTCAGCACCATCGAGATGCGCGGGACACTGGGCTACGAGCCGAAGTACACGACCGCCGAGACGTTCGCGGACTTCGCCCGGAGCCGGGGGCCGGGGCTGCTGCCGCCGGACTCGCTGGCCCGGGCGGTGGACCGGGTGGCGGGGCTGCCCTTCGCCCCCTTCGCCGGCGGGACCCAGGCCGGGGCCCACGCCGGGGCCGAGGCCCACCCCGGGTCCCACGCCAGGTCCCACGCCGGGACCACCACCCCTTCGAACGCGGAATGAGGAGCGCACCAACGATGGCGGACGCCAAGGTCATCCCGTTCGACGACGACCGCTCGCGCCAGGGCGCGCAGCGCGCAACGCGCAGGCGCCCCGCGACGGGCCGCCGCAAGGCCGAGCCGGGCGCCCAGCCGCTCCCGGGCCCCACGACCCCCGTCAGCGCCCTTCCGGGCGCGCGCGGGCCCGCCGAGCAGGCTCCCGGAGGGCACGTACCCGGGGGACGCGCCGGCGGAGAAGCACCCGGGGGGCAGGGCGCCGAAGGGCCTGCTTCCCAGGGGGTGGCGGGCCAGGTCCGCGAGGGGCAGGCTTCCGGAAGCCCTGCGGCGGGGTCCGGGGCGCGCGGCGGAGCCGGCTGGGACCGGCGGGTCGCGGGCGGCCTGGCGTTCCTGCGGCGCCGGATCACCGGCGAGTACGAGGTCGACGAGTTCGGCTACGACGAGGAGCTGACCGATCAGGTCCTGATGTCGATCCTGCGGCCGTTCTACGACAAGTACTTCCGGGTGGAGGTCAAGGGCGTCGAGAACATCCCGGCCGAGGGGGGTGCGCTGGTCGTCGCCAACCACTCGGGGACGCTGCCGCTCGACGGCCTGATGATGCAGGTCGCCGTGCACGACCACCACCCCGCCGGGCGCCACCTGCGGCTGCTGGCGGCCGACCTGGTGTTCATGCTGCCGATCGTCAACGAGCTGGCCCGCAAGGCCGGACACACCCTGGCCTGTTCCGAGGACGCGCAGGCGCTGCTCGAACGGGGCGAGGTCGTCGGGGTGATGCCCGAGGGGTTCAAGGGCATCGGCAAGCCGTTCGGCGAGCGGTACAAACTCCAGCGTTTCGGCCGGGGCGGCTTCGTGTCGACCGCGCTCAGGGCGGGCACGCCCATCGTGCCGTGCTCGATCGTGGGGGCCGAGGAGATCTACCCGATGATCGGGAACTCCAAGACGCTGGCCCGGCTCCTCGGCGTGCCGTACTTCCCGATCACGCCGACGTTCCCGTGGCTGGGGCCTGCGGGTCTTGTGCCGCTGCCGACGAAGTGGACGATCCAGTTCGGCGAGCCGATCCCGACGGACGGGTACCCGCCGGAGGCCGCCGAGGACCCGATGCTGATGTTCAACCTCACCGACCAGGTGCGCGAGCAGATCCAGCACACGCTGTACAAGCTGCTGGTGCAGCGGCGTTCGGTGTTCTTCTGAGGCTGTCGCGCCAAGTCCGCCAAGTCCGCCAAGTCCGCCAAGTCCGCCAAGTCCGTCAGGTCCGCCAAGTCCGTCAGGTCCGTGCGGACCGTGCGGTCTGTCCGAGGGCTGCGACACCGGAAACGACTGACTGGAGGGGGGCCGGATGTTCCGGCCCCCCTCCAGTCGCGTACGCACGAATCTCTTACTCCGCTACTCCGCTACTCCGCCTTGTCCGCGTCGATACCCAGGCCCGGCAGCAGACCGGGCAGGAGCGGGGGCAGCGTGACGTCCGGCACGGGTGGCTTGGCCGGAAGGGCGGGCGGGGCGGGCGCCGCGCTTCCGTTGCCCGGCTCGAACAGGCCGCCCGTGTTCCCGCCCAGCAGGCCCTCGTTGGAGGGCGAACCGGAAGGGTGCTGCGGCTTTCCGCTGGTCGCGGGGGCGCCATGGCTGGACGTGGCGGACGAGCGCGGCGCGGACGGGCGGGTCGCGCCCGGGGTGCCGCCGGGGTGGGCGGTGCCCTGCCGGGTGTGCGTGGTGGACGTCGACTTGGGCAGCAGCGACTGTAGCGGCCCGACCTCCTGGTCTATGGCGGCGAAGACCGAGCTCACCTTGTCGCCCATGTCGGTCAGCTGGGCGGGCAGCTTGCCCCGCAGCTTGCTCCAGCTTTCGCGGTGCGCCTGCGAGAAGGAGTTGAGCGCGGCGATGGCGCCGAGCGAGCCGTCCTTCGCGTAGGCCTGATGCAGCAGGCGGTGGCCCTCGGAGGCGTCGTGCTCCATGCCGCTGAGGGCGCGTCTGACCTCGCCGAGCTGCTCGTGGTCGAGGTCGCCCGCCCGGCCCCGCTCCATGAGGCGGCGTGCCTCGGAGAGCCGGGTCGAGGCCTGGTCGAGATAGATCTCGCCCCGGCTCGCGTCGTCGTCGGCCATGCCGAGCTTGAGGTCTTCCATGCCGCGTTTGAGCCCGTACAGGGAATCACCGGGGAGGGCGTCGGAACTGGCAGCGGCCACGCCGCTGAACGCTCCCGCGGCCACACCGATGCTGAGACCGCCCGCCGCGATGCCCTTGGACCAGCGGGAGCGGGGTCGCAATTTCCGGAGCGACGTCGCCCGGTGGGCGCCGCGGCCGGTCCGCTGCTCGGGCACTTGAGGGTCGGCGGCACCGCCGCCGGCGAACATGCGCTCCATCTCGGCCATGAGCAGCGTCCGCTGCTCGACCTTCACCTGCGGGTCCATCTCCGGTTTCGGCAGTTCGCCGAGCCCACCCGCCAGGGTCAACATCCTGCCGGTGTCGGCCTGTTCGGCCGGGCCGGTATCGGGTGTCTCCTGGTCGGCCGCCGAGGCTTCTTCCAGGGCCTGGGCGAAGGCGTTCGCCCGCCGGTGCGCCGATACGTTCGCGATCACTGGCGGCACCTCCTCTCGTCATCACGGTCGACTCCCCAAGGGGCCTGGAAGGTTGCACGCCTTGAGCACATCCACACGAACGAGTGAGCGGCCATGGTCATGGCGTGACCACAGGGAGCCTGCATCCCGCACAACGACGGACTCGGCACTTGGGTTACGGACGAAAGATGAGACGAAAGATGATCGGACCACAACGTCATCGGGTGCTCACGGACGGTGAATTGGACCCGCCTGCGGCGGGTCGGCGGCTGGGGTCCGGACGGGCCGGGGGGCGATCAGCGGGCGTCGTCCGGCAGGAGGCGGGCGAGGGTGCGCACGGCCCGGTACTGGAGGGTCTTGATCGCGCCCTCGTTCTTGCCCATGACGCGGGCGGTCTCGGCGACCGAGAGGCCCTGGAGGAAGCGCAGGGTGACGCACTCCTGCTGCTGTGGATTGAGTTTGCGTACGGCTTCGAGCAGGGCGGCGTTGGAGAGGGATTCCAGGACGGAGTCCTCGGGGGAGCGCTCGACCTCGTTGGCGTCGAGCATTTCGCCGGTGGTCACTTCGAGCCGGAACCGGCTCGACTTGAAGTGGTCGGCGACCAGGTTGCGAGCGATCGTGACCAGCCAGGCGCCGAAGTCGCGGCCCTGCCAGGTGAAGGTGGAGATCCGGCGCAGGGCGCGCAGGAACGTCTCGCTGGTCAGGTCCTCGGCCGTCGCCTTGCCGCCGACGCGGTAGTAGATGTAGCGGTAGACCGTGTCGCTGTACTGGTCGTAGAGCCGGCCGAAGGCGTCGGCCTCGCCGGCCTGTGCGCGCTCGACGAGATCCATCATGCGGGCGCTGTCGCTGTCGGCGGTGGGCCGGCGGGCGGTGGGCGTCGCGGACGTGCCCGTGCTGCGGCCGCCGCTCCGTCTACCGACTGCGGCACCACCGTCGGCCAGGGCATAGCAGGGCCCGACGGGTGTTGCGGTGGCGAAGGCAGGGGCGCCGGCGTACGCGGTGGGGACGAAGACGCGCAGGCGGTCGACGACCGCCCCGCGCAGCGTAGCCAGGCCCGAGGCGTCAACCCCGACGTGTGGGTACACGGGACTCCCAGAGGCAGAGCTTCCATCACGTGCAGTGCGGAACCGTTCACCCATCGTGGCGATGTACGGGTTCCGGAATGCGTCTGAGGAGAATAACGCTTCGTGCAGGGAGCGCTACACCCAGTTGCTCAAATCGTCGATTACGTCGCTTCTGTTACGTCTATGCGCCTATTCAAGGCACGCATCGTGAGCAGAAGTTGATCGCATTGCTTTCGAATTTGCCCGAGCCGTGGATCTGTTGTGCCCGGGTAGGGGCAACGGGGCAGGCGGGCCAAGGGGGGTGGGCCGAAACCCCCAGATTCGAATATTCCGGCGGCTGGGAGGGGCGGTGACGGACGGTGGCGATCACCTTCGCGGCTCCGCGACGACGCATGCGGCGGGTTGACCGCGGGTGCCCTGCCAGGGACGCGGGGAACGGCGCGGGGACGGCGCGGGCCGGCAGGTCCGTTCAGCGGCGGCGGCGGTGCAGGGCGACCGCGGCGGCGGTGCCGCCGGCGAGCGCGCCGACGCCGGCCGCGGCCGGGATGCCGACCTTCGCGGCCTTGCGCCCCGTGCGGTAGTCCCGCAACCGCCACTCCCGCTCCCGCGCGTGCTTGCGCAGCTTCGCGTCCGGGTTGACGGCGTAGGGGTGGCCGACCAGCGACAGCATCGGGATGTCGTTGTGCGAGTCGCTGTACGCCGCGCACCGGGACAGGTCCAGTCCCTCCGCGGCGGCGAGCGCGCGTACCGCCTCGGCCTTGGCGGGCCCGTGCAGCGGCTCGCCCACCAGGCGCCCCGTATAGACGCCGTCGACGGATTCGGCGACCGTGCCGAGCGCGCCGGTCAGGCCGAGCCTGCGGGCGATGATCGTGGCGGTCTCGACCGGGGCGGCCGTCACGAGCCACACCTTCTGGCCCGCGTCGAGGTGGGCCTGGGCCAGCGCGCGCGTGCCGGGCCAGATGCGGTCGGCCATGTACTCGTCGTAGATCTCCTCGCCGATGGACATCAGCTCGGAGACGCGGTGGCCCTTGACGATGGACAGCGCGCTGTCGCGGGCGTCCTGCATGTGTTCGGGGTCCTCGACGCCGGCCAGCCTGAACCACGCCTGCTGCCACGCGAAGCGCGCCAGCTCGCGGCGCTGGAAGAACTGCCGCTTGTAGAGGCCGCGGCCGAAGTGGAAGAGGGCGGCGCCCTGCATCACGGTGTTGTCGAGGTCGAAGAAGGCGGCGGCGAGGTTGTCGCCGACGACGGGGAACTCGGGTTCCGACGGAGTCTCGTCCGCCAGGGCGAGCGCCAGCTCCGCCAGTTCAAGCGACGACTTGCGGGCTGCCTCGGCTGCGGCCTCGCCGGCCAGCACGCTGCGTGCTGTCGCCGAGCGCCTACGAGGGGTGAGCCATCCCAGTACGGCCATGCCGTGAGCATAGCCAGTCCGTTCCAAGGCCCCTGACCCGCCGGGATGCGGTGGCGTGAACTCTGCGCGGCCGTCGCGTTAAACGGACGATCCGGGAGGTATGGGTCCAGGGGCGGCCGGGGGCTGGACAATGGGAGGTATGAGTCCCTTGCTGCGACGTACGAAGAAGCCGGGCGGGAACCCTGCCGACCGGGTGGTCACGCTGATCGGGAAGCCCGGCTGCCATCTGTGCGACGACGCCCAGGAGGTGATCGAGGCCGTGTGCGCCGAGACGGGCGCGTCCTGGGAGAAGAAGGACATCACCCAGGACGAGGCGCTGTACAAGGAGTACTGGGAGCAGATCCCGGTCGTCCTCGTCGACGGTGAGCAGCACACCTTCTGGCGCGTGGACCCCGCACGCCTCAGGGGCGCACTGGCCGGTTGAACGTGACGCACGCAGGTCCGAGCGGCGCGCTGGTGGATTTCGCGTACGGCCGGGCGGCGCGGGGATGAACTTCGCGCGGCGGTGAGCGGTGAGCGGTTGAACAGCCAAATGATGGGGTTCGCGATGGTTGCGGTTACCATCATGGTCGTTTTGCTGTGATTCGGGGGTATCGCTGTGAGGAGAGTGTGCGGCTTTGCCCCCTTCGGGTCCTGAACGGACTGAACCCGTCTGTGGTTCCGCGATTCTCTCCCCGACTCGCGTGAGCCCGGTCACTTTGCTCGGACAAAGCGGACACCATCTTTGTGCACGCGTTCACAAAGACATAGCCTGCATCCGACGGGGCGGCCCTGGGACATGTGGCCGCCTACAGCCCCGCTCATCCCGCAGGAGCACCGTGGCAACTGGCCGAACTCACCGACCGGCGACCCGAAGCCGAGGAATCCCCGAGGCCACCGTCGCCAGGCTTCCGCTGTATCTGCGTGCGCTCACCGGACTCTCGGAGCGCTCCGTGCCGACGGTCTCCTCCGAGGAGCTTGCGGCCGCGGCCGGCGTCAATTCCGCGAAGCTGCGCAAGGACTTCTCGTACCTGGGTTCGTACGGCACCCGCGGTGTCGGGTACGACGTCGAGTATCTCGTCTACCAGATCTCGCGTGAACTGGGTCTGACCCAGGACTGGCCGGTTGTGATCGTCGGAATCGGTAACCTCGGCGCCGCCCTCGCCAACTACGGCGGCTTCGCGTCGCGTGGTTTCCGGGTCGCCGCGCTGATAGACGCCGACCCCGCCATGGCCGGAAAGCCGGTCGCCGGGATGCCGGTGCGGCACACCGACGAGCTGGAGAACATCATCAGCGAGAACGGGGTCTCGATCGGGGTCATCGCGACTCCGGCGGGCGCCGCGCAGCAGGTCTGCGACCGTCTGGTCGCCGCCGGAGTGACCTCCATCCTCAACTTCGCGCCGACCGTCCTGTCGGTGCCCGACGGCGTCGACGTCCGCAAGGTCGACCTGTCCATCGAGCTTCAGATCCTCGCCTTCCACGAGCAGCGCAAGGCGGGCGAGGACGCCGCCGTCGCCGAGGCGGCCGCCGCCGCGGTGCCGCCCGTGCGCGCCGTCGGCAATGGCCGGAAGGGACCGGACGGGGACATGCCCGCCGTGATGCCGGCATGAGCCTCCTGGTCGTCGGCCTCAGCCACCGCAGCGCCCCCGTCAGCGTCCTGGAGCGGGCCTCCCTCTCCGCGGACGCGCAGGCCAAGCTGCTCCACGACACCCTCGCCGCCGAGCCCGCGGCCGAGGCGGCGGTGCTCGCCACCTGCAACCGCATCGAGCTGTACGCGGACGTGGACAAGTTCCACGCCGGTGTCGCCGAGCTCTCCACGCTGCTCGCCCAGCACAGCGGCGTCGGCCTCGAAGAGCTCACCCCCTATCTGTACGTGCACTACGAGGACCGGGCCGTCCACCACCTCTTCTCGGTGGCCTGCGGCCTCGACTCGATGGTGGTGGGCGAGGGCCAGATCCTCGGCCAGATCAAGGACACCCTCGCGCTCGGGCAGGAACTGCACACCGCCGGGCGGCTGTTGAACGACCTGTTCCAGCAGGCCCTGCGGGTCGGCAAGCGCGCCCACAGCGAGACCGGCATCGACCGGGCCGGGCAGTCGCTCGTCACCTTCGGCCTTGAGCAGCTGGCCGCAGGAGCGCCCGTCGAGGACTGGGCCAAGGGCAAGCGGGCGCTGGTCATCGGCGCCGGTTCGATGTCCTCGCTCGCCGCGGCGACGCTGGGCCGGACCGGGATCGACGAGATCGTGGTCGCCAACCGCACGCACGCCCGCGCCGAGCGGCTGGTCGAGATCCTTGGCGAATCGGGCACGGCCGCGCGGGCCGTCGCCATGGCCGATGTCGCACGCGAACTGACCCGGGTCGACATCGCGGTGTCCTGCACGGGAGCCACCGGCCTCGTGCTGACCGGCGAGGCCGTCGCCCTCGCGGTCGGCGAGAGCCTGACCGCGCCCGAGGCCGCCGCCCCCGCGAGCACCGCGGCGGCAGCGGGCTGCCCGGTGGGCTTCCCCGCCACGGCGGCCGCGGGTGCCGCGATGGCCGGGTTCGGGGTGGTCGACGAGGCGCTGAGGGCCGATGGCGCGGCCGCCGCCACCCCGGGTGTCGATGCCGACTCCCTTGAGCTGCACGGCAGTTGGGCCGAGAACACCGAGCGCAGGATCGCGCGGGTGCGCGGTGACGTTCCCGTACCGTCCGGGCCCGTGAAGCTGGCGCTGCTCGACCTCGCCATGCCGCGTGACATCGACGCCGCCGTGCACCGTGTGCCCGGCGTGCGCCTCGTCGACATCGAGTCGCTCGCCGAGGCGTCCGCGGACGCCCCGATGGCCGCCGATGTGGACCAGGTGCGCGCCATCGTCGCCGACGAGGTGGCCGCCTTCGGCGCCGCCCAGCGGGCCGCCCACATCACGCCCACCGTGGTCGCCCTGCGCGCCATGGCCGCCGAGGTCGTGGCCGGCGAGGTCGCGCGTCTGGAAGGCAGGCTCCCGGGCCTCGACGACAAGCAGCGCTCCGAGGTCACCCAGACCGTGCGCCGCGTCGTAGACAAGCTCCTGCACGCGCCGACCGTGCGGATCAAGCAGCTCGCCGCGGAGCCCGGTGGCGCCGGGTACGCGGACGCGCTGCGCACACTCTTCGACCTCGACCCGGACACGGTGGCCGCCGTCTCCAGGGCCGACCTGAACGACGCAGATGTCAAGAACCGAGGGCGGTCATGACCGAGAAAGCACTGAGACTCGGGACCAGGCGCAGCAAGCTCGCCATGGCCCAGTCCGGCCAAGTGGCCGACGCCGTACGGCAGTTGACCGGACGTCCCGTCGAGCTCGTGGAGATCACCACGTACGGGGACACCTCCCGTGAGCAGCTTGCGCAGATCGGCGGCACCGGTGTGTTCGTCGTGGCGCTGCGCGAGGCGCTGCTGCGCGGCGAGGTCGACTTCGCGGTGCACTCCCTCAAGGACCTGCCGACCGCCGGGCACCCCGACCTGACGCTCGCCGCGATCCCGGTCCGCGAGGACCCGCGCGACGTGCTGGTGGCCCGCGACGGGCTGACCTTCGCCGAGCTTCCGGCCGGCGCCCGCGTGGGCACCGGTTCGCCGCGGCGGATGGCGCAGCTCAACGCGTACGCCCGCAGCCACGGCATGACGATCGAGACGGTTCCGATCCGCGGCAACATCGACACCCGCGTCGGCTACGTCACCAAGGGCGAGCTCGACGCGGTGGTTCTGGCCGCCGCCGGGCTCAACCGCATCGGACGCAGCGACGTCGTGACCGAGTTCCTTTCGGTCGACACCGTTTTGCCCGCCCCCGGCCAGGGGGCCCTGGCGATCGAGTGCACGGCGGCCGACGCCGACCTCGCCGCCGCGCTCGCCGAGCTCGACGACCCGTTCACGCGGGCCGCCGTGACCGCCGAGCGATCCCTGCTCGCCGCCCTGGAGGCCGGCTGTAGCGCACCTGTGGGCGCGCTGGCCGACATCCTGGTCGACGAACGGGCTGTTCATGAGATGCGCCTGCGCGGAGTTGTCGGTACCACCGACGGTTCCTCGCTGGTGCAGCTGTCCACCACCGGTCCCGTACCCACGTCGCACGACGAAGCGATGGCCCTCGGACGCGAACTCGCGGACGAGATGCTCGCCAAGGGTGCGGCCGGTCTTATGGGGGAGCGAGCACTTTGAGCCCCACCACCCACCCCACCGCAGCCGGAATCGTCACCTTCCTCGGTGCCGGTCCCGGTGACCCCGGGCTGCTGACGCTGCGCGCCGTTGAGGCGCTGGCGTCGGCGGACGTCCTGATCGCCGAGCCCGCAGTGCTCGACGTTGTTCGCGCGCATGCGCGGGCAGGCGTGGACACGCCTCAGCTGACGGTCATTGACGAGGCGTCAACAACCGCCGGGATCCCCGTGTTGAGGGACGCCGCCAATCTTGTCATGGAGGCCGCGCGCTCCGGCAGGCGGGTCGTCCGTGCCGTCGCCGGTGACCCGGGTCTCGACGGCGACGCCGCCGGCGAGATGCTGGCCTGCGCCTCCGCGGGCATCCCCTTCGAGGTGGTGCCGGGCGTCGCCTCCGCGGTCGGCGTACCCGCGTACGCCGGTGTCCCGCTGAGCGGCGCGAGTGGCGCCGACGTCCGCTTCGTCGACGCCCGTACCGCCTCCGAGCGGTGCTGGACCGAGGTCGGCGCGAGCGACGGCACGGTCGTCGTCTCCACCACCCTGGAGACGGTCGCCGCCGCGGCCGGCGAGCTGGTGTCGGCGGGCCGTAAGCCCGACACCCCGATGACCGTGACGATCGCGGGCACCACCACGCGCCAGCGGACGTGGTCCGCGACGCTCGGCTCGGTCGCCCAGGTGCTCAAGCAGGCCAAGGTGCTGCCCTCGCCGGACGGGCACCAGGCGGTCATAGCCGTGGTCGGCGAGCGCAGCGCGCCTGCTCAGCGTGACCAGCTGTCGTGGTTCGAGTCCAAGCCGCTGTTCGGCTGGCGGGTGCTCGTGCCGCGGACGAAGGAGCAGTCCGCCTCGCTGTCCGACCAGCTCAGGTCGTACGGAGCCGTGCCGCACGAGGTGCCGACGATCGCCGTCGAGCCGCCGCGCACGCCCCAGCAGATGGAGCGCGCGGTCAAGGGCCTGGTGACCGGACGGTACGAGTGGATCGCGTTCACCAGCGTCAACGCGGTGAAGGCGGTGCGCGAGAAGTTCGAGGAGTACGGGCTCGACGCGCGGGCCTTCGCCGGGATCAAGGTCGCCGCTGTCGGCGAGCAGACGGCGGCCTCGCTTGTCGAGTTCGGCGTCAAGCCGGACCTGGTGCCCAGCGGCGAGCAGTCGGCCGCCGGTCTCCTGGAGGACTGGCCGCCCTACGACCCGGTCTTCGACCCCATCGACCGTGTCTTCCTGCCGCGCGCCGACATCGCCACCGAGACGCTGGTGGCGGGTCTGATCGAGCTCGGCTGGGAGGTCGACGACGTCACGGCCTACCGGACGGTACGGGCCTCGCCGCCGCCGGCCGACACCCGTGAGGCGATCAAGGGCGGCGGCTTCGACGCGGTGCTCTTCACGTCGTCCTCCACGGTGCGCAACCTGGTCGGGATCGCGGGCAAGCCGCACAACGTGACCGTCATCGCGTGCATCGGCCCTGCCACGGCCAAGACGGCCGAGGAGCACGGGCTGCGGGTGGACGTCATGGCTCCGGAGCCGTCCGTCCACAAGCTGGCGCAGGCGCTTGCGGACTTTGGGGCGGCTCGTCGTGACGCGGCGGTGTCTGCGGGCGAGCACGTCACTCGCCCCAGCGAGCGCCGCCCCGGCGCCCGTCGCCGCCGCACGACGTAACCCGGGGTGCCCCCCGACCCCCTGGGGCTCCGCCCCGGGGGGTTCTCCCACCCACCCACCCGTGCGGCTACTTGAGGGTGCAGCGCCCTGGGGCTCCGCCCCAGACCCCCTTTCGCGCCTGAACGGCGCTCGTCCTCAATCGCCGGACAGGCTGAAGATGCCCCCGCTCGCACCCTGCCAGGGGCGCGGGGAACTGCGCGAGAAGCGACCACGGTGCGCGGACGAGAACGGGTTTTGGGGGCGCGGGGAACTGCGCGAGAAGCGACCACGGTGCGCGGACGAGAACGGGTTTTGGGGGCGCGGGGAACTGCGCGAGGAGCGACCACGGTGCGCGGTCGAATGGCGGGGTTGCCGGGGCTGCGCCCCAGACCCCTTTCGCGCCTGAACGGCGCTCGTCCTCAATCGCCGGACAGGCTGAGGATGTCCGCGCTGATCGGCATCGAGTAGTTAGGGGCGCGGGGAACTGCGCGACCGGCCACCCGCGGTCCGCGGCCGGAGGCAGGCACCCCCGGCGGGTTTCGGGAAGGGGCGGGGTGGGGGAAAGCCCCCTTCGCGGCGGCGTAGCGTATACGCCATGACTGTGTACGGATCCTTCCC
This sequence comes from Streptomyces sp. NPDC048416, assembly GCF_043200435.1. Taxonomy (NCBI): domain Bacteria; kingdom Bacillati; phylum Actinomycetota; class Actinomycetes; order Kitasatosporales; family Streptomycetaceae; genus Streptomyces; species Streptomyces sp. NPDC048416. Next base: position 17,875 of record NZ_JBICXU010000042.1, read on the forward strand.
CGGGGCCCGGCCCCGTCGGCTGCGCACCACCCCCGCCATGCGCCGCATGGTCGCGGAGACCCAGCTGCACCCCGCCGACCTCATCCTCCCCGCCTTCGTACGGGAAGGAATCACCGAACCCGTCCCGATCCAGGCCATGCCCGGCGTCGCGCAGCACTCGCTCGACACCCTGCGCAAGGCCGCCGTCGAGGCCGTCGACGCGGGAGTCTCGGGGATCATGCTCTTCGGCGTGCCCGAGGACGAGAAGAAGGACGCGGCGGGCACGGCCGGTACCGACCCCGACGGCATCCTCCAGGTCGCCCTGCGCGCCGTACGCGAAGAGGTCGGCGACGACCTGGTCATCATGTCCGACCTGTGCCTCGACGAGTACACCGACCACGGCCACTGCGGCGTGCTCGACGCGCAGGGCCGGGTCGACAACGACGCCACCCTGGAGCGCTACGCGGAGATGGCCCAGGTCCAGGCCGACGCCGGCGCCCACGTCGTGGGTCCCTCCGGAATGATGGACGGCCAAGTCGGCGTCATCCGGGACGCGTTGGACCAGACCGGGCACGAGGACGTGTCGATCCTGGCGTACACCGCCAAGTACTCCTCCGCGTTCTACGGCCCGTTCCGCGAGGCCGTCGGCTCCTCGCTGCGCGGCGACCGCAAGACATACCAGCAGGACCCGGCCAACACCCGTGAATCCATGCGGGAGTTGGCGCTCGACCTGGCCGAGGGCGCCGACATGGTCATGGTCAAGCCGGCCGGCCCGTACCTCGATGTCCTGGCCAAGGTCGCCGAGTCGGTGGACGTGCCGGTCGCGGCGTACCAGATCAGCGGCGAGTACGCGATGGTCGAAGCCGCCGCGGAGAAGGGCTGGATCGACCGCGACCGGGCGATCCTGGAATCCCTGACCGGCATCAAGCGGGCCGGCGCCCACATGATCCTCACGTACTGGGCGACCGAGGTCGCGCGCGGCCTCTGAGCCCACGCGGGCGCCGAGTCCACGCGGGCGCCGAGCCCGCGCGGGCGCCGAGTCCGCGCGGGCGCAGCGCGTCGGGCGCCGGTACCTGCCTCGGCGTCCGCCGCTCCCCGCGCGCCGCGACGCGGTTCAGGCCGAGGGGAAGTCGGCCGTCAGGTGGGCCAACAGCTGTCCCGGCGCGTCCTCCTGGAGGAGGTGGCCCGCGCCATCGACCCAGTGCAGTTCCGCGTGCGGGACGCGTTCGTGCAGCCACTCCGCGTACGGCGGGGGAAGGATGCGGTCCTCGCGGCCCCAGACGATCCGTACCGGAATCGACATGCCGCCCAGCAAGTGCTCGTACGCGGCGGTGTCCGCCTGCCTGATCCGGCTGTACTGGCGGTAGAACGCCGCCTGCCCGGACTCCCCCCGCCACGGCGCGAGGAACGCGTCGAGAACTCCCGGCCTGAAGCCGAGGTGCGTGGCGTGCCGCAGATGGCTCGCGACCAGCGCTTCGTGCGCGTAGCCCGGAAGTTTCCGGAAGACGTCCTCGTGGTCCAGGAAGAGCTGGAACAGGCCGCGCTCCCACGCGCCGCCGCTCACCGCGTCGAAGAGGGTCAGGTCCCGGTAGTTCCGCTCCTCCAGGAGCAGGGTGCGGAGCGCCACCGCTCCGCCGATGTCGTGGGCGACGACGCTGGGGCGCGACAGCCTCCAGTGGTCGAGGAGGTGGGCGAAGTTCCGCGCGTGGGCCGCCAGGCCGAGGTCCTGGCCCTCGCGCTGCTCCGACTGCCCGAAGCCGAGATGGTCGAAGAAGTAGACCTTGCGGGTACGGGCGAGCGCCGGCGCGATGTCCCGCCACAGGAGAGACGAGTAGGGCGTGCCGTGCACCAGCACGACCGGGTCCCCGCTGCCCAGGGTGTCCCACCGCACCACGCCGTCAGGCGTCTGGAATTCCTCGCCGAGTACCCAGTCCATCACTGGCTCCCTTCCTGCCTCATGAACAACACCACCCTGGGCGCCTTCCACGGGGAAGATGCCGGGATGCCTCATCAGCACGAACTTCCCGCCGGGGAGCGAGTGGCCCGGGCGCAGGCGAATCGGTCCAGCACAGGCGGACCAGCCCCGGCACAGGCGGACCGGCCCCGGCACAGGCGGACCAGCCCCGGCACAGGCGGACCGGCCCGGGCGCAGGCGGACCGGCCCGGACCTGCCGGCATGGTCAAGGGCGTTGATCGCGGCGCGCCTCTTCGATGTCCCGCATGTGTTGTCGATCGCGATGGTCCGCATGACGCCGCATCCATGCCAAGACAGGCATGATCGCCAGGTAGCCGATGGCGAACATGAGGCACCGAGTCACCAGCGCGGAGCGGTCCCCTGAGCTGCCGTCGATCTGGGTCACCAGGACACCAGCCACGATCCCCAGGACGACCGGAGCACCCACCCACTTCCACCACCGCTTCATGCACGACGGGTACCCCCTCGCATGACGGCGTCACCTGCACGGCGCGGTCCGAGCGGGCCGCAACCCAGCCGGGCCGAGCGGAGGCGCGCCCGCTGAGCCGAGCGGGGGCGCGCCCGCTGAGCCGAGCCAAAGCGGGTCCGGTGTCCGGGTGCGTGGACCGGACGTGTCTGCCAGATCTGCCCGAACTCCGCGCTCCCGGCGTGCAGTTCCCCGCCAGGCGGAACAGGTGGCTGTGTTCGGCCGGTGTGAGCCGCAGAGCCTGGTACAGGTTGTCCCTGGCGGGGCACCCACGACCGGGGAATCCTGGGTGTCATGAATGAACGCACAGCTCTGGTCACCGGTGCCAACAAGGGCATCGGCCACCATATTGCCCGGCTGCTCGCCGCCGAGGGCTTCGTCGTGTACGTGGCTTCCCGTGACCCCGGGCGCGGGCAGCGGGCCGTCGCGGAGATCGGCGCCGGGGCCCGTCCGCTAGGGGGTGTCTGGTGGATCAGGGTCGGTCAGGGTGCGGCGCCTGGTGCGGTGCATCGCAAGGCGCCGGAACGTCGTGATAGCGGAGCTATCGGGGCGTTTCGGCAACGCCGCGAGGTGCCGTGCCAGGCGCCGCACCCCCGGCCATGATCCACCAGACACCCCCTAGTCCTGGACGTGACCGATCCCGAGAGCGTCGCGCGGGCCGCGGCCCAGGTCGACCGCCTGGACGTGCTTGTCAACAACGCCGGTATCTCGCCGTCACTGGCAGCGCCGGCCGACACCGGCATCGAGGAGTTCCGGCGTACGTACGAGACCAACGTGCTCGGCGTGGTCGCGGTGACCAATGCCTTCCTGCCCGCCCTGCGCCGGTCCCCGCGCCCGCGCATCGTCAACATCTCCAGCGGCACCGCCTCGCTGACCTGGAGCACCACCCCCAACCCCCAGTTCACCCCGGGAAGCGGCGGAGCCGCCGCCTACCGGTCCTCCAAGGCCGCCCTCAACGCCCTCACCCTCCTGTACGCCCAGACGCTGGCCGAGGACGGCTTCAAGGTCAACGCGCTCGCCCCCGGCCTGCGGGCCACCGGCCTCAACCCCCGTGCCACCGCTGCCGGAGGCGACCCGGCCGAGGCCGCCCGGGGTGCCGTCCGACTGGCCCTGCTGCCGGACGACGGCCCCACCGGCGGCTTCTTCTCCTGGGACGGAACGCCCGTGCCGTGGTGAGCCGTCACGTGGAAGCACCCCAACTGGTGTGTGGTGGGCGGTAGTTGTGTGGGCGCCCCGTTCCGGCGGACGCGGGCCGTCCTGAAGGCCGTTCATGTGAGACGCCTGTGACAGAACGAAGACCTTGTGGGAGACCTCTCGTAACTCGCTGCGAGTTACAAATAGTTCTGACCGAACGAACGAACGAACGCCTCTCCAGGGGGAACACCATGAAGCTCACCCGCATCGCCGCTGTCGCCGCCCTCGGTGTAGCCGCCACGTTCTCGCTCACCGCCTGCAACGGCGACGACTCCTCCAACGGCCAGGCCGCCACCGGCTCCGCGTCCTCCCCGGCCCCGAACGCCCCCGCCACGGGCTCCTCCGACTCCTCCGGCTCCTCCGCGTCGTCCAACGGCGGCGCGAAGACCTCGGGCGGCGGCGGCTCGACCTCCGGCAGCGGCAAGTCCGGCGGCGCCAAGGGCTCCGCCAACGGCGCCGTGAACGGCACCGGCAAGGGCGACGGCAAGACCACGTTCTGCAAGACGGCCGACCTCGCCATCGACGCCCAGAACGCCGCGCCCGACAAGACCTCCGGCCGCATCAACATCACCATGATCAACCGGGGTTCCACCACCTGCTCCGCCACCGGCTTCGCGGGCGTCGACATCAAGGACGGCGACCACACCTCGAACCCCATACCCCGGGGTCAGGCCCAGCCGCGCATCACCACCCTCAAGCCCGGTGACGCCGCCGTCTTCGACCTTGCGTACACCATCGACTCCAGCGGCAAGAGCCTGTCGCACCCGACCAACATCCTGGTGACCCCGCCGAACGAGACCCACACCATCACCCTGGCCTGGCCGTCGGGTGCGGGCGCCGTCAAGGGCTCCTACGCCGACGTCGAGGTCTACCCCACGCACAACGCCAACTGAGTCGGCTCAAAGCGCGGTGAGGAAGCCCTGCCAGGTGGTGGGGTTCAGGGTGAGGGTCGGGCCCTCGGGCACCTTGGAGTCCCGGATGTGGACGCAGGTTGCGGAGGGATGCGTGCCGACCTCGACGCACTGGCCGCCGTCGCTGCCGCTGTAACTGGACGTGCGCCAGACCCGTGCGATCTCGACGCAGGCGCCGCCCTCGTCGCTGCTGTAGCTCGACTTCCGCCAGTCGCAGGCGACTTCGAGGCAGTTGCCGCCCTGTTCGGTGCTGTAGCTGGACTTGAACCACGTACGTGCGATGCCCATGGCTCTCCTAATGGTCGGCCCGCGCCGGGGCGTTCCCGTCTCAGAGTGCGGTGAGGAAGCCCTGCCAGGTGGTGGGGCTCAGGGTGAGGGCCGGGCCCTCGGGGTTCTTGGAGTCGCGGATGTGGATTGCGGAGGGGTGGGTTGCTACCTCGACGCAGGCGCCGCCTTCGCTGCCGCTGTAGCTCGACTTCCGCCAGTCACAGGCGACTTCGAGGCATGCGCCGCCCTCGTCGCCGCTGTAACTGGACTTGAACCATGCAAGTGCGATGCTCATAGCTCTCCTAGCAGCCGGTCCAACAGGCCCCTTGTCTGCTCGGAGTTGAGGGCCTGCGTTCGCAGCATCGCATATTTCTGGGCGAGGATACTGACCTCGTCGGGCTCGGAGATGAGCTGGCTGCCCCGCTGCGTCTCGGCGTAGGCGAGGTGCTGATGGTCTGGTGTCTCTATGAGGATGAAGGGCCCGTTAAGCCCGGCGTGCGTGTGCCTGCCGAGCGGCATCACCTGGAGGGTCAGCCCCGGCAGGGTGGCGCACGCGCGCAGATGCCGCAGCGTCTCCGCGTACACCGCGTCGCTGCCAAGCCGGTCCCGCAGGATGGCCTCGGAGACGACGAAGCTGATCGTCGGCGGCTCCTTCCGGTGCAGTATTTCCTGCCGCTCCAACCGCGCCGCGACCTGCGCGTTGATCTCGTCCTCGCTCATCGCGGGCACCTTGCTGAGGAACACCGCCTGCGCGTAGTTCTCCGTCTGGAGCAGGCCCGGCAGTACCTGGTTCTCGAACCAGGACAGCGCGATGGCCTCGCGCTCCAGGTCCATGTACTCCTCCGCCCACGCCGGGATCAGATCAATCTCCGGCATGTTGGCGACGGCCGTTTCCAGCGCGCCCTTCGTCTCAAGGATGCCGTCCAGCGAGCGGGCCAGGTCCGGTTTCAAAGGGCGGCGGCCCTGCTCGATCGAGGCGATCATCTCCTCGTGCAGGAGGGCGTGATGGGCGAGCTCACGCTGGGTCATGCCGGCGGCTACCCGGAAGGTCGCCACGAGGGCGCCGACCATCCGCATCGCCGACGCGTTCTTCCGGGGTCGCTTCCTGGAGTGCATGTCTGTCAACTCCCCACCCCCACCCGTACGTTACGCGTCCACCACCCGTACAGAATTTGTGTACGGGTCGGGCCACTGCGCCTGGCCACCTCCCCTCCGCAACCCTCCCCCCATGACCGAGAACGAAATCCGCGAACACCTCTACGCTCGGCGGCGCCAATCCGTCCCCGCCGCAAGGGAGTTCGCGGAAGTGGCCCTCTCCGACTGGGGGTTCGCGCACCGGCGGGACGACGTGCTGCTGTGTGTCAGTGAGCTCTGCACCAATGCCCTTGTGCACGGGGTGCCGCCGGGGCGGGGGTTTCTGTTGCGGATGGGGCTGGTCGGCGGGGGCCTCCTGCGGGTCGAGGTGCAGGACAGCGGGGGCGGGGTCCCCCGGGTCGCGGACGCGGCGGACGAGGGCGGGCGCGGGCTGCTGCTCGTCGAGGCGGTGGCCGACAAGTGGGGGGTGGGGGAGCGGGACCCCGGGAAGTCGGTGTGGTGCGAATTCGGGTGCCCGGGTACGGGCTGAGCGGGGCAGGGGCCGAGGGGAGAGCGGAAATGAGACGGGCGCCCGGATGCTGGAATGGCCGGAAGTGGACTGGCCAGGGCTACGTAGGGTGCCGGGTAGTAGGACGCCCGAGCAACCGACAGGAGCCGCCCCATGCCCGCCGCCGCCGTGCCCCCGCTCGCCGCGCGTGCCATGTCCGTCGGGGCCTCGCCCGTACGGGAGATCCTGGCGCTGACCGCCCGGCCCGAGGTGATCTCCTTCGCGGGCGGGCTCCCCGCGCCCGAGCTGTTCGACGTCGAGGGCATGGCCGAGGCATTCGGGGCGGTGCTGCGGGACCGGGCGACGACGGCACTCCAGTACTCGACGACCGAGGGGAGCCCGGCGCTGCGGGCCGCCACCGCCGCGCGGCTGGCCAAGCGCGGGCTCGCCACCGACGCCGACGACCTCCTGATAACCACCGGCTCCCAGCAGGGCCTCACCCTCCTCGCGTCCGCGCTGCTCGAACCCGGCGACGTGGTCCTGGTCGAAAACCCCTGCTACCTCGCCGCGTTGCAGGTCTTCGGCTTCGCGGGCGCGCGCGTCGTCGCCGTGCCCTGCGACGAGGACGGTCCCGACCCCTCCGCCTTCGACGAGCTGGTCGCGCGCGAGCGGCCCAAGCTGTTCTACTCCGTGCCCACCTTCCAGAACCCCACCGGCCGCACCATGACCGCCGAGCGGCGCCGCGCGGTCGCCGACGTGGCGGTGCGGCGCGGGCTGTGGATCGTGGAGGACGACCCGTACGGCGAGCTGCGGTACGAGGGCGAGCACGTGCCGTGGATCTCCTCGTACGAGGACGCCGCCGACCGGACCGTCCTGCTCGGCAGCTACTCCAAGATCATGGCGCCGGGCCTGCGGATCGGCTGGCTACGCGCGCCCCTGGCGCTGCTGCGTGCCTGCGGGATCGCCAAGCAGGCCGCCGACCTGCACACCCCGACCGTCAACCAGCTCGCCGCCGCCCGCTATTTGGCGGACCGCGACCTCGACGCGCACGTCGCCACCATCCGGGCCGCCTACGGCGAGCGCCGGGATGCCATGCTCGCCGGGCTCCCCGACGCACTGCCCGCCGGCTCCACCTGGAACCGGCCCGAGGGCGGCATGTTCCTGTGGGTCAGGCTGCCGGGAGGTCATGACGCGACTGCCCTGCTGCCACGGGTGGTGGAGCACGATGTCGCCTACGTTCCCGGCGCGCCCTTCTTCGCCGGCGCCCCCGACGCCGCCTCCCTGCGACTCTGCTTCGTGACCTCGGCCCCGGACGAGATCCGCGAGGGACTCGCCCGGCTGGGCCGCGCCTTCAACGAGTGAGGGAACAGGCTCGGGTGATCAGTGCTTCTGCGGCTTGACCCAGCCCTTCTTCACCAGCTGGTCGCAGTGCCACTTGCCGTAGGAGGGGGACTCGCCCTTCTGCTTGGTGGCGGCCAGGCAAGACGCGTACGAATACGGCGGTGCGGGCTTGGAGACGGGGGCGGCGCTCGCCATCGGGGCGGCCAGGCCGATGGCCACGACCGCCGTGGCCAGGGCCATGCTCATGTGACGCACAGGAGTTCACCTCTCGCTCAACACGGGATGTTCGTGAACGCCAACGATTCCGGCCGCCCTATGACACGTTCTCCTGGCTGCGGGATCGCTCCGGCACGGTCCGGTGAGCGGCCCCGTGAGCGGTGCGGGGGAGCGGTGTGCGGGAGAGCGGTGCCGACCGGGCGTCAGGTCTTCGGCTTCGCCCGTACATGCATGCGCTCGCCCTGCCGGCCGAACAGGCTCAGTACCTCCACCGGGCGGCCGTCCGCGCTGCTGAACCAGTGCGGCACCTTCGTGTCCCACTCGGCGACCTCGCCGGGGCCCAGGACCAGGTCGTGCTCGTCGAGGACGAGGCGCAGTCTGCCGTCGAGGACGTACAGCCACTCGTACCCGTCGTGCGAGCGCAGGTCGGGTTCGGTGCCCCGGTGCGGGATGAGGAGCTTGTACGCCTGGAGGGGGCCCGGCGCGCGGGTCAGCGGGACGAACGTGCCGCCGTTGGGCAGGTGGCGTGGGGTCATCCGGACCCGGGGGTCGCCGACCTCGGGGGCGCCCACCAGGTCGTCGAGCGGCACCCCGTACGCCGTGGCCAGCGGCAGCAGGAGCTCCAGGCTGGGGCGGCGCTGGCCCGACTCAAGGCGGGACAGGGTGCTCTTCGAGATGCCGGTCGTCGCCGAGAGCGCCGACAGGCTGAGCCCGCGCCTGGCGCGCAGCCACTTGAGCCGGGGGGCGACCCCGTCGAGCACGGCCTGGTGGGGCGACGGCCGGGGGGACGGATCGGGGGGCGTGGCGTCACCTGGTGCGTCGCCATCCGGTGCGTCCGCGCCATCCGGTGCGTCCGCGTCCTCCGGTGCGTCCGCGTCCTCCGGTGCGTTCTCGCCGGCCGGTGCGTTCTCGTCATCCGGTACGTCCGCGCCGAGGGGGGCCGTTTCCGGCTTCGGGCTTTTCATACGGGCCATGGGGGCATTTCACCCCGACCGTTCCGGAACTGGCAACAAGCGTTGCTCATCCGGAGGCATGGGCGCACCTTCCTCGGCGGGAGCCCCGCCGGTGGGCTCGGTCGGAGAGCGGGGTTGATGGTGGAGTCCAACAGCACGTCCAGCAACAGAGAATCGCCTGAGGCGGCGGCGGGGCGACCCGCGCGCGGCCCCGGGCGTCCAGCGGCGGGAACGGGTTCGAAGGCGGGGGCTCGTACAGAGGTAGGGGCAGGTCCGGAGGCGGGGGCTCGTACGGCGGAAGGGCGCGGCGCGCAGGCGGGTTCGGTTCGGTGGGCGATGGCCGGGCTCTCGCTGTCGATGCTGCTGTCCTCGCTCGGCACCAGCGTCGCCAACGTCGCCCTGCCGAACCTGGCGCATGCGTTCGGCGCGTCCTTTGCGCAGGTGCAGTGGGTCGTCCTGGCCTATCTGCTCGCCGTCACCGCGCTGATCGTGGGCGCCGGGCGGCTCGGTGATCTGATCGGGCGCCGACGGCTGCTCCTGGCCGGCATATCCCTGTTCACGGCGGCCTCGGTGCTGTGCGGCGTCGCGCCCACGCTGTGGCTGCTGATCGCGGCGCGGGCCGCGCAGGGGCTCGGCGCGGCGGTCATGATGGCGCTCACCATGGCGTTCGTCGGCGAGACGGTGCCCACGGCGCGGACCGGCCGGGCGATGGGTCTGCTCGGCACCATGTCCGCGACCGGCACCGCGCTCGGGCCCTCGCTCGGCGGTGTGCTGATCTCCGGGTTCGGCTGGCGGGCGATCTTCCTCGTCGGTGTGCCGCTCGGCCTTGTGAGCCTGCTGCTCGTGCACCGCCATGTGCCCGCCGACCGGCAGCGGCCGGTCGGGGCCCGCGTCCCGTTCGACCGGGTGGGCACGGTGCTGCTCGCCCTGACGCTCACGGCGTACGCGCTGGCCATGACGCTGGGGCACGGCCGGATCGGCTGGCTCGGCGCGGTCCTGCTCGGGGCCGCCGGGGCCGGGGCCGCCCTCTTCGTACGGGTCGAGGCGCGGGCGGTGTCGCCGCTGGTCCGGCCCGCCATGTTCCGCGATCGGGCGCTGAGTGCGAGCCTCGCGATGAGCACACTTGTTTCCACGGTGATGATGGCGACCCTGGTGGTCGGCCCGTTCTATTTGTCCCGCGCGCTCGGCCTCGACGACGCCCTGGCCGGGCTCGTCCTGTCCGCCGGGCCCCTCGTCGCGGCGCTGACCGGTGTGCCCGCCGGGCGGGTCGTGGACCGGCTCGGCGCGCACCGCACGACCGTCGCCGGGCTCGTGGTGTCGGCGGCGGGCTGTGTCCTGCTGTCCGTGACACCCACCGCGCTCGGCGTCCTCGGGTACGTTCTGCCGCTCGCGGTCGTCACCGCCGGGTACGCGGTGTTCCAGACGGCCAACAACACCGCCGTCCTGTCCGGGGTCGCGCCCGACCGGCGGGGCGTCACCTCCGGGATGCTCCAGCTGTCGCGCAACCTCGGTCTCATCACCGGCACTTCGGTGATGGGGGCGGTGTTCGCGGCCGCGTCGGGGGCCGGGGCCGGTTTTGGTGCCGCGTCTCGTGCCGGGTCTCGTGCCGGGTCCGCCACGGGTGACGTTGCCACGGCGGGGGCGGGGGCGGTGGCCAACGGGATGCGGGTGACGTTCGCTGTCGCGGCGGTCCTTGTCCTTCTTGCGCTGGTTGTCGCGGCGGTGGGGTGGGTGCGGAATCGGGGTGCTGTGCGGGGGTGTTGAGGGGCATGGGCTTGGCGCCCTTGGGGCCCGCCTACGGTTGCGGGCCGCGGTGGGGCGGTGGTGGGCTGCGGGCCGTGCGTGGCTGGTCGCGCAGTTCCCCGCGCCCCTGGCTTCGCTTGCGGCTGCGGGCCGTGCGGGGTTGCTCGCGCAGTTCCCCGCGCCCCTGAACCCGTTGTCCTCTGCGGGGCGTGGTTGCTTTTCGCGCGGTTCCTCGCGCCCCTTGAGGGGCCGGTTTTCGGCTGCGGGCCGTGCGTGGCTGGTCGCGCAGTTCCCCGCGCCCCTAAACCCGTCGTCTTCTGCGGGGGCGTGGTCGCTTCTCGCGCAGTTCCTCGCGCCCCTGAGCCCGTTGTCTTCTGCGGGGGCGTGGTTGCTTTTCGCGCGGTTCCTCGCGCCCCTTGAGGGGCCGGGGCCTTTGCGTAGCGCCGGGCGGCTACCACGCGTCGATCGCGGACAGGTCCGACTGCCAGTACGTGACCATGGCCTGGCTGTTCACGACGGCGACGCTCTTGGCGAGCGAGGCGTGGGCCGCGGAGCCCGTTGACCCGTTGTCGTCCCGGTTCTGGAAGTACACCGAGACGTGCGTGGAGTTCTGCGGCTCGCTGCCGTCGTCCTCGCCCTGGGTACGCACCATCGCGTACGCGGAGGCGCCAGGAGACAGGGAGACCACCGCCTGCGGGGTCGTGTCCTTGTCCACGGCGATCGGCGACTGCTGGTCGTCGAAGAAGGCCACGGACGGCGCGTAGTACGCGTTGCACAGGGTCGAGCCGGTGTTGGTGACCGTCAGGAGGATGTGGTTGATCGGGCGGCTCACCGGCGTCGCCGTCAGCTTCACGTTGGCGCCGGTGCAGGACGCGTCGGAGGAGCCGCCTGCGGGCGCGGGCTTCTTCCCGGACTTGCCTGCGGAGTTCGCGGCGCCGCCGCTGCCGGAACCGCCGGTGTGCTGGGTGGAGGCCGAGCCCGCGCTCTTGCCGGACCCGGTACCCGTACCCGATCCCTTGCTGCCGCCCGACGCGGGTGTCGGGGCGCCGCCAGTGGCGGGGGTCGAGACGGCGGACGGCGCCGACGGCTTCTCGACCGCCGCCGAGGCGTCCGAGTCGTCACCGCCGCAGGCGGTCAGGGCGAGTGCGGCGACGAGGGTGGACGTCGCGGCGGCGGCGATGCGGAAGGTGGTGCGCATGATGGTCGTGCTCCCCGTGTGAGTAGGTGATGCCTGGGCGACGGCGTGAACGCGTCAGCGGTGGTAGTGGTGGATCAGCGTGATGAGAGTGGCGATGGACGCGGCCAGGACGACCACGGCCATGGAGTCCGCCACGTTGAACCGGATGCGGAATCGCATGGACTGCTCCCCGGAGCGAGCTGTTCGGCTGCTTGCTGCACCTACCTTGCGGGCCGGTCCGACGGCCCGGCAACGAGCAAGGGACAATGGGGGAAGCTGGAACGCTGGAACACCCATTGACCTGGGGAAACAACCTGTCCCTGGAATGCGTTCCTGGGATGGATGGGGAGGGAACCGGGGCATGGCGACAACCGAGTCCGAGCAGTTCGCGGCGCTGCTGCGGGAGTTGAAGGACCGCTCCGGGCGGAGCTACGGCGTGCTCGCGGGCCGGCTCCACATGAGTACGTCCACGCTCCATCGGTACTGCAACGGTGACGCGGTCCCCAACGAGTACGCGCCCGTCGAGCGGTTGGCCCGGCTGTGCGGGGCGAGCCCCGAGGAGTCCGTCGAACTGCACCGGCGCTGGATCCTGGCGGACGAGGCGCGCCGCCGCTCGCGCGCGGCGGGCCAGACGCCGGCCGCCGCCGAGGCCGCCCCCCGCGTCCCCGAGCCGGGGCCGGGGCCGGGGCCGGGGGCGGCCGCGCCCGGGCCGTCGCCGGTTCCCGGTCCCGGTCTCGCTCCCGGTCCCGATGCCGCCCGCCACGCCGGTCCCGGTGCCGGTCCCAGCGCCGCTTCCGCCGGGGAGTCGACGGCGGGCGGGCCCACCGGGTCCGCCGGGCGCGCCCCCGACGCCGAGTCCGGCGACGGCGAGCTGCCCGCCGTCGGCCCGGTCGTTCCGGCCCCCGGCGCGGGACGCCGTGGCCTGGGCGGGCTCGTCCCCCGTCGGCTGCCGGGGAAGCCGGGGAAGCTGGGGAAGAGGACGCGGCTCGTGCTCATCGGCGCCGCCGTCGTCGCGGTCGCGGTGCCGGTCACGGCTGTCGCCACCCTGTCGGGCGGCCCGGCCGGGAGCGACACCGTGGCCGACGCCAGGACGAGTTCACCCCCGGCCGGGGCCGGCGCCTCGCCGTCGGTCCGTACGAGCGTCGGCCCCAGCGCCGGAGCGAGCCGGAGCCCGTCCGGCTCGCCCTCCGCCTCCCTCGCCCCGGACGCGGCGAGCCCGTCCGGCGCCGCCGCGCCCAAGGGCGAGAAGAAGCACGTTCCGGCGGGGAGCGCGCCGGTGGGCGTCGGCATCAGCTCGTACGACTGGGACACGCCGTGCGGCAAGTTCTATCTGCTCGACCAGAAGCCCGGTGCGGTGCCGCCGCCCCCGAACAACGTGCAGGACCGGCGGTCCTGGGCGCGGGCGCTCAACGGTGTCGACGGCGGGAATCTGAAACTGGAGCTGACCGCGACCGGCAAGAGCCAGCAATCGGTGGTGATCACCGGGATCACCGTGCGGGTGGTGGGCCGTCAGGCGCCGCTCGGCTGGACGGCGTACTCGATGGGTTCGGGGTGCGGGGGCGGGGTCGTCCCGCAGAGCTTCGACATCGACCTGGACGCGGCCCAGCCGGTCAGCAAGCCGGTCGCCGGCCACCAGGGCGACGACAAGGTCCCGGCCCGCGACTTCCCGTTCAAGGTGTCCACGAGCGACCCCGAGGTCTTCGACCTGAACGTGCACACCGAGGCGCACGACGTCAGCTGGTACCTCGAGGTCTCCTGGAGCGACGGCGACCGCTCGGACAAGATCCGCGTGGACGACAACGGCAAGCCGTTCCGCACCAGCGCGACCAAGGGCCGCCCCGCCTACGAGTACCGCCTGGACACCAACGTGTGGGACCACCTGGACATCGGGTGAACCAGGCGGCCCCACACGGGCGTTGACCGTCAGAGGCGCTCGGGCGTCCGGATGCCGAGCAGGGCCATGCCCTGGTGCAGCGTCCGGGCCGTCAGGTCGCAGAGGAAGAGGCGGTTCTCCGCGACGTCGAGGGCCGGCTCCGGCTTGATGACCGGGCACTTGTCGTAGAACGTCGTGTAGAGCGAGGCCAGCTGGTAGAGGTAGGCGGCCAGCTTGTGCGGCTCGTAGGAGGCGGCCGCCTCGGTGACGACCTCGCCGAACAGGTCGAGGTGCAGGCCGAGCGCCCGCTCGGCCGGGGCCAGTTCGAGCTCGGGGTGGGCGGCGGGCCCCCGCTCGCCGGCCTTGCGCAGGATCGACTGGATCCGGGCGTACGCGTACTGGAGGTACACGGACGTGTCGCCGTTCAGCGACACCATCTGGTCCAGGTCGAACTTGTAGTCCCGCGCCGCCGACGTCGACAGGTCGGCGTACTTGATCGCGCCGATGCCGACCTGGGTGCCCCGCTCGGCGATCTCGTCCTCGCCGAGCTGCCCCTGCCCGTCCTTCTCGCGCACCACGGCCGTCGCCCGCTCGACCGCCTCGTCGAGCAGGTCCACCAGCCGTACGGTCTCGCCCTCACGGGTCTTGAACGGCTTGCCGTCCTTGCCGAGGACCGTGCCGAAGCCCAGCTGGTGCGCCTTGACGTCGTCGATGAGCCAGCCCTGCCTGCGGGCCGTCTCGAAGACCATCTTGAAGTGCAGCGACTGGCGGACGTCCACGACGTACAAAAGCGTGGACGCCTTGAGGTTCTGGACCCGGTCGCGGATCGCGGAGAGGTCGGTGGCCGCGTAGCCGTAGCCGCCGTTGGACTTCTTCACGATGAGCGGCGTCGGGTTGCCGTCCGGGCCCAGCACGTCGTCGAAGAACACGCACAGCGCGCCCTCGGAGCGCACCGCGACGCCGGACTCCTCAAGGAGGCGGCAGGTCTCCTCCAGCATGTCGTTGTAGCCGGACTCGCCGACCACGTCCGCGTCCGCGATCTCCATGTCCAGCTTGTTGAAGACCGAGTAGAAGTAGATCTTCGACTCGTCCACGAACCGCTGCCACAGGGCGAGCGTTTCCGGCTCGCCCGCCTGGAGCGCCACCACCCGGTCGCGGGAGCGGGCCTTGAACTCCTCGTCGGAGTCGAAGAGCACCCGCGATGCCTTGTAGAGGCGGTTCAGGTTGGACATGGCGGCCTCGCCGTCGTCCTCGGCCGCGCCCTCGTGGTCCAGCTCGTGCGGGTGCTCAAGCAGGTACTGGATGAGCATGCCGAACTGGGTGCCCCAGTCGCCGATGTGGTGGCGCCTGATCACGTTTTCGCCGGTGAACTCCAGGATCTCGACCATCGAGGCGCCGATCACGGCGGACCGCAGGTGGCCGACGTGCATCTCCTTGGCCACGTTCGGCTGGGCGTAGTCGATGACCGTGGTGCCCGCGTGCTCGGCGAACGGCACGCCGAGCCGGCCGTCGGCGGCCCGCGCGGCCAGCGTCTCGATGATCGCCCGGTCGGCCAGCGTGATGTTGAGGAAGCCGGGTCCCGAGACCTCGATCTCCTTGATCAGGTCGCCCTGGACCTGGTCGACGACCTTGGTCGCCAGCTCGCGCGGGTTGCCCTTCAGCTTCTTCGCGAGCGCCAGGATGCCGTTGGCCTGGAAGTCGGCCCGGTCGCTTCGGCGCAGCAGCGGGTCGGTCGGGCCGGCCTCCGGCAGGGCAGCCGAGAGGGCGTCCGCCAGGCGCTGCTGAACGGTGGAAGCGAGGGAAAGGACCGAGGCCATGAGGTGCCGTTCCTGTCGGTGGTGACGTGGGGTGACGATGATTGCTCCCCGATTCTCCCATGCGGCCCCCCGCCCTTTCTCCTGAGATACGGGCAACCCCGGAGGAGGTCGTTCCGTCTGGGAGAATGGGCCTGCCGGCCTCCCCCGGGCAGACGAGGGCATTACGAGAAAGAAGGACGTGCCGACCGTGGCTCAGAGCAGCACCGAGACCGACTGGGTCTCCCGTTTCGCGGACGATGTCATCGCCGAGTCGGAGCGACGTGCGCCTGGCGCTGCGAAATCTCCCGCCGAAGCCCCGGTGGTCGTCGTCGCGTCCGGCCTGTCGCCGTCCGGCCCGATCCACCTGGGCAACCTGCGCGAGGTCATGACGCCGCACCTGGTGGCCGACGAGATCCGCCGCCGCGGGTACCGGGTCCGTCACCTCATTTCGTGGGACGACTACGACCGCTACCGCAAGGTGCCGAACGGCGTCCCGGGCGTCGACGAGTCGTGGAACGAGCACATCGGCCGTCCGCTCACCTCGGTCCCGGCGCCGGTGGGCTCGGCGTACCCGAACTGGGCCGAGCACTTCAAGGCCGCCATGGCCGCGGCCCTGGACGAGCTCGGCGTCGAGTACGACGGCATCAGCCAGACCGAGCAGTACACCTCGGGCGTCTACCGCGACCAGGTGCTGCACGCGATGAAGCACCGCGGTGACATCGACGCGATCCTGGAGCAGTACCGGACCAAGAAGGCCCCGGGCAAGAAGTCGCAGAAGCCCCTCGACGAGGCCGAGGTCGAGGCCGCCGAGGGCTCGGGCGCCGCGGCCGAGGACGACGGCACCGGCTCGACGGGCTACTTCCCGTACAAGCCGTACTGCGGTGGCTGCGGCAAGGACTTCACGGTCGTGTCGGCCTACGACGACGAGAGCACCGAGCTGACCTACACCTGCTCGGTATGTGCCTTCTCCGAGACCGTCCGGCTCAAGGAGTTCAACCGCGGCAAGCTGGTCTGGAAGGTCGACTGGCCGATGCGCTGGGCGTACGAGGGTGTGATCTTCGAGCCGTCCGGCGTCGACCACTCCTCGCCCGGCTCCTCGTTCCAGGTCGGCGGCCAGATCGTGTCGATCTTCGACGGCGTCCAGCCGATCGGCCCGATGTACGCCTTCGTCGGCATCAGCGGCATGGCCAAGATGTCCTCTTCCAAGGGCGGCGTGCCGACCCCGGCCGACGCGCTGAAGATCATGGAGCCGCAGCTCCTGCGCTGGCTGTACGCGCGCCGCAGGCCCAACCAGTCCTTCAAGATCGCCTTCGACCAGGAGATCCAGCGGCTGTACGACGAGTGGGACAAGCTGGAGGCGAAGGTCGCCGACGGCTCGGCGCTGCCGGCCGACGCGGCCGCCCACGCCCGGGCCGCCCGCACCGCCGCCGGTGAACTGCCGCGCACCGTGCGCCCGTTGCCGTACCGCACGCTGGCCTCGGTGGCGGACGTCACCGCGGGCCACGAGGACCAGACCCTGCGCATCCTCAGCGAGCTGGACCCGGCCAACCCGGTGACCTCGCTCGACGAGGTGCGCCCGCGCCTCGACCGCGCCGAGAACTGGATCACCACCCAGGTCCCGGCCGGCCAGCGCACCCTGGTCCGTGAGGAGCCGGACACCGAACTGCTCGGCTCGCTCGACGACGAGGGCCGCGAGTCGCTGCGCCTGCTCGTCGAGGGCCTGGACTCGCACTGGTCGCTCGACGGGCTCACCACGCTCGTCTACGGCGTGCCGAAGGTGATGGCAGGCCTGGAGCCGGACGCCAAGCCGACGCCCGAGCTGAAGGTGGCCCAGCGCTCGTTCTTCGCGCTCCTGTACAAGCTCCTGGTGAGCCGCGAGACGGGCCCGCGCCTGCCCACGCTGCTGCTCGCCGTGGGCGCCGACCGGGTGCGCAAGCTGCTCGCCGCCTGAGCGTCACACAAGGCCGAGGGCCGCCACCCGATGCGGGTGGCGGCCCTTCGCGTATGCCTCAAGTCGGCTCAACGGTACGCCTGGTGACGCTTTGTCAGGCGATGTAGTCCTCGGCGTCCCGGGTCGTCTCGAAGTGGCGCTTGAACTGCGGGTACAGCTGGCGCAGCAGCGTGGCGCTGCCGGGGTAGCCGACGCCGTGCTCGTCCGTGAGCCTTATGTCGAGCGTTTCGACGGTGGGGTAGTCGCCCTCGGTGTTCACGTGCTGGCGAAAGACGTCGTAGGCGAGCTCCGCGAACGCGGCGAACTCGTCCTCCGTCGGCGCAGGTGCGGCGCCGGGCTCCTGCTCCGGCACGGGGTGCGGGCCGCCCGCGCGCGGGGCGGGCACGCCGAGCGGGCGTTCACGGCCGGGGCCCGACGGGACCATCACCGGCTCCGGCGCCTGCTGGGGAGCGCCCGTCTGCTCCGGGGCCCGTCCCTGCCGCGGGTCCGGTCCCTGCTGCGGGTCCGTCTCCTGCCGCGGGTCCGGCTCCGGCTCGGGTCCGGCTCCGGCGAAGGCCGGGTCGTACGTGCCCTCGTACACCTCGGGCGAGACGTGCTGGGCCGCGAACCACGGGCTCTCGTGCGTGGTGGGCTGCGCCGGCCCGGCGTACGCCTGCTCCTGCCCGGGGGCCGGTCCCTGGAGGGCGGGTTCCTCGGGCGCGGCCTGGGTGTGCGTGGGGGGCAGCTCCGGCTGCGGCTCGGGGCGCGGGGGCGCCGACGGCAGCAGCACCGGGTCCATGCCGGCCGCGGCGAGACCGGCGGGGGCGGTGTCGGCGAGCGGGACGCCGAACTTGGCCAGGCGCAGCGGCATCAGGGACTCGATGGGCGCCTT
Source organism: Streptomyces sp. NPDC048416 (assembly GCF_043200435.1). Classification (NCBI taxonomy): domain Bacteria; kingdom Bacillati; phylum Actinomycetota; class Actinomycetes; order Kitasatosporales; family Streptomycetaceae; genus Streptomyces; species Streptomyces sp. NPDC048416. Next base: position 36,170 of record NZ_JBICXU010000042.1, read on the forward strand.
GCGGCGCCAGGCGCGGCCGTAGACGGCCTGGAGGCGGGCGCGGTAGACCAGGCGGTCCTGTTCGAGCTTGATGACCTGCTCGTAGCTGCGCAGTTCCCACAGCTTCATCCGCCGCCACAGCCGGAACGTGGGGATCGGCGAGAGCAGCCAGCGGGTGAGGCGGACGCCCTCCATGTGCTTGTCGGCGGTGATGTCGGCGATCCGCCCGACCGCGTGCCGCGCCGCCTCGACGCTGGCGGAGTGGCGTTATTTGTGAGGTGCGCTATTCATGAGCGATCTACCGCCGGATAGTGATCGTCTGTTGCGGTGGAGCGCCCTGATCACTGCTTGGGGTATGGCGGAGCGTCTGGCCCCTGCTTGGGCTGTCGAGAGGCATGGAGGACATAAGGCATCTCATCTGGGTGTTGGCGTAGCCGAACTGTCTGCCAAGCGATCTCGTGGGAGTAGGTTCCGCCATGCCCTCTGACCAGGCGTCGGGCTCGCCAGCTGCTGACAGGCGCCAGCAGCCAGCGGGTAGTTGATGTCTTCACTGTCCGAACTCTCGCACGCGGTCAGTGCTCAGGGGACTGTCCAGCATCTTGCCTTGCACTGATGTAGCGTTCTCGGCCAACTTCAGGGGTGTTTGAGGACGAGGACTTGTCCTCCTGATAGTCATAGGGGCACTCCGGCGTGGAGAACGCCGTGGCTTCACAGGGGTGGGCAAAGTGAGCGAATTGGACTTTCCGGTCTTGGCGGCGTCTGCTGCCACTCAGGCCTTCGGGTTCCTCTACGGTCAGCTGGGGGCTCTCTTGCAGCGCCGGCGAGACAGGCGAGCCGGAGTGGCCGTGCCGGCGGAGGAAGCTCCGGTAGCGGGAACAGAGATCGTGGCCTCGTCGGTTGACCGTTTCCGGCCCGATGACACGATCCTTGAACGGCGGGGTCAAGAGCTCGAACTCTTGGCGGAAGCCTTGGAAGAGTACGTAGGGGCGACTGAGCTTGACGGCCAGGATGTACGACTTCGACGCAATCTCGGGCGTGTGCGTCGTGCTCTGGAAGAGATCTACGGTCTGGAGTTCGCAATTTCTGCCGATGACTCATCCGAGTCTGGAATCAGGATCCGGCAGAAAGTCTCCAACGCTCACGACGAGGTGACCGGCATCGACGTGGAGTCTGCTGGGGCATCGGCTCGGGCCGAAGTGAACCAAGACATTGATACGGCGCACAAGGGATCGAAGATTGTTGGGGCCCGCATCAAGCGTCTTGGATAGCAGAGCGCCCTGCTGAACTATGGATAGTCGCTTGAAATTCGGGGGAATTGAATGAATACGGAAAATGAAGACCGCGACGGTGGGATCCCCATAGTTGGCAGGTCGGCCGGACGCTGGAGGCCTGGCTTCTTCAGTCGAGACGCCTCGGATCGTGCAGCCGATCAAGACGTTACGGAAGAGCAAGACTCGCAAGAAAATGACACCAGTGATGGTCACCCTCTCCCGGTAGACGGCAAGCGGGATATTGAGAATCCTTATGCCGCGCCGCCGAATGCCCCTGTGCCAGGGGCGGCATCTTTTCCCGGCCAGGCATACAGTGATCAGGCGCCAGGCCGAGACGGCTATCCCATTGGGCAGGGGCCGGAAAATACTGGGGTAGGCGCAGGTCTAAGTCGCGAAGGGGCTTCGGAGGTTGAGAAGCCGGACGAAAGTATGAATCCAAGCCCCTTTGGTCGATCCGGAAGAGGGTGGCTTGGTGAGAGCGCGGACGGAGCTGATCGAGCTTCTCCCGAGGTTAGCCAGACCGCTGTAACGGGAATCGATGCTGGAGAAGAAACCCAGCCCGATGACTCTGGGATCCCGCAAGATATTTCGGAAGAGTCGGGGAGTTATCTAACCCCTGCAGCTTCAGGAGTGGGTGCTGACGAATCTGCCACCGACGTGGCGGCGGCCTACTCCGACTGGGCGGCGGAGACGGCTGGAACAGTTGGGTCGGCAGATAATGCCGAACGCGCTTCGGAAAGCGGCGTGTGGCTCTCGACTCCGGAACCCGGTGATTCATCGATTCCAGTCGGTGGTAGCAATTTGCCGGAAGGTGAGAACTCCCTTCACGAGTCGCTGCCAGGTGTTCCGGCTGAACTGCTGACAGAGATCCCTCGCCTGGCGGAACTCGCTGCCCTGGTACGGCAGGCTGTTGGCTTCAACTTCGGCCGCGTTACTGGCGTGGAGCTCACAGCGGTAATCGATCAGATGGCTGATCATCAGCAACTGGATGATGATCACCTGGATCTGATTCGGGCAGTGTTTGTTCGTCCTCGAGGGTATGAAAAGGTCCGTGCGGACCTGGCGGCCCCCGGTTCCATTTCGGTCATCTCGGGTGACATGGGATCTGGGCGAAAGACGGCTGCAGTCCACTTGCTTGCTGAGCTCCGCCGCGCCGGAATGTCTGTTCGTACCCTCAGCTACGGCATTGACAGTAACTTTCAAGCGCGCCGAATGCCGCGTATAGACAACTGCGCGTTCCTGCTCGAACTACCTCCGGATGAGGACGAGTTCTCGGTTTCGACTAAGTTCGGGCGAACGCTGGATGAGATCGCTGGGATCCTTCGGAGTACGTCGTCCCGGCTCGTCGTCCTTACTGACACGGATCAGTGGGAACGCGTGGGAGGCGGCGCATCCGTCATTGCCCGGGAGCTGCAACGGCCGGATGCAGTCAATATCGCCAGGGCGTGGCTTCGCCTAGATCTCTCCGATGGCACTGCTCGCCGGTGGACTGATGACCACCGGATCCAGCCGTTCCTGGTCGGCCAGAGTCCGAGCGCGGCCATGGAAATGGTCGATCTCATTCTCCAGGCGTGCAGCGCATCATTTGAGGATCTCTCCGATGTCGATTCGGATGTTGAATCGACTGACGGAGCTTTGGGTGTGACGGATGATGAGGAATTCAATAGAAGAGTCCTCAGTGTTGTGTCAGCCCGCAAGAACTGGTTCTCGCAACTTCTCAAATGGCACAAGAAGCCTCAGCGCACAGGATTTGAGCGCAACTTCCTTGTGGTGGCAGCGGCCTTGCGCGGGGCGCCGATCGGCCATATCTACAGTCAGACCGGTGCGCTGGCAGAATTGATCGGAGGGCAGAAGCCCGAGCTGCAGGGGCAGGATGACATCGGCGTGATCCAACTCGTCGATTCCGTCGATGCCCGCCTGAGTGGTGATTACGTCGAGTTCTCCAAGCCTGGATGGGATGAGGCTGTCCTGGATTATTTCTGGCGAGATCGGCCCCTCGGGCGGGAAGGCTTTCTGAAATGGATGGCGAAGGCGCCTTTGCGGTCCACCACTCAAGGTGTCAAGGAATTCAACTCTGATGAGCGCGCTCTTCTGGCAGAGCGCATGGCGTTCTTCACCCTTCGGTGGGCTGCACGTCACGGCACACCGGAGAATCTGTCAACGATCGTTACTGCCTGGCGCAAGGAAAACACACTAGAGCAGGCCGTCGTGCGCCTGGTCACAGCAGCCGCGCTCCATCCTGTGATCGGTCGTGACACCCACCAAGTTCTCTACGATTGGGCGAGGAAGCCCAACGAGGATGCTTCGTTGAAAGCGGCCGTGGCCGACGTCTGTGCCGGAGAATTTGGAATTACCTATCCGGGCAAGGCTCTGGTGCGTTTGCGTCACGTCGCTACCTCTTCGGATCCGGACGTCATCAAGGCAGTGAACACAGCTGTCCAGAAGCTCTGGGAAGAAGACTCGGTACGCAGCACACTCTTCAGCGAAGTGATCAAATGGTGCGCTTCGACTGACGAAAGCCGCCAGGCCGCCGGCCGTCGAGGTTTCGTTGCGCTGGCCGAACTTGCAGTGGACGAGCAAGGAGCTCCGCTCCCGGCTCTTCTGGCTGGACAAGATTCCATGGGTTGGACACCGGCAAGAGATGACCTCTCCACGGGCTGGCGGGCCGCTCTTGACCCGAGCGTCGATGAGGAGCAATGCCGTGGCGCGCTGGACCTTTGGTTGAACGCAGCACTGGAAGATGCGGAGATCCGCGAGACCACGGTCAGAGTGCTGCGCAGGGCAGTCCAAGACGAACCTGGAGATACGCGGCAGGCTCGCCCGAGGCACAGGCTGATCGACCGCATGAACATCTGGCAGCCTCCGTTCCCCAAGACGGAAGAGCAGCGACGGAGGGAAGATCTCCGGCGTGAGATAGAAGATGCAGTGCACTCCGACAAGGCCCGCGCGCTTGACCTTCTCCCGCAGGCGCAAGGCCTGGACTCCCGCGAGGGAGTGGAAGTTGAGCGGGATGATCGGTAGGAGACAACGCCGGAGCGCCCAGGGTGATGTCATTAAGGAGCCTGCCCTCACCCCCAGGCAATGGGGGTACGAGTTCCAGGATCTCTGGCCAAGCCGGGACAGTGAGCTGCACTTTCGGGCATGCGTCCGTATTGAGTGGGAGGTTCTGGGAGAATTCGCAGGGACTGACTCTCGAGTTGCCGTCTCGATGTGGGTTCAATTGATCGCCGAGAAGATGGCCGGGGAGGCCACAGTTCTCCGGAGAGAGGCCACGGAGAATGCGATCAATCACGAATTGGCAATTCGACTTCCTCACGAAGACGGCTCGGTAAGGGTGTTGAGAGCTAGCGTCACCCTGGACGTCGAGGAAGGCGTCCTAGAACAGGCAGAAAGGCGCTTGGCTATGCGGCGCCAGCTGGAACTCGACAACCTGACCCGCCAGCAGAGCTCGGCCCAAGTCGCCTTCATGCGCGAGGAGATACTGCGCGATCCTGTGAATGCTCGCCTGCACTGGCTGCTCAGGAACCCAACGTCGGAGATTGCGGATGAGGGGACCTGGCTCGAGCTTGTTGGACAGGCGAGCATGTGGAGCAACGACAGCCGGTGGGTCCACGTCGCGCACCTGGTGGAGAAGTTCCTTTCCGGGCTCAGCGTAGAGAATCGCCGTGATCTGCTCGGCGTCCTGAAGAAGGTATTCGCCGGCTACGGAGGAGAGGATCTGGCCGCGGAGATCCCGGACGAGTGGGGGCGTGACGACGAGTAGGTAGCACGGCGCATTCGGGACCCGCCGTTGCACGGGTGCGGTGCAAATGCGCCATGCATGCGCAGGGTTGGCGATCTGCCCCGCGCTGGCGGTGGGGACCCGGTGGGCCACCATCCACTAGCCGCCGGGAGTACGCACCAGCGTTGGCGTGCCTGAGTCGCTGGAGCCTGCGCGATTCTTGGTGTCTTCGGTGCGCGCGGCGACGTAGGTGGCCCAGTCCTTGCGGATGTAGTTGACCCAGCGGGTGGTGGTGCTGATGTGCATGCCGAGGTAGTCGGCGACGATCACGGCGGGGAAGTCTGAGGCGAGGGCGACGAGGGCTGAATTGCGGGTGGGGCGTGCGGTGATGCCCAGGCTCTTGAGGCGGGAGCGGATGGTCTGCGGGCTGACTGGGCGCCCGGGGGAGACACCGGGGAACAGGTAGGCGGGCTGCGTCTCGCCGTCGGGGGACTGGAAGGCCGAGCGGCGGCGGGGCGGGGGAGCGGTGGCCAGGCGGGTCAGGAGATCGGCGAGCGGGGGCGGCAGGGGCAGCGGGCTGGAGCCGATCTTCAGGACGGTGTCGCCCTTCGCTGTCCGCTCCAGTTGATCGCACGTCAGATGCCGCAGGCGTTGCAGGGGTAGGCCGTACAGCAGGCTGAGGGCCGCGATGCAGCGGGTGTCGAGGGGCAGGGTGGTGTCGGTGAGGCAGCGTTGCAGGAGGGGCCACTGGTTGTCTTCGTCGAGGAAGGAGGTGGGCTGGTCCGCGGGGCGGGGCGGCACCGTGAGGGATCCGGTGAGGCGGCGTGCCGCGGTCCAGGTCAGGAAGTAGCTGATGTCGCGGCGGGCGGTGGTGCCCTCGGAGAGCCAGATGTCGAGGACATGCTGGTTCAAGGCGTTGAGGGCGAGGTACTGGTCGTCTAGCCACTTCAGCAGGTGCAGGGCCTGGCCGAGGCGGGCGCGCAGTCCGTATTCGTCGCTGGCCTTGTAGGGGCGGTTGGTGGCGCGGCGGCGGGCGCGCTTGAGGAGGAACCAGTGCAGGAAGGGGCGCATGAGGGTGCCGTGGTGGGCGGGGCGGGTGGCGAGCTGGGTCTCCAGCCAGGCGGGGATCCGCTCGACGTCATCCGCCTGGGGCGGCAGGACGCGGCTGTGGACAAGCAGGTCGCGGAGGTAGTTGACGCTCATCCCGGAGCCGAATGCGTCCAGGCTCTCGTGGGTCAACGGTTCCCCGGATGCGGCTAGTTGGGCGAGCAGGCGAAGGGAGGGGCTGCCGGCGCAACGCTCGATGGCATCGGCAGGGTTGTCGACCTGGGAGAACACCTCTAGAAGTGGGAGGAGTTGCGCGGTGATCTGTCCGTCGGGGCCGGTGAGTAGTGTGCGCAGGCGGTCGTCGAGGACGCAGTAGGCGCAGCGGCCGGCGGCGTGGAGGTAGCCGGTGCGGCCGCAGCAGGCGCAGGCGTAGTCGACGGGGTATCCGGCGCACGGTCCGCACAGTCCGGCTCCGCTTGCGGTCCGGCCGGTCAGCGGGTGGGTGCCGTGGCAGAGGGCGCACTCGGCCGGGGTGTGCAGGATCTTGAGGTAGCAGGTCTGGCATACGGCGCCCAGGGGCCAGTGTGCGGAGATGGGCCGCTGGCGACGGCAGCGGGTGCAGGTGGCGGCGGGGCGCTCCGTGCAGGGGCCGCACACCGGTTTGTCGGTGCGGGCGTGGTAGCAGGGCCGGGTGCGTCCGCAGCGATGGCATACGGCTTCGGGGGTGCGGTAGCAGTCCTGGCAGAGGGCGGGCTCGCCGTTCCGGGCACGCTGGACGATCACACGCGGCTCACCGCAACCGCCGCAGAGGAGGCGAGCGCGGCGAAATCCGCTGAAACACTTCGGGCATACCTTCGCCGGGCGTGCCTCGGTGGGCGGCGAGCCCGCGCAACTGTCGCAGGGTTCTTCGGGCTTGGCGTGACAGCGTGGGCACAGCGACGTGCCGTCGGGCAGCCGGGTGGACACGCGTTGGTTCCGGCCGCACTCCCGGCACGGTTCCCGTTTCTGGGCTAAATAGCAGGCCTGGCACCAGTCGCCGCCCGGCTGCTTGGAGTGCAGACGAATGTTCTCGCGACCACACCGGGCGCACGTGCCCACCGTGTGGCGCGCCTTGCTGATGCAGCCATTGCACAGGCGGCCCTCCGCCCGCACGAGGGGCAGGTCCTCGCGTACCTTTCCGCAACCCGCGCACGCCGGGCGCGTCACTGGGTACCCGGCCGCGTACAGCACCCAGATCACCTTCAGCAGCAGCTTCGGCCCGCTCGAGCGGCCTGACGTCAGCGCATCCCCGTGAGCGCCCAGGTGGGCGGCTAGATCCTCCAGGGTGCGCGTGGTGAACGGTCGGGACCGCTCCAGCAGGTTCACCGCGGCAGGTTGGGTCAACCCCGGAACAGCGGCGGCGAGTTGGGACGCGACCGACGATTCTGCATCCTCGCGCCTCTGCGCTGACGCTGCCCGTTTCGCTGCGTTCCGTGCGGTCCGGTCGACCACTCTCACATCCCCTCCGGACGCCGGATCGACGTACGCCGCACCATCGGAATGGGCGCTGACGGCTCCCCACCGCCGTCCGCGGTCTTGCGGACCTGTTGGTTGACGACCTGCACTTCCACGAGGTCGTTCGGGGTGCAGCCGAGGATGTCGCACAGCGCAGCCAGGGTGTCCATGGACATTCGCTGTGGTGGCTGAGTGACCAGCCGGAATACCTGCTCGCGCGAGAGCACGATCCCGCGCTCCGCGAGCAGCGGTACCAGATCGGTCGTCTGGTACATCTCCTGCTCGGCCATCAGACGGCGCAGATGCCACTGATAGCCCATCTTCTTGATCACTTCGAATCCTCCCATAGGCCGGGGTACCTCTGGGACAACTGCTTGCGCACTAGCCGGTTGCGGAAGTCGTCTCCGACCCCGGAATAAAGAGCCGTGGTGCTGGCGTAGGCGTGGCCGGCCTGGTCCTGCACGAACTTCTCCGGGTACCCGAACTCGATCGCATGCGTGATGTACGAGTGCCGCAGGCAGTGCAGGTCCAACTCCTTCTCCAGACCCGCCGCGTCCCGGGCGGCGGCGAACGCCTCGTTAACCGACCGCTTCGAGATTCGCCCCCGCCGCTCGGTCATCCAGATGGCAGGATGCGCCCCCGGGCTGAATCGGGGCCGTACCTCGGCCAGGTAGTGCTCCAGCACCTCCACGATCCAGTCCATCTCCGAGATCGTGAACACCGTGCGCCGCTTGGGCGGGCTCCCCTTCGACGACTTGCCCCACCGTACGAACACCGCCCCGTGCTTCCCGTACTGGGTGATCTTCGGGTTGCGCCGTAGGTCCGCGAGATCGAGCCCCAGGCCCTCACGACGCCGCAGCCCGTAGGCGTAGTAGGTCTTGATCATCGCGGAGTCCCGCAGCGCACACAGCACCCCCTTGCGCTTCAGCGCCCGGATCTCCTCCACTCGCCCGTCGAGCGCGTCGAACAGCTTCTGTACCTCGTCGTACGACAGCGGCCGACGGCGAGGGTCACCTTCGTACTCGGACGTGTGCGTGGCGGTGTTCAGCTCGTGCCAGATCTGCACCGGCACCCGCCCGAACTGCTCATGGCACAGCGCGAGCCACCCGTAGCGCGGATCGGTCACGTACTCGAGGAACATCTTCAGCTGGTTCTCGTACCCACGCCCGGTTGAGCTCGCCAGCCCCTTCTCCCGGGTCTGCAGCTGGCTGATGAAAGCCTCGCCCTCAGCCGGCTCCCACTGCCAGGGGTACTGGTTCGTGTACCGCCAGAATCGGCGCACCATCTGCAGCCGAGGCTTGATCGTCGAATCCCACTTCAGGAACCGCGACCGTTGCTGCCGGGCCCAGCCCTCCAGCATCGCATCGAAGACCGCCGACTCCGGGTTGAGTCGCATCTCCACACCGGCCAGCACGAGGTGCGCGGAACCCGTCAGATCCACCGCCTGATTCATGTTGCTTCTAACGCAACATCGTTGAATCGGTTACGCGAGCCTATGAAAGCCCAGCTCAGGCCGCTACCGCGAGCCGCCCACCCTCGTTGACCCCGCCGAGTTGACCTGCGCTTACGTTTATCACTCGCATCGTGCGGAATGCCGAACCAGATGCAACTCCGCCCATTCCGGAGACCACGAACAGGACCGGGATGACGGCGTGCATGCCCACACCCAGCGGGTCCGGCCAGGCGGCGGCGCCGTTGAAGGCGATCGTGGCGGCCGTGAGCAGCCAGGCGGTCTGGCGCAGCAGCGGGAACGGGATCCGCATCCAGGTGAGCAGCAGGTCGAGCGCGAGCAGCACACAGATGCCCGCGTCGACCCCGACCGGGAAGACGTAGGAGAAGTTCCCGAAGCCCTTGTGCAGGGCGAGCTCGCGGACCGCGGCGTACGAACCCGCGAAACCGATCCCGGCGATCACCACGGCACCCGCGACCACCACGCCGATCAGAATGCGGTGCGTCCGTGTCAGCTGAGTCGCGGCCACCCGCGTCCCCTCCCCTTGTCAAGCAACTGGCGGGCACAGCCTGGCACATGCGTACGGAGTCCGGCCCACAGGGGAGGGCCGGACTCCGTACGGTTGCGCGAGCGCTACTTCTTGTTCGCGGCGGCCACCGCCGCCACCGCCTCCTTGGCCGCTCCGGTCGCGCCGTCCTGCACGTCCTTGGTCTCCGGGGCGTCGGCGCCCTGGTAGCCGGTGCCGTTGTAGTCGACGGCGACCACGGCGTTGGCGGTGCGCACCACGACGACGGCGTACCTGAAGTCCGCGTCGGTCTTCTTCAGGTCGAACGTGACGGCGGTCGCCTGGTCGCCGAGACCGGCGACCGGGGCGGTCTTCACGTACTGGGCGTCGGCCGTCGCCTTGGCCGCCGAGACCGCGTGCTCGAACTGCTTCTGCGCCAGCGCCTCGCCGCTGCCGAGCCCCGGCGTGGAGTCGTAGCGCTTGAGGTCGACGTCGAGCCAGCGGTACTGCGAGCCGTCGACGCCCTTGTCGTCCAGGCCGTTCCAGGTGCAGCTTGCCTGGGACTGCGGGTCCGACGACTTGCCGACCTCGCCCGCCTTGGTCTTCGCCTTCGGTACGTACGTGTCGATCGAATCCTCGCTGATCGACTGGCACGCCTCGGGGAGCTTGGTGAACTTCGCCGGCGCGAGGGAGGGCGAGGCGCCGGGCTGCTTGCTGCCGGAAGCCGACGCGGAGGCCGAGGCGGACGCCGGGTCCGCCTTCTTCTTGGCGCCGCCGGAGTCGGAGGAACAGCCCACTGCGACGAGCATCACAGGGACGGCGGCACAGGCGAGGACACGGGCGAGCCGGATGCGCGGGGCCGGGGCGTGGGCCTTTTCGGGGGTGGCCGGGGCTGATCGGTGCATGATTCCTTCGCTTCGTTCTTCGCGCTGGAGCGCTATTCGCTGAACTGCTCGACGAGCCGGCCGGCCAGGGCCTGGGCCTGCTCCTGCAGCTCCTTGCTGTCGGGGACCGGGGCGGGTGCCATGGTCTGGGCGGTGTACTCGATGGTCACGATGACGTTGGACGTACGGAAGACCACTGTGACGGTACGTTGTCCGCCGCCCTGGCCGGCGCCTGCGCCGGACGGGGACGATACGTCGTCGAGGAACGCGGCGTCGCCGAGCCCGCTGAGCCTGCGCGGCTGGAGGCCGTCCGTGCCGGTGCCGTCCGACGGGCTGGGCGACGTGGAGCCGGCGGTGGAGGGGGACGCGGAGCCCGCGGTGGACGGCGGGGCCGAAGAGCCGGGGCTCGCGGAGGCGCCGGGGGGTGTGGAGGCGCCGGGGGAGGCGGAGGCGCGCGGGCCGGCCGGGGGCGTGACGGGCGCGGAGCTCTGGGGGGCCGGCAGGTCGGCCGCCGACTCCTTCTTCCCGTACAGCTCCTTGGTCTGGTCGTCGTCGCTCACCGTGGGGTCGTACGACACGACCCGCTCGAAGTCGACCATGAGCCTGCGCACACCGTCGGGCGTCTCGTCCTTCCAGCGGCAGCCGACCCTGCGGTCGGTGTCGTAGGTGAGGTCGGCGGTGCCCGCGTACTCCTTCTCCGCGTCGGCGTCCGCCAGTCCGGCGGCGCCCGGCAGCATGTCCTTGAGCACGGTCTTGCTCACGGCGTGGCAGGGCTCGGGCAGCGTGCGGTACTTGCCGGGCGGCGCCGGGGCGCCCTTGGTCACACCGCCCTTGGAATCGGTGCTCGAACCGTTGGATCCGGACGCCGCGGAACAGCCCGACGCGAGGGCCACCAGGAGCGCGAGACCGGGCACGTACGCCTTTCGCTGCACGGTTCGAAGGCTCCTTCCAGCGGGACGACGGAGAGAAAAACGGTTGCCGCCGCGGGGCGGTGGCCGAACACAATGTGTATCGCACGCGCACCTGTGAACGCCGGTCCACTGTCCTTGTTGTGGGGTTTGGCGCCGTTTTTTGCCCTACGCGCGGTTTCGGGCCTTGCTGCCGTTTTTCACTCTCGGGGGATCGAAGAATTATGTCGTACACGGAAATGCCCGGCGCACGGGTGCCCATCAGGATGTGGACGGACCCGGCGTCGGTCGACGCGGGGGCGATGCAGCAGCTGCACAACGTCGCCACCCTGCCGTGGATCAAGGGTCTCGCGGTGATGCCGGACGTCCATTACGGCAAGGGGGCCACCGTCGGCTCGGTCATCGCGATGCACGGCGCGGTGTGCCCGGCGGCGGTGGGCGTCGACATCGGCTGCGGCATGTCCGCCGTCAAGACGACCTTGACCGCCAACGACCTGCCGGGCGACCTCTCCCGGCTCCGCTCCAAGATCGAGCAGGCGATCCCGGTGGGGCGCGGCATGCACGCCGACCCGGTGGACCCGGGCCGGCTGCACGGCTTCGCGGCCTCGGGGTGGGAGGGGTTCTGGGAGCGGTTCGGGGGGATCGCGGAAGCCGTTAGGTTCCGTGCGGAGCGCGCCGCGAAGCAGATGGGGACGCTCGGCTCCGGCAACCACTTCGTGGAGTTCTGTCTGGACGAGTCGGGTGCGGTCTGGCTGATGCTGCACTCCGGGTCCCGCAACATCGGCAAGGAGCTCGCCGACTTCCACATCGGCCAGGCGCAGAAGCTGCCGCACAACCAGGGCCTGGTCGACCGCGACCTCGCCGTCTTCGTCGCGGACACCCCGCAGATGGCGGCGTACCGCAGCGATCTGTTCTGGGCGCAGGAATACGCCACGTACAACCGGGCGATCATGATGGCGCTCTTCCAGGACGTGGTCCGCAAGGAGTTCAAGAAGGCCAAGGTCGGCTTCGAACCGGTCATCTCCTGTCACCACAACTACGTGGCCGAGGAGCGGTACGACGGCATGGACCTGCTGGTCACCCGCAAGGGCGCGATCCGGGCGGGCGCGGGGGACTTCGGGATCATCCCGGGTTCGATGGGCACGGGCTCGTACATCGTCAAGGGCCTCGGCAACAAGGCGTCCTTCAACTCGGCCTCGCACGGCGCAGGACGCAGGATGAGCCGGAGCGCGGCCAAGCGGGCGTTCTCCACCCGGGACCTGGCCGAGCAGACGCGGGGCGTGGAGTGCCGCAAGGACTCCGGCGTCGTGGACGAGATCCCGGGCGCGTACAAGCCCATCGAGAAGGTCATGGACCAGCAGCGCGACCTGGTGGAGGTCGTCGCGAAGCTCAAGCAGGTGGTCTGCGTCAAGGGCTGACGGGGACGGGCCGGGACCGGATTCGGGGCGCGTGGCCGGGCCGGGCCGGGGGCCGTATTCGTTCGGCGGGGGAGCACGGGCGCGTCGAGGGCCGGATTCGTATGCGGGCGCGCGGGCGTGCCGGAACGGCCGGATTCTTCGGGGGAGCGCGGCCGGGCCGGGGGCCTGGGCCCCCGGCCGCCGCCTCTTCCCGGCCCGCATGCCGGGAAAGCGCCGGATGTGGCGCACGGCTGTGCCTTCGGCGAGCCGAGGCCTGCCGAGCACTGCCCGTATCACGAGGACGTACCGGGGAGGGGTCCGGTTTTCGTCCGGGCGGCACTGGCAGAAGCCGCTCGGTGTCCGCGGGACGCCCGGCAGGGCATCGTCTGCCCATGCCCTGCACTGCCGGTTCTGGCGTACGCGGACAACGTCCTCGTGACAGCGGACGTAGGGACGGTCCAGCACCGCCCGGTACGGGATGTGCCGTTGATCGTCCTCACTCAGCATGCAGGAAGCGGCGATGGTTTTCCGCTGAAGATTTATCCGCTGAAAAGCCGGGTGGGAAAAGATCCGGCCTGGTCGGCGGGATACCGGTGAGCGGTGGCCGAGATTCCCGGGCCGGGACCGGACCCGGGTTGGGGTGCTGGCCCGAGGTCGGATCGGTGCCGGATCGGTGCTGGTTCGGTGCCGGACCGGGGCTGGTTCGGGGGCGCCGCGCCGCGGCCCGGTCGTGCGGGTGTCTCAGGCCGTGGCCCGGCCCTGGCGGGGCGGCCGGTCGTCGATGAGCCGTTCGTCGGACAGCGCCCACTGGTAGGTCAGTTCCTGAAGGGTGGACGCTCCGAACAACTCCCGCAAGGTGTGCACCTCCTTGGAGAGGCTGCGCAGTCCGATGCCGAGGCGCTGGGCGGTGAGCCGCTGCTCGATGCCCCGCGCCATGTCGCGCAGGATCTCGCGCTGAAGCAGCGTCGTGCGCGTGCCGCGCGCACCCGCCGGCCCCGCCGCGCCGACGTACGGATCGCCGTTCCAGGGGTCGGCGCGGCGCCAGCACTCCTCGAACACCTCGGCGATGAACGCCACCACCGCCCGGTCCCGCACATGCCAGGAGGCATGGCCGGGCGCGGAGTTGACGACGTGGTCGGAGATGAACGCCTGCCGCCTGTCGATGATCACGCAGCGCTGGAACTGGGTGACCTGGGTACGGAACTGCGCGCCGCGCCCCGTCATCGCGGTCACATACCCGCGGGTCACCGCGTCGTCCCGGCAGGTGTCCAGGTAGAGGCTGCGGATGTGGACACCCCGGGTGAGCGCCGCGCCGTCGCGCTCCTCGACGGCCGTCAGCCGCTCCCGGGTGCGCGGGCCGCAGGGCTGCGCGGTGAGCAGTTCGGCACGGGCCCGGCCGACGGCCTGCTCGATGCGGGCCTCGACGAGTTCGGGCTCGCCCAGGAATTCCGAGCCCCGGCCCGAACGCCATTTGGCCCGCTCGAAGTGCAGGCCGAGCTCGTCGGTGACCTGGGGGATGCGCGCCATGAGTGCGGCGTTGGCGGCCATCCGGCGCAGCTCGTCGTCCAGCCGGCGCCGGCCCGCCTCCTGGGGGTCGAGCGCGATGACCAGATGTGGCAGCTGCGGATCGGTGCTGACCAGGCCCCATGCGGTGAGCTCGGCGAGCGCCCGGGCATCGCGCTGGGGGTCGACGTGCTCGTGGCGGGTCACCCGGCCGTAGACGTCGACGGCCTCCGGCGACAGCGCTCCGGCGTCGGCCGCCCGGCCGTCCGGTTCGCCCATGTCTGCTCCCGTTGCGCCGCTGCGTGTGTGCGCCCTGCGTACGTGCGCATCCCGCTACCGCTTGCTCCGTGCAGGGCCCGTCGGCCAGCGTACCCGTGGGGTCTCTCGTGACGGGTGCCTCGGCGGGCCCTGAGCGGCGGCCGCCAGGGGGTGTCCGGTGTCCGCAGGGCCGCCCGAACCCCGACCCATCCATGAAAGGGCACACCTCGCCAAGCACCTCCCGGCCCCCGATGCGCCCGCGCCCGCCGTCGTCCCCGCCCTGCCCGCGGTGACCGGTCCCTCAGCCCCGACGCCCGCGCCCGGGGCCGTCGTGCTGCCGTACGCGCCGCGCCCCGCACGGCCCCCGGCGGCCGGCGATCACCCCGCGGCCACCCGCCGCGTACCGGCCAAGAAACCCGCTCGGGCCACGGGGCGTACATCGATCATGGAACGTACGCCGACAATGGAACGTACGCCGACCATGGGGCACGCGCCGACCGCACGGTGCGCGCCGACGGCCCGGTCCGGATCCGATGGCAGAGTCGGGGCAGGAGGCCGGGAGCGGCTGTTCCAACCGCGCGGCCGACGGCGACGTCGCCGGCCGCCCGTCACCGGGGGAGAACCACAGATGGACAAGCCCGCTCTGCGCTCTCTGCTGCGCGAGCGCCGCGCTCTGATCAAGCCCGAGAGCCATGGGCTGAGCAGACCCACCCGGCAGGGGCGGCGAGCGCCCGGCCTGTCCCAGGCCCAGATCGACCAGATCCTGCACCGCGCCCCGGACACGTACGGACGCCTTGAGTCCGGCCGCTACCCCAACCCGCCCGCGGACCTGCTCCAGGACGTGGCGCGCCTGCTCGGCATGAACGAGCAGGAGTGGATAGCGCTCTGGCGGTACTGCCTGGGCCAGGACCCGCCGTTCCCCCTGAACTCGCAGTCGGGGGAGGAGATCCCCGGTGTGTGGCAGGAGGCGGTCGACGGCATCGTGCACATGGCATACGTCAACGACCGGTCCTGGAACCTGCTCGCCCACAACGAACGCTGGACGCAGATGTTCCCCGGCGGGAAGGTGCCGCAGAACATCATGCGGTGGATGGCGCTCGACCCGTGCGCGCGGGAGACGCTGGCCGACTGGGAACACTCCTGGGCGCCGCTCGTGCTGCCGCAGCTGCGGGCCGCGCTGGCCGCCGACCCCGCCGATCAGACGCTGGCGCAGATCGAGAAGGAAGTCCTTGAGGACCCGCTCGCCTCCCGCATCTACAACCGGGCCAGCGCCTATCTCCATCTGGACGGCGACGAGCGGCCCCTCAACCACGCCGCCCAGGGCCCGGGCTGGGTGACGATGTGCGCCGCCCAGCCGATGGCCGCGCCGGGCGCCCGCCTGATCATCCTGGTGTTCCACGCGGGCGAGAAACGCCGCCACACACGGACGCCGGTGCTGCGGGCGGCCGAGCGGTAGCGAGAGCTGGAGCTGGAGCTGGTGCTTGAGGGGGCGCGGGCCGGGCTGGTTCGTGTGTGCCGGGGGCCGGGCTGGTACGCGTGCGACACCGGGCGGCCCGGTTCGTGTGCGACGGGGGCCCGGCCGGTGTCGCGGGGAGGGGCGAGCGGGCCGGCGCCCTGGGGCCGTCGCTCTACAGCTCCCGGTGGACCTTGGAGTTGGAGGCCTGGGCGCGGGGGCGGACCACCAGCAGGTCGATGTTGACGTGGCTGGGACGGGTGACCGCCCAGGTGATGGTGTCGGCCACGTCCTCGGCGCTGAGCGGCGCGGCCACGCCCGCGTACACCTTGGCGGCCTTCTCGGTGTCGCCGCGGAATCGGGTCGTGGCGAACTCGTCCGTCTTGACCATGCCGGGCGCGATCTCGATGACCCGTACCGGACGGCCGACGATTTCGAGCCGAAGCGTCTCGGCGAGCACCCGCGCGCCGTTCTTGGCGGCCACGTAACCGCCGCCGCCCTCGTAGGTGGCGTGGCCCGCCGTGGAGGAGAGGATGACGACCGCGCCGTCACCCGACGCCTCAAGCGCGGGAAGCAGCGCCTGGGTGACGTTGAGCGAGCCGATGACGTTCGTCTCGTACATCTGCCGCCAGTCGTCCGGGTTCCCGGTCGCCACCGGGTCCGCGCCCAGCGCGCCGCCCGCGTTGTTGACCAGCACTCCGATGGCGCTGAAGGCGGTGGCGAACTCGTCGACGGCGGCCCGGTCCGTCACGTCCAGCGGGTACGCCGTCGCCTGGTGGCCCGCCGCGTTGATCTCGGCGGCCAGCGCCTCGATGCGGTCCTTGCGGCGGGCGGTCAGCACCACGCGGTAACCGGCGGCGGCGAGGCCGCGGGCGGTGGCGGCACCGATTCCGCTGCTCGCTCCGGTGACGACGGCGATCGGGGTCCCGGCGGCAGTCATGTCGTGCTCCTCGCGCGTGTGGTGAGTACGCCGCCAGGATAGGCGGGCCGGGGTGCGCCCGGCCGGGGCGGGGCGCCTTCAGCGGCCACGCGGCGCGTACATGATGACGGCCATCCCGGCCAGGCAGATCAGCGCGCCCGTGACGTCCCAGCGATCGGGGCGGTAGCCGTCCGCGACCATCCCCCAGGCGAGCGAGCCCGCCACGAAGACACCGCCGTACGCGGCGAGGATCCGGCCGAACTCGGCGTCGGACTGGAGCGTCGCCACGAAGCCGTAGATGCCAAGCGCGAGGACGCCGGCGCCGATCCACACCCAGCCCCGGTGCTCCCTGACACCCTGCCAGACGAGCCACGCGCCCCCGATCTCGAACAGGGCGGCCACGACGAAGAGAAGAGCTGAGCGTGCGACGAGCATGAGGTCAGGGTGGCACGCCACGGCCCGGCGCCGGGCGGGGCGGGCACCCCGGTGCGCCCGGCGCCGGGCGGGCACCCCGGTGGCGTCTTGGAAGGGCGCGCCCGCCGGGGGTCACCGTTGCGCGCGCCCCGTCCAGCGCCTGAGGGCCGCGTGCAGCCCGGCCGGGTCGGGTCGGTCGCTCGCCCAGGCCACGTATCCGTCGGGCCGCACGAGCAGAGTGCTGCCGCGCCCGCTCCTCCAGTGCGCGCCCACCACTCCCTCGGGCGTCACGGGCCGGCTGTCCCGCGGCGTCACCAGGACGAACTCGGCCCGGCGCAACATCTCGTAGAGGCGGCCCCCGGTGAGGTCCAGGTCCGGGGCGCGCTTTCCGGTGAGCGGGTGGGCTCCCCGCTCCGCCCGGTAGGCGATGCCGATGCCGCTGATCATCCCCAACGCCTTGTCGGCGGCCGGGCGCACGGCGCCGAGGACCCCGACGGCCAGCGAACGGACGGCGCGTTGCAGGGGGCTGTGCGCCATGGCGAGCCGTACGAGCGCCCCGCTGCTGCGCAGCACCGACGCGCCGACCGGGTGGCGCTCCGCCTCGTAGCTGTCGAGCAGTGCCTCGGGCTCCGCGGTGCGGCCACGCAGAACGGCGGCGAGTTTCCAGGAGAGGTTCGCGGCATCCTGGAGGCCGGTGTTCATGCCCTGGCCGCCGGCGGGCGAGTGGACGTGCGCGGCGTCCCCGGCGAGGAAGACCCGGCCGACGCGGTAGGACGGGGCCTGGCGTTCGTCGCTGTGGAAGCGGGAGATCCAACGGGCGTCGTGCAGCCCGTAGTCGGCGCCGAACGCTTCGCGGGCGATGGTGCGGAGTTCGTCGAGGTCCACCGGGGTGGTGTCCGGGACCTGACGGTTCCGGTTCCATCCCATGACCCGGTAGTAGCCGTCGCCGAACGGGGCGACGAGGGCGAACGAGTCGCCGGAGCCGCTGACGGTGAGCATGGCGTCCGGCTCCCTGTCGAGCCGGACGTCCGCCAGCACGATCGAGCGGATCACGGCCGTACCGGGGAACGGCAGCCCGAGCGCGTCGCGGACCCTGCTGCGCGCACCGTCGGTGCCGACGAGATGGCGGGCCCGGGCCGTGAGGTGTCCCTCGCCCTCGGGGCCGCGCAGCTCGGCCGTCACTCCGTCGTCGTCCTGGCGCAGGCCCAACAGCTCGGTGCCGTACCGGAATTGGACCCCTTCGGACAGCGCCCGCCGTTCGAGGAGCCGTTCCATCTCGTACTGCGGGGTGACCAGCAGGAAGGGGAAGCGCGAGCGCAGCCGGCTCAGGTCGATGGTGAGCCGGCCGAACATGTCCATGTGGCCGACGGTCGTCCCGCCCTTGACCAACTCCTCGGCGAGCCCGCGGGCGTCGAGCAGTTCCAGGGTGCGCGCGTGGACGCCGAAGGCGCGCGTCATGTTGCTGATCCCGTGCGCCCGGCGCTCGACGACCGTGACACGGAGACCCGCCGCGGCCAGGTCGCCCGCCAGGAGCAGCCCGGTCGGCCCCGAGCCGACGACGAGGACGTCACTGGTCAGCGCCTCGTCATGCCGGGGCGAGGGGGTTGCGTGCGGGGAGGAGGGGGCGGGGGTGGCGGAGCCGGCCGGGATGGCGGGGGTGGTCTTCGTGGCCGAAGCGGGGGCCGGCTGGTCGGCGGAGCGGGAGCGGTCGGAGTCGGCGGGGCTGGAGTCGGCCGGGCCGGAGCTGGTGGGGCCGGAGTCGGCGAGACCGGAGTCGGTGGGGCCGGACGAGTCCGTGGAGCCGGGCGCCTGCGGGGTGTCGCTCATGGCTGCCTCCTGGGTGCCAACGGTTGTTGGTCAACGGCTGTTGGTCAACGCTCGTTGGCAAATGTAGGGCGGGCTCGACTGGCATGTCAACAGGTGTTGGCCTACAGTCGTTGGCATGACGACAGAAGCCCCATCCGGTGGCCCCCGCCGCACCTCCCTGGCCACCAAGGACGCGATTCTCGTCGCCGCCCGCGAGCGCTTCGCCGCCGATGGATACGAGCGCGCGACCATTCGGGCCATCGCCCGGGACGCGGGGATCGACCCGTCGATGGTCATGCGGTACTTCGGGAACAAGGAGGGGCTTTTCGCCGCCGCCTCCGCGATCGACCTGCGCATTCCGAAGTCGGATACGTTGCCCGTCGAGAGCCTGGGCGAAGCGCTCGTGGCGCACTTCCTCGACCGCTGGGAGAGCGACGACGTGCTGACCGCCCTGCTGCGGGTGGGCGTCACCAACGCGGCGGGCGCCGAGCGGGTGCAGGCGATCTTCGCCGAGCAACTGGTCGCGGTGGCGGCCGGTGTCACCCCGGACCCGGACGAGGCCCCGCGCAGGGCCGCGCTGGCCGCGTCGCAGATCCTCGGCATGGCGATGGCCCGCTATGTGCTGCGCTTCCCGCCCGCCGTCGCGCTGACCCGCGAGGAAGTGATCGGCTGGCTGGGGCCCACCCTCCAGCGCTACCTCACGGCCGAGGGGCCTTAGGGGGTGTCTGGTGGATCATGGCCGGGGGTGCGGCGCCTGGCACGGCACCTCGCGGCGTTGCCGAAACGCCCCGATAGCTCCGCTATCA